>JAICXK010000358.1 GCA_025980435.1 Bryobacteraceae bacterium
GATCTGCCAGTGCGAGTGATCGAGAATCGGATATTGTTGGTTCGCACGGAAAAGGTCATGCTAGATGAGGATTTGGCAGAGCTTTACCAGGTGCCAACGAAACGGCTGAATGAAGCCGTTCGCCGCAACCGAGATCGCTTCCCGGAGGACTTCATGTTCCGGCTAACACAGGAGGAGGCTCACGTTTTGAGGTCGCAGATTGCGACCTCAAAGGCTGGACGTGGCGGGCGTCGCTATATGCCTTACGTTTTTACTGAACAGGGTATCGCAATGCTTTCGTCCGTTCTCAGCAGCAAACGAGCCATTCAGGTGAATATAGCAATTATGCGCGCCTTCGTTCGCCTGCGGCAGTTGCTTGCTACGCACGAAGAACTGGCGCAACGCCTTAATGAATTGGAGCGCCACCAACTGGATCAGAACTATCGGATCGACCAGCATCAGCAACAAATTGAAGCGGTTTTTGCCGCTATCGAGGAGATGATTGCCACTTCCCCTGATCCACCAAAACGGCGGATCGGGTTTCCGGCAGCAGATGAGCCGGCCCAGTGAGCTGTTGTTGCAGAAGCAGCTATTCACCTCCCGTCCACCAACCCGGTACCCGCTGATCCTCCCACCGCTTTCGTCGACTCTCGTCTTTTATCTCATTGCATTCTTGACGAGGCTGGTCGCAGCGGCCCTCACCGTGCTGCGTTAGGGTTTGGGGTCCGACCGGTTCGTTGCATATCCTGCACACCAGTGAAGTATTCGTGGACGGGCTGCTGACTCGGCGTTTTCCCGAAAAGGCTTTGAAATAGCATCGGCAGAGGCGGCAGGTTTCGGAGCCGATTTAGCAATCTTATTCCGGCTCGCTTTCGCGCATTGCTCACGATGACTAGGAAAGATACTTGCTCGGAACTTCTTCCAGCACAGATTGCAGGTGCGAAGCTCTTCAGGACATGTACGATTTTTCAAGGACGAGTTTTCCTCAGTTGAACGGTTTCGACAGGGAATCCGGAACTCCGGGGAAGATCATTAGGTGATCAGGATTTCTTGACGCTCTTGGCCGCTTTCCTTTTCACTGGTTTGGCTGCAGCCTGCTCTTGAGACGTTCCGTGCAGGTGCTCCAGGGCGCTTTCAAGCGTCTGGCCGCCCTGAATGACGGGTGCGAATAAATCGCCCACCCGCTGGAAGCGCTCGATCGCGTTTTCGATGCGGAAGTCGTTGGGACAGATTCCGCGCTTAACCTCTTTCCAATCGAGCGGAGTGGCGACGGGAGCGCCATCGTGGGCGCGGACCACGTACGGCGCGGCAATCGTTTTGCCGGTTCCGATCTGCAGATAATCGAAGTAGACGCGGCCCTTCTTCCGTTTACCAACGCTGCGCGGAGTGGTAAAGAGGTTCGGCTCCCGCTCGAGCGCCAGATGAGATACCAGCTCGGCAAAACTGCGTACCTGTTCATACGTGTAGACCGGCTCGAGCGGAACATACACGTGCATTCCGTCTCCGCCGGTCGTCTTGGGGTAGCCCTTCAGTCCCAGGCCGGATAACACCTCGCGAACCAGCAGGACGGCCTCCACGATCTGATCGAAACCGGTCTCGACCGGATCGAGATCAAGCAGCATCCAGTCCGGGTGCTCCAGGCTGCCGATGCGGCTCATCCAGGGGTTATGGTCGATGCATCCAAGATTGACCAGATAGAGGAGCGTGGCCCGGTCGTTCGCAACGGGATAATGATTGACCTTGGGCGGATGATGCTCGGTAATGGGCTCGAGAAGCATCCAATCCGGGAAATGGCTGCCGGCGTTCTTTTGGAAGAAGTAATCTTCCGCGATGCCATTCGGGTAGCGTTTCAGTGACAAGGGCCGATCTTTCAAGTGCGGTAAAAGCCAAGGCGAGACGCGGTCATAGAAATCGAGCAGGTCGCGCTTTTTCCAGCCGTCCTTGGGAAAGAAGACCTTATCCAGATTAGTGAACTTGAGGCGATGTCCTTCGATGTCCACGGTGGCCTCGCGGCTGCTGAGATCGAGCCGGTCGGGTTCTGTTTCTGCAACAGGCGCAGGCGGCTCAACTGCTTCTTCGCGGACCGCCTCGCGGGCGGACTGGTCGTCTCGAAGGCCGATGAAAACAGGGGCGCGCAGCATGCGGTCCTTCGTCCATTCGAGGAAACGCACCTCGCAAACCAGTTCGGGACGCACCCAGGTGGCGTCCTTGATACGAGGCTTATCCACGAGGGGATTGACTCTCGCGATGAGAGGTTTCAGACGCTCGTAAATCCCTTTCATCAGCTTCTGGTCGAAGCCGGTACCCACCTGGCCAACATGCCGAAATTTGCCGTCTTCACTGACCGCAAGGATCAGCGCGCCGAAATAATCGCGCTCTCCCTTTGTAAACCCCGCGATGACGAACTCCTGCTCATTCTGGATCTTGATCTTGAGCCAGCAGGTGGAGCGGCCGGATTCATATTTACTCCGGCGATCCTTGGCGACAATCCCTTCCAGGCCCATGCTGCGGGCGGCTTCCAGCATCTCTTCACCGTCCGTATCGAACGCATCCGAGATCCGGATGTCTTCGGCAGGAGTAACAACGCTTTTCAGGAGCCGCTTGCGATCCTCCAGCGCGACGCCTCGCAGGTCGAAACCGTCCGCGTAAAGAACATCAAAGAGAAAGAGGGTCGCCGGGGCTGTTTCGGCCAGACGCGGAACCGCGTTGAGATTGGCCGCGATACGAGGTTGTATGAGCTCAAAGCGAGCACGTCCCTGGTCGTCCAGCACGCAGATTTCAGCATCGAGCCACGCGGTCTTGAGATTCACGTGGTCCGCCAGCGAGGCGAACTCAGGATACTGCTTTTCGCAGCGATTTCCGCGCCGGGATTGAATTTGGAGCGAACCGTTCCGCAGCAGGCAAAGGGCGCGGATGCCGTCCCATTTGATTTCATAGAGCCATTGGGGACCGGACGGCGGCTTGGTAACAGCGGTCGCGAGCATCGCCTCCAGGTTCGCCGGGGGGGCTGCTTTGCGGGCGCCTTTCAGATCTCCAACTTCCAGAGCCTCGATATTTTCCGCGATTTCGTCTTGCGTGCGGCGAGTGGCCACGCTCCAGTTGAATTGATTTATGTCGTAGTCCGGAACCGCAAACTCGTCCTTCTTCTTGATGAGGAGCCACTCATTTCCTTTCCCGGCGTGCTTCATGTGAACGATAGCGAAAGCGCCGTTGAGCTTCGTGCCATGCAGGGCGAATTTGAAGTCGCCGCGGTCTAGCTGCGCTTGCGCCGGAAGCTCATCGAGGATGTCGTAGGAACCTTTGTCCCATAGCATCACGCTGCCGGCGCCGTAATTCCCTTCCGGAATATTGCCTTCGAAGACGCCGTAATCGAGAGGATGATCCTCCACCTTCATGGCAAGCGCCTTACGCGCGGGATCGAGGCTGGGCCCCTTTGGAACGGCCCAACTGACGAGAACGCCGTTTACTTCCAGGCGAAAATCGTAATGGAGGCGGGTGGCGTCGTGGCGTTGCACGCAGAAGAATCCGCCGCGGCCGCGGTGTTTGGCGTGTGGCTCCTCGGGCGGCGGCTCGGGGGTTTTCTCGAAGTTCCTTTTGCGGGCGTACTCTTTCAGGGCCATAAGAGAATTCCAAGCAGCGCTCATCCGGAGGAATCCGGAAATGCTGGCACGCCTGCTGCCATCTTACAAAGCGAAGGGAATGAGTTAGTGCAGCTCCCAAATCACGATGATCTTCGATATTGAGCGCCACGCCAGAACGAAACCAGACCAACATCTACCGGCGCCGGGGCAACCGGGCGTACGGCCGCGCTGGACGACGGGAGCCAAAGCAGCCGTGGGAACGGCCGTTTGCGAACAAAGCCGCGTTTGGTTCACGCTCTCGGGGGGCATCCTGAATGAAATCTATTTCCCGAGCATCGACCAGGCCAACACTCGTGCGATGCGGTTCCTGGTTGCCGATGGGCAGAACTTTTTTTCCGATGAGGAGACAGACGCCAAATACCGGGTAGAGTATTTCAGCGGCGGCGTACCGGGATTTCGAATCACTACGGAGTGCAACCAGGGGCGGTACAGGATCCGGAAAGAAGTGCTGACCGATCCCGATCGGGACGTGTTGTTAATGGACGTCAAATTTGAGCCATCGGCCCCCAACCTGAGCCTGTATGTGGTGCTGGATCCGCACGTGGGCGACTCAGGAGCGCACAACGA
>JAICXK010000247.1 GCA_025980435.1 Bryobacteraceae bacterium
ACTGTGCTGCGAGTTGGCCTGATTGGCGGCGATTTGCGTTGGTGTAGACATGAGAGAGGCTCCTGAAATAGAAAAAGCGCCAACTGCTCGGTTGCAGCGGCGCTTACAAGACCATTCTAACAGGGGCGTGCAAGCGATTTGTGGTTAAAGCTTGTGGAATGTGACAGATAAGATTTGTGACTGAGATCCGGAGGGCGCCTCTGGGTCGGGCATCCCGCTGTTTGGCTGCTACGCGCGGCCCAGCTTCGGCTCCTGAGATTCCCGGTCCGCCCCGGTTACTTGATAGAATGTAGGCTTATTTGATGAGTTCAGGAGCGGTTGTCCTGCGTGGGGCTTTGCGGGAGCAGTATGCCCTTCAGATTGATGAAGTTCAGGTTCGCGCCCTGGTGCGGGACCTGCACCGCGTAAATCCAACCTTTTACTGGACCGACTTTCTGGCAAGCTGCGCGCTGGGATGGGGCGGCTTTGCGTTGGCTGTGTTTCTCCGGCCATTTTCGGCCGGGATGATCGCCGCGGCGGCCGTCGCGGTCTTTGCCCTATACCGGGCGCTTTGCTTCATCCATGAGGTCAGCCACCAGAACCATCGCACGCTGCCCGGCTTCGAAACAGTCTGGAATTTCCTGGCCGGCTTCCCGCTGCTGATGCCCTCCTTCGTGTATGTCGGGGTGCACAATGATCATCACAAATTGAGTGTATACGGCACTTCGGGAGACCCTGAATATCTGCCGTTTGCGCGTTCGAGCGCCAGAACAACCGTTTTTGCTCTCGAAAGCTTTCTCATACCGGCGGTACTGCTGGCGCGGTTCGTCATTTTCACACCGCTCGGCTTAGTATCGAAGGGCCTGCAGGAATGGCTGGTTGTGCACGCTTCCTCCCTGACAATCAATGTTCGCTACCGCCGGGATGCCAGTCCGAACCTGGTAAAAACGATCCGGCGGGACAGCCTGTTCATCCTCCTGGTGTGGGCCGTTCCGATTACATTGGCCGCGCTTGGGCTGCTTCCGTGGCGGGCGTTTCTGGTATGGTTCGTGGTCGTCTCGATTGCCAGTTTTATTAACACGTTGCGCACCCTGGGAGCTCACGCGTACGAGAGTTCCGGAGAGCCGCTGGATCGAATGGGCCAGTTGATGGATTCGATCGACACGCCGGGAAGAAGCTGGACCGAACTCTGGGCGCCGGTGGGGTTGCGCTATCACGCGCTGCACCATTATTTTCCGGGAATCCCCTATCATTCGCTGCCGGAGGCTTACCGACGCCTGGTTGGAACCCTTCCGCTCGCGATCGAATACCGCAAGATGAGCAGCCCCAGCCTGCCGCATTCGCTCAGCAGTCTGTTCAGAAAAGGCCTGCGCAAACTGAAATAAGCGTGGCTCACATCGCGCTGATCTGCCCGCCTTTACCCGGACACTTGAATCCGGCTACAACTTTGGGCCGCGCTCTGAAGAGGCGAGGGCACGCCGTTACCTACTTTCATATTCCCGGTGTGGAGCCGAGCGCGCGGGCGGCAGGCGTGGATTTCAAGCCGGTCGGAACATCAGGCAGCGATGCGCTGGCGGCGCGGATCCACACGATGAGCGAACTGGGCGGGCTCCGCTCTTTGCGTTTTGCCGTGGCCTGTTCGCGGGAATGCTCCGCTCTGCTGTGTGAATTCCTGCCGGCGGCGCTGGATGAGGCGGGCATCGACCTGGTCATCGTAGATCAGAATGAACCCGCGGGCGCTAGCGTGGCGGAGCACCTGAAGTTGCCCTTCATCAACATTTGCCCCAGCTTGCCCCTGAACCGGGAACCCGATATTCCGCCGCCCTTTGTGCCCTGGGCGTACGAGACAGGCGGCTTGGCGCGGCTGCGGAACCGGATGGGGTGCGGCCTGACCGATCGCCTGATTGCGCCCATTAATAAGACCGTGAATCGATACCGTTCGGCATGGGGGCTGCCCCGCTTGCACACGCCCGACGATTCGTTTTCGCGGATCGCGCAGATCTGCCAGATGACGGGCGACTTCGATTTCCCGCGCCGCAAGCTGCCGGAATCGTTTCACTATGTAGGGCCGTTTTGCGACCGCGCCGGGCCGGAAGTACTTTTCCCTTTTGAACGGCTCAACGGGAAACCGCTGATCTACGCTTCGCTCGGGACGTTGCAGGAGAGGAATAGCGGCTATTTCAGAGTGATCGCCGAGGCGTGCGCGAATTTGGATGCGCAGCTTGTAATTGCCACGGGCGGCAGCAAAGGACAGTTGCCGTCAGATCTGCCCGGCTCTCCTGTGGTTGTTAACTATGCGCCGCAGCTTGAGATTCTGTCCCTTGCAAGCCTTACGATCACGCATGGAGGCCTGAACACCGTGATGCAATCGCTGGCGTTCGGAGTGCCCATGGTTGCGCTGCCGATTACGCACGATCAGCCCGGTATTGCCGCGCGAGTGAAGCGCTCGGGAGCAGGCGAGGTGATACCCGCGGCGCGGGCCACGGCATCGTCGCTCCGGGCAACAGTGCAGCGTGTGATCACTGACCCGGCATATCGGGCACGCGCTGGGGACCTGAAGAAATCCATCGAGCGAGCGGGCGGAGTGGAGCGCGCCGCCGCGATTGTGGAAGACGTGTTGAGCCGGACCAGTCGTGGCGCGAGCCACACCTCCAATGCACTTCGGAATTATTAGCCCGCCTGTCTCGGGTCATATTCATCCGTTTGGAGCCTTGGGACGCGAATTGATCCGGCGCGGGCACCGGGTCAGCCTGATTCACATGCCGGACCTGGCGGAACGCGCCCGCGCGGAGGGCCTGGGATTCATCGGAATTGGCTATTCCGATCATCCGCCGGGATCGCTGGCCGAATCGCTGGCGCAACTCGCGCGGCTGGAGGGTCTGGCCGCGCTCCGCTTCACAATCCGTGCGGTCAGGAAGACAACCGAAATGATCTGCCGCGATGCGCCCGGCTGCATCCGGTCAACGGGTATTGATGCCTTGCTGGTGGATCAGACGGAACCAGCCGGGGGAACCGTCGCGGAACATCTGGGGCTACCCTTCCTAACGATCTGTAACGCGCTGGCATTGAACCGTGAACCGGTTATCCCTCCGCCGTTCACGGGTTGGGACTATCACGATAACGCGTTTGCCCGGGTCAGAAATCGTGCCGGCTATACGGCTTCGGACCGCGTGATGGCTCCGATTACGGGCGTGCTCCGAAACTATCGGCGTAAATGGGGTCTCAAGTTACACGACCGCCCCGATGATTCCTTTTCTATGCTGGGCCAGATTAGCCAGCTCCCACCGGCTTTCGATTTCCCCCGGCGGTATTTACCAAAGTGCTTCGAATATGTCGGACCGCTGCGCGACCCACGAACAGAAGACACGCCATTCCCCTGGGATCGGCTAGACGGACGGCCGCTGATTTACGCGTCGCTGGGTACACTCCAGAATCGCAAAGGACAAGTATTTCGCTGTTTCGCAGAGGCGTGTGAGGGACTACCTGTGCAACTGGTGATTACTCATGGGGGCGGCCTGGACGAGCGCGCGGTCGCAAGCCTCCCCGGAAATCCGCTTGTGGTCAGCTACGCTCCTCAAAGGGCCGTGCTGGCGAAAGCCCGTCTGACGCTCACGCATGCCGGCTTGAACACGGTCCTCGATTCGCTAGCAAACGGTGTGCCACTCATCGCTGTTCCGATTACCTACGAACAACCCGCGATTGCCAGCCGTATACGGTGGTCGGGCACGGGCCGAGTGCTTGCGCTTCCCAAGCTCGGGGCCAGAAAATTGCGGGACGCGATTCAGATTGTCCTGAGTGATGCATCTTACAGGATTAAGGCTGAGTCCATAAGTGACTCTATACAAAGGGCTGGAGGGGTCACGCGCGCTGCCGATATCGTTGAACAAGGAATTTGCTAGCAGCTTTGAACCCCCCACGGGCGCTATAATCCAGAAGTTTCCCGGTAAAGTTCGGGTTATCCGAACTTAAATACCTGGCGGCGAGGAGCTTTCCCGTTGGAAGTACTTACAATTGTTTCTAAAGCTGTAAGAAATACCTATCCGGCTTTCTTCTTCATTTTTTCCATTTCGCTATTTGGTCAAACCACTGTTCTTTATGGACCGGCCTCGCCCACGACAGGGCCGTTTCCAACAAACATTCTGACAGTGCCCGATTCCGGGCAGAAGACCGGGCTGAAGGTGGATCTACCGGCGACCTTCGATTATTGCGATCCGTCCACGAGCCCCAGTGTATGCAGCAATATCGGCCTGATCAATGAACTGGACGGGTTCAGCATCAACCCGCGAGTCATGGTATGCTTTTCCGCCCCCATCGATCCGAAGACACTCTCGAGCGGAATTAGCATAGTCCCGGTTGCTAAGCCGCAAACGCCTGTCGCAATCAATCAGATTCTGTACGATTCGAGCAGTAACTGCGCCTTTGCTAAACCGAACCAGGTGTTGAACCAGCAGAGTAAGTACCTTCTTTTGGTGACTAACTCGGTTCACGATGCAAACGGGCTGAGTGTAACTGCGGATCCCGCATTCAGCGCCTGTATAAATGGAGCGACGGACACCTACTGCACGGGCTTCTCCAGCGCTCTAAGGCAAGCCAAACAGCCAACCAGTACTCTTGCGGGCGGATCTCTTTTCACGACACTGAGCGCAACGACGTGGCTGGAACAGGCCCGGCAATTTGTATCGACGCATCTGTTGCCGGTTGTCCTTCCGGCCGGGCTGCCATCGGCCTTTGCACTATCCAATACGAAGGACATTACCTGGCACCCGCAGGGCAACAGCGCGCTTACATCCCAGCCCATACCGCTTGCTCCGCTCTCTGGCGTCAAGTCGATCGCCTTTGGCCTTTACCTCTCTCCCAATTTCCTGAATCCGTCAAACGGGACGATCGCGGCCACGCCGACGAATGCTCCGATCACCGGCCCTGTCCCGACGCCAACCGCCCCTTTGGGCTACGCGACTATCTCATTTCACGTCTTCCTGCCGGCCACTCCAAAGCCGCGCGCCGGATATCCGGTGGTGATTTACGGGCACGGGTTAGGAGACAACCAGTTCGGGGCTCCTACTTTTATAGCCGGAACGCTGGCGAAGAAGGGCTTTGCGACGCTCGCCTTTGAAGTTCCTGGAAACGGCTATGGGGCAGGGAGCACGGTCCAGGTAACGGACAGCCTTGGTATCCCCCACACTGTGCTGACGCCCGGGCGCGGGATTCTCATTCCCGGAAATACGCAAATCGGCCAGGCAGACGGCTGCATTGTGCCGGGAGCGGTTGCCATTCGCGATTGCGGACGGCAAACCGCGGTTGATTTATTCGCTCTGGTCAAAACAATTAAAACCACCAACGGGCTTGGGATGAATTTGGACCCGAACCGCATCTTCTATGTTGGCCAGTCATTTGGGACAACCTATGGGACGCCCTTCCATGCAGTGGAGCCAGGCGTAACCGCGGCGGTGTTTAATGGCGACGGCGGTACTTCAGTCGATGTGGCTCGTCTCGCAGTCTCGGGACGCCCGCTCGCGATCGCTTACCTTGCCTCCATCAGCCCGGCGCTGCTGAATGCGCCCGCGCCCGCTTACTTCAACGACGATTATGTCTTCCGCGATCAGCCGCCGCTGGTAGTGAGCGCCCCTACCGACGGAACCGCGCGCCCAACCACGCTCCAGGCTGCGTTTGAAGCGGCGGAGTGGGTTGGTATGTCCGGCGATCCGCTCAGTTACGCGCCGCATCTGAAAACCGCACCGCTGGCCGGCGTACCTCCGAAAAACACCCTCATTCAGTTCGGCTATGGAGACCTGGAAATGCCGAACCCGACAGAGTCAGCCATCATCCGGGCAGCGAACGCGCAGCCCACGTCCTGGTTCCTGCGCTTCGACCAGGCGGTTGCATTGCAACCTACGCTCCTGGGCGTGATGTCCGTGGGCGTGCCGTTCCCCATATTGCCGCATCGCATATTGAGTAATGAGACGATCTTTGATCCTACTAACGCGCCGGAAACATCTCTCGCCCTGGCGGAACAGCAGCAGGCGGCAGCCTACTTCGCTTCGAACGGAAAATCGAACCCGAATCCCAATCAATTCCTGAGCGGGACCTTCCAGCCCAGCTCGAATCTGTTTCAGGTACCGGCCACCCTGCCGGAGAGCCTGAATTTTTTGATACCGGCGCCGTAGTAAGCGGAGTTTCCTATTCGCTCTGCCAAATCGGTTCGTGATATTCTACTCGCACGATTCGACTTTTATCACTTATCACGGTGGCGAGCCTGTTAAGCTCACCATCCTGGGGACAACTGCAGCCATCGCCATCGAGCTTCCACATCGCGATCATTGATGGGCAAGGCGCGCTGAACAACGTTGAGGGGCGACTTGCGCGCGAACCGATTGTTCAAGTAGAAGACAAGAACCACAAGCGCGTACCGGGAGCCTATGTTGAGTTCGATACTCCGAATGCGCCCGGTCAACCGGGAGCGCAGTTCGCGGACGGTTCATCCAAATTCGTGGCAACCACTAATGCCGCGGGGCAGGCAGTTGCAAGCGGCTTGAAGAATAACGGCGTGACAGGGAAGTTCGATATTCACGTCACCGTTCACTACCAAGGGCAAGTGGTGGGGACAGCCGTTATCCACCAGGTCAATATCTGCAAGAAGGTGGCGAGTGTTTCGAGAAACCTGGAACATAACCCAGGAGGGGACCAGACTGCTCCCCCGCTCGCGCCCGGGATGGCCGGAGTGGCGGTAGGGGCGAACATGCTTGTAAACGGCAGCTCGGTTCCGGGTAACGCAAACCTGACAAATGGCGCGCGGCTGCAGACACTGAACACCCCGGTGAAAATTTTCCTGGGGAATCAGTGCCAGTTTTTGATGGGTCCGAATTCGGCGGCCTCGGTAAATTCGGGGGCGCTGGTTCTGGAGAAGGGGGCGGCGCGAAGCGAGCCGTTCGGGAACTGCAGCATCGACTCACATGGCCTCAAAGTGCTTGGGGAAGATCCAAACGCCGAAGGCGCGGTCCGGATCGCGAATGGGAATTTGGAAGTAGGCGCCGTCAGCGGTAACGTTCGGGTGCTGGACGCCAAAGGCGCGCTGAAGAGCGTGGTCAATCCGTGTACGGCAGCGGCGTTTGCGCTGCTAACGGGAGGCTCCGCGGGGGCGGCGGGAAACGGGCTGCTTTACGTGGGTCTCGCCGGTGCGCTGGCAGGACTCGGCGTGGCGGTGGATGCGATCTCTCAGAAGGGCTCGACGAGCCCTTAGCGCGGACAGTAAACTGCACGGGTGAACGAACAGTTCACCAAGAGTGAACGAACAGTTCACCAAGGGCGAACGAACAGTTCACCAAGGGCGAACGAACAGTTCACCAAGAGTGAACAAACAGTTCACCAGGGGCGAACAAGCAGTTCACCAAGGGCGAACGAACAGTTCACCAAGAGTGAACGAACAGTTCACCATTAAGCCGGACCAGGCGGTCCGGCTGCGGATCAGGCGATCCGCCCCACAAAAGATTCAAAGTCGCCACAACCTTTCGGCGGCGGCTTGCAGCGTTTCGGGCTTTTTGGCAAAGCAGAAGCGCACGAGGTGCCGGCCGTCGGCCGGATTGGAAAAGAAACTCGATCCTGGCACGGCAGCCACTCCGATGTTTTCGACAAGGTGACGGCAGAATGCTACGTCATCCTTAAAACCGAATCCTGAGATATC
>JAICXK010000232.1 GCA_025980435.1 Bryobacteraceae bacterium
GAAAATAATCGCCGTGCAAAATTCTATTCACTCACGGCGGCCGGGCGGAAGCAACTCAAGTCCGAGCTCGACAACTGGCAGAGGCTGTCAAACGCCATCGGATTGGTCATTGAAACGGTCTAGGAAGAACCCATGCGTTGGACCGCCAGACTTCGAAGCCTTCTGCGATCGCTCTTTCGATGCCGGCAAGCTGAAGCTGATCTAGACAACGAGCTCCAGTATCACCTTGAGCAAGAGATCGAAAGCAACATCCGCGCCGGCATGTCGCCCGACGAGGCGAAGTTTGCGGCGCAGCGGCTGACCGGCTCAGTTTCCCTTTTCAAGGAAGAATGCCGGGACGCCCGCGGAGGCATATCTATTGAAAATTTCTTGCGCGATCTTCGATATGGCCTTCGTGTGCTTCTCAAGGATCGAGTTTTCTTCGCTATGGCTTCAGTCACTCTCGCACTCGGCATTGGAGTGGCTACCACGCTGTTTAGCGTGGTTGAGTCGCAGCTCTGGCGCTCATTGCCATTCCCGGAAGCTAAAAGGTTAGTAACGGTTTGGGAGCGCAACCTTAAGCAGAAGTGGCAACAAGCGCCGGTCTCGGCCCCAGAGTTTGCTGATTACCGGCAGCGCGCGCGCACTTTTGAGAGCTTGGCCGCGATGCAATGGTCGACTCGGCGCAATTTCGTCGCACAAGGACTAACGGAGCGCCCTGAAGTCGCTGCCATTTCCGCTGGTTTTTTTGAAATCTTGAGAGTAGCGCCGCAAGTTGGTCGAACTTTCGAACTCGCGAGCGAACAGCCCGGAAAGCAAACCGAGGCTATAGTCTCAGCTGAGCTATCGCGCCGCGCATTCGGTTCACCACGGGCCGCCCTTCGCAAAACTATTAAGCTGGACGGAACGCGCTATTCGATTACCGGTGTGCTGCCGGACCATTTCCGGCTGGAGGTCTTGCAAACACCGGAAGTTTTCCTTCCGCTCGAGGTCTCTGGCGCTGAATCACGCCATTCGCGCGACTTGGTAGTGATTGGCCGTTTGCGCGCCGGAGTGACTTTAAGACGCGCACTGGGCGACATGGAAGCGGTCGCTCGAGGAATCGCCATCGAACACCCCGACACAAACGCAAACTTCAGCGTATCGGTGTCCGATTTGGGCGACACGTTCACATCCGCCTCCGCGCACAGTTTACTGCTCCTGTCTTTTGCATTCTCTGTCTTTGTGCTGCTGATTGCCTGCGCGAACGTCGCGGGTCTGCAATTGATGCGTTCAGTTGTCCGTCAGCGCGAGTTCGCGGTTCGCGAAGCACTCGGCGCCAGCCGCGCGACACTCGTTCGTCAAGCCCTTGCCGAGAGCGCATGGATTGCGTTCTCCGGCGCAGCATTGGGCATCCTGCTCGCTACTTGGAGCATTCATGCCCTTCGGTCCTTGCCGCTTCGAGACATGTTGTTACGCGAGACCGAACTATCTCTCGATCTGTGGTCGGTTGCGTTTGCTGTCGCGATTTCCATCGGGGCCACATTTCTCTTTGGGTTGGCGCCTCGATTTTCTGCTTCAAAGGGCAATGTAGAAGCCGCACTGCGCGATTCCGGAAGAGGCATCTCGAGCAGTATCGGAACGCGCCGGCGCATCGGATTTCTCGCAGTCGCCGAGGTGACGCTGGCCTTTCTTTCGCTGTTCGGCGCTGGCTTGTTCGTCGCCAGCAATTCGGAGTTGCAACATATACCGCTAGGCTTCAATCCCCACGATGTTTTGACCATGCAGATCCCGCTGAGCGGCGCAAAGTACTCAGATAGAATGCAGCTCAGAAAATTCTATCGAGGTGTGATCGAACAGGCATCGGCAATCGCCGGCGTTCGGGAACTCGCGCTGTCTAGCAGTCTCCCATTGACGGGAGGCGATGACACAACCTTCGTACGAGCCGGCTATCCCCGCCCGGCACACGGTCAAGAGCCGTCTTCTCTTGAGCGCATAATAACGCCGGATTATTTTCATCTCCTCGGAATTCCGATTGTTCAGGGGCGCGCCTTCACCGGGCGGGATTCGGAAGCGAGTCCGGGCGTCGCGATCATCAACGTGAATTTCGCGCGGCATTTCTTCTCTGGAGAGAATCCCATCGGCAAGCAGTTGCTGATTCTCCGAGGCACAGCAACAGCCGTGCCCGAAGGAAAGGTTGAGATCGTCGGCGTCGCCGCAAATGCAAGGGACGTGGGTTTGGATGAGGTTCCATTCGACGACCTGTATTTCCCTTTCGCGCAAAACCAGGCACGCCAGATGTATGCAATCACGAAAACGAGCGCCCCGCTTTCCGTTGCGCCGGTCCTGCGGCGCAAGTTTCAACACCTCGATGCAGAGCAGTTTGTGGCTAATGCAAAGCCGCTCGATTCTTACGTAAACGAGGCTATGCAGTCCCCCCGATTCAACCTCTTGCTGATTTCCATCTTCGCTGTTCTCGCACTCATATTGACTGCTGTTGCGCTTTACGGTACGCTTTCGTTCGCTGCCGCGCAGCGAACACGCGAAATCGGCGTCCGCATCGCACTTGGAGCGCAGCGGAACGGTGTTCTCGGCCTGATGCTCAGGCACGTCCTCCGCCTGACTATCGCTGGATCCATTTGCGGTCTCGCTATTGCTCTGGTTCTAGGCACGATGTTTGGAAGTGCGCTGTACATGGTCCCTCATGAGCACGAAGGCATCCTGTACGGCGTTGGCATCCATGATCCGCTGAGCGTTGCCTGCGCTGCAGCGGTTCTGCTGCTGTTCGCTGTGATGGCGGGGCTGGTGCCAGCCCTTCGGGCCACGAGAATCGACCCGGCACGCGTATTGAGGGAACAGTAGGAAAACGAGGAATCATGCGTTGGACCGCTAGACTTCGAAGCCTTCTGCGATCGCTCTTTCGACACGGGCAAGCCGAAGCTGATCTAGATAACGAGATCCAGTATCACTTAGAGCAAGAGATCGAAAGCAACATCCGCGCCGGCATGTCACCGGAGGAGGCGAAGTTTGCGGCGCAACGCCTGACCGGATCGGCTGCTCTGTACAAGGAAGAATGCCGAGACGCGCGCGGCATCGGCCCGGTTGAAAACGCGATCCGCGATTTTCGGTATGCCGTCCGCACGCTCCGCCACACTCCGCTTTTTACAATAGTTGCGATTTCCACTCTGGCGCTCGGCATCGGCGCGAACACGACGGTGTTCACCTTTATCGAGAACTTCCTTCTACGCTCCTTGCCGGTTCGCGATCCCCAGCAGCTCATGTCGCTGAACTGGGGAGGCATGGTCAATATCTCCTACCCGAATTACATCGATTTCCGTGATCGGAATCAGGCGTTTTCAAGCCTGATCGCCTACCGCTACAATCCCGTGAACATGAGCCTCCATGCACGGCAGAACTTTCGCGTGTGGGGCTATGAAGCAACCGGGAACTACTTTGAAACGCTCGGGGTTAAACCGCTGCTCGGCCGCTTTTTCGGACCTGCGAATGACGACAAGCCTGGCGCCGACCCCGTTCTGGTAATCAGTTATCGTTTTTGGCAGGGCCACCTTGCCGCGGATCCGAACGTCATTGGCAGAATCGTCAGGGTCAACGGCTTTCCGTTCACAATCATTGGCGTGGCCCCGCAATTCTTTGGGGGAACGGAGTTCATTACAAGCGCCGACTACTGGACGCCAATGAGCATGGAGCTCCAGATTGAGCCTGGCAACGATTGGCTCCATTCGCGCGGTTCTCAAGAGGCCTGGGTCATGGGGCGTCTGAAGCCCGGAGTCTCTCGCGCAAAGGCCGAAGCGAATTTGGACCAGATTGTCCGGCAGCTTGCCAGAGCCTATCCAAACGACATTAACCAGAAGGACAGGTTTCACTTAACGCGTCCTGGTTTGATAGGCCAGGCTCTTCGAGGACCTATTACGGGCTTCGGTATTGTCCTCATGAGCGTTGCCGCGCTCGTCCTTCTGCTTGCGTGCGTGAACCTCGCGGCCATGTTGTCGGCGCGCGCGTCCGATCGCCGTCATGAAATTGGCATCCGTTTAGCTGTCGGAGCCAGCCGAACGCAACTATTGCAGCAACTCATGACCGAGAGCCTGCTGCTTGCCGTCTGTGGCGGTCTGCTTGGATACGCTCTGGCTTTCGGTGCCTGTCAGCTCTTCAGCTCGTGGCATCCGGATTTTGATCTTCCGATCAGAACAGCCCTTCATCCGAACGCCGCAGTCCTGTGCTTTACAATCGCTGTAGCGCTTTGTACGACGATTCTTTTCGGCTTGACTCCCGCTCTTCAGGCGATTCGAACGGATCTGAATGCAACTCTCAAAAACGAGCCAGCCTCGAATCGCATCCGCCGCTGGAGCATGCGCGATGTTCTGGTTGCCGGTCAGATCGCGGTTTCTGTGGTACTGGTCATCTCGTCCGTGCTTGTCGTCCGGAGCCTGCAGCACGCACTCACACTGAACCTGGGTTTCAACCCAAACAACGCCGTGTCGGTCTCGTTCGATTTGAGGCTACAGGGCTACAAGGACGATCGTGCTCGCCGATTCGATGCGGAGTTGCTGAGGAAAACAGGAGCGATTCCCGGCCTTGAGTCCACCGGCATCATCAACAGCCTGCCGCTTCGCAGTGGCGGCGAAAACAACGATGTTATCTCGCGTGCGGATCGTCCGCTTCCACCGCCCTCGGAGCAGCGGGCCGCGATCGTTTATAACATCTCTACAGGCTATCTTCGAACCGCGGGGACCAGGCTTCTCTCTGGACGCGATTTTGATCAGCACGACAGACAAGGCGCGCCGCTGGTCGCGATTGTGAACGATGCTCTAACGCATGTGCTGTTCGGCAATGAAAACGCCTTGGATAAACGCCTTCGTCTGGGAGACCACATCGTACAGATCGTCGGAATCGTCGAAACTGGCAAATATGAGTATCTCGGCGAAGATCCGCATCCTGCTGTATTTCTGCCAATCGCACAGACTGGAACCGGCTGGACAACAGTCGTCGTCCGCACTGCGCTGCCTGCCCAGACAGCGACGGACCTGTTGCGCAAGACCGTGCTCGGCCTCGATCCGGAACTGACCATTTTCAATGCCGGCAGTCTCAAAGATCAACTGGCGCTGCCGCTCTTCCCTGCCCGAATCGCAGCGATCGTCCTGGGCATCTTCGGCGTGCTGGCAATGGTGTTGGCGGCGACCGGTCTGTTCGCATTAATGGCTTATGCAGTATCGCGCCGAGCGCGTGAAATAGGTATTCGTATGGCGTTAGGCGCGCAGCCGGCTCAAGTTTTATCTTCGATTTTTAGACGCACCTTCGTGCTTTGCGCCGTTGGTCTCTCGGTAGGAACAGCCATTACACTCGCCTGCGCCCGGCTCTTGTCAGCCGTTCTCTACGGAGTAAGTCCGAGAGATCCGGCGACTTATGTAACAGCACTGGTTATCCTGGTTGCAGTTGCTCTGCTCGCTTGCTGCAATCCCGCCGCCCGCGCCATCCGCATCGATCCCGCACGCACGTTACGAGAACAGTAGGAAGCTAACCAGATCCATCCACGGTCGAGCCGTCAGCGTAATCCTGCTGGTCCTTTCGACTACGGCCAGCCTCTTGGCGCAAAAGGGCAACTATCCGGGTCTGCAACTCGATACAGGCAAGCAAATCTACACGGCAGCGTGCGCGGCGTGTCACGGGCGCGATGGAAAGGGCACTGCCGAATCCATTGCCGGTTTTAAGAAGCCCGATTCGTTTCCTGACTTCACAAGATGCGATCAGACCACCGCGGAAATGGATGTGGACTGGAAGGCGGTGGTTGTTCACGGCGGGCCGTTTCGGGGCTTCTCGCAAATTATGCCGTCATTCGGCGAAGCGCTTCGTTACGATCAGATCGACAAAGTCATTCAGTATCTGCGCGGGTTCTGCACGGATCCGCATTGGCCGCGCGCGGAGCTGAATCTGCCGCGTGCGCTGGTTACCGAAAAGGCGTATCCGGAGGACGAGGTCGCCAACACAACCATCTTCAACACACAGGGCGCACCAGGGATAACGAATGAGATCGTGTATGAGCAGCGCTTCGGGGTGAAGAATCAGATTGAGGTGACGGTCCCGTTCACGTTTCAAGATCAGAACCATACCTGGTACGGAGGAATCGGCGACTCAGCCGTCGGCTTGAAACGCGAAATATTTTCGAGCTTGCGGACCGGCTCCATTTTCAGCCTGGATGGGGAGGTCGGATTTCCGACCGGCAACAAGGCACGCGGCCTGGGGACAGGCGTCACAACCTTTGAAACGTTCGCGGCGTACGGACAGCTTCTGCCCGCCAACTTCTTTCTACAGTTTCAAGGCGGGGCCGACCTGCCAACGCACACCGATGTTGCGCCGCAATCTCTGTTCTGGAATACCGTCGTGGGCCAGAACTTTGCACAGAATAAAGGTTTGGGCCGCCTCTGGTCGCCCATGGTCGAAGTTCTCGCGAACCGCGACCTCACAACCGGCGCCAAAACGGATTGGGACGTGCTGCCGCAATTTGAAGTGACCCTAAGCAAACGGCAGCATATCCGCGCCGATGTGGGCGTGCGCATTCCGGCTACCAATACGGCCGGGCGTCAAGTGCAGGTTTTGTTTTACGTGCTGTGGGATTGGCAGGATGGCAAGCTGACGGAGGGCTGGTGATGCACGGCGCGGCTTGGCTGACAATGGCGCTCCTGTTTTCGCCGCAACTGGCGCGAAGCGCTCAACATCCGAAGTTGGAACCGGAGTTCCAAACCTCGGACCGCTGCATCGCCTGTCATAACGAGCTGACGACGCCGTCTGGCAAAGACGTTTCCATTGGCTTCGACTGGCGCGCCAGTATCATGGCCAACTCCTCCCGTGATCCGTACTGGCAGGCCAGCGTGCGCCGCGAAACAATGGACCACCCCGAAGTTAAACCAGACATTGAAGACGAGTGCTCCGTCTGCCATATGCCGATCACGCGCTATGAGGCGAAGCTGCGCGGACAGCTCGGCCAGATTTTCTCGCATCTTCCGTTCAGCGCGGAGAAGAAAGAGGGACAGCACGCGGAAGATGGCGTGGACTGCTCCGTGTGCCACCAGATTGGGAAAGAAAAGCTCGGAACGCCGGAGAGTTACAACGGCGGGTTTGTGATCGACCCGCCGAATTTTAAGAATGAACATCCGGAGTACGGCCCATTCGACATCGTGAAGGGAAACCAGCACATCATGCAAACATCGACTGGCGGGTTCCGGCCAACCGACGATTCACACATTCGCGACTCGAAGCTATGCGCTACCTGTCATACGTTGATTACAACAGCGCACGGAGCTGGTGGAAAGAAGATCGGCGAGTTGAACGAGCAGATGCCCTACCCGGAATGGCTGCACAGCGATTATCGGGACAAGCAAAGCTGTCAGGACTGCCATATGCCGAAGGTGGAGGAACAAACACCAATCGCGAGAGTGCTGGGAATCCCACGCCAGGGATTACATCAGCATGTGTTCGTGGCCGCTGAGTTCTTTATGCAAAGAATGCTGAACCGCTATCGCGACGATCTCAGCGTCCAGGCATTGCCGCAGGAGTTGACAGCGGCGGCCGACCAGACCGTGGCGTTTTTGCAAGCGAAGGCGGCGCGCATCAGTATCGATCGCCTGCAGGTACGTTCGGGAAACCTGCAAGCGGAGATTTTTGTCGAGAACCTGGGCGGCCATAAGCTACCGACCGCCTTTCCATCGCGCCGTGCATGGCTCCATCTGGTTGTGCGAGACCGCGATCACCGGATCGTATTCGAGTCGGGAGCTTTGAACAAGGATGGCTCGATCCAGGGGAACGATAACGATGCCGATGCAACCCGGTTCGAACCGCACTATCGCGAAATCGACCGTCCGGACCAGGTGCAGATTTTCGAATCGATCATGGGCGATGAGCAAGGCCACGTTACTACCGGCCTGCTGTCGGCCGTCGGCTATCTGAAAGATAACCGGCTGTTGCCGCACGGGTTCGATAAGGAAACAGCGGACAAACAGATTGCCGTTTACGGCAATGCCGCGCATGATCCTGACTTCACCGGAGCAGGAGACCGCATCGTGTATTCGGTCGCCCTGGGCGGTGCGCAAGGTCCGTTTCAAGTAGCGGCCGAGCTTTGGTATCAGCCGATCGGCTACCGCTGGGCGAACAATCTGAAGCCGTACGGCAGCGCGGCGGAGCCACGCCGGTTCAACCGCTATTTCGATTCCATGGAGTCTGGAAGCGCGGTCATACTGGCGCACGCGGA
>JAICXK010000348.1 GCA_025980435.1 Bryobacteraceae bacterium
AGCGGAGGCAAGTGCATTCGCGGACCGCAAGCCGCGGGCCTGCTGCTGGGCGAGAAGAACCTGTTGCAAGCGGCCTGGGCCAACAGCGCCCCGCATCATGCGTTCGGACGCTCGCTAAAAGTGGGCAAAGAAGAGATCATGGGCATGCTGGCGGCGGCGCAGATGTGGAAGAAGCGCGACCATGCCGCGGAGTGGAAACAGTGGCAGGGCTGGCTGCAGGAGATCTCAACCAGCGTGAAACGCGTTCCTGGAGTAACGACGACCATGCATGACGCCGAAGAGGGGCTGTCAAACCGTTCGCCCCGGCTCTCGATCGCATGGGACGGTTCCCAACTAGGCATCACGGGCGAAGAAGTGAACAAGCTCCTTCTTGATACCGAGCCGCGCATCGTGCTCGGCGGCGCCAAGGGCTCCCGTCCCGATATGATGGCGAGTTCGCTTTCCATTACGCCATATATGATGATGCCGGGCGACGCTAAAGTTGTTGCCGAGCGGATCTACGCCGTGCTCTCGAAACCTCCCAAGATCGCCAATCCGGAGCCGCTCCCCCAAGGCACGCCCGCCATGGTCGCAGGTCAATGGCAGGTTCGAATCGATTTCGATCGCGGATCGGCCGTTCACACCATCCTGCTGGAACAGAAAGGGAACGAACTGGAAGGAACGCATCACGGCGAGTACGTCTCGGGAGATCTTCGCGGCGAGGTGGCAGCCAATCTGATTCGGTTCCGCAGTTCGCAAAGAATTCAGGGCACGCGATTGTCTTATGACTTTACCGGAACGGTGGACGGCGACAAGATGGCCGGGAACGTAAACCTCGGCGAATACGGGGAAGCGAGATGGTCTGCACAGCGGCATCAGTACAAGGCGCCAAGAGGAGTCATCCGGCCGGTGAGACCGGCGTAAGACCTGATTGGAGGAGACAAGAATGAAGAAATCGAATCGACGAGGTTTTCTGGGCAAGGGCGCCGCAGTGGCCGCCGCCGCGGGTGTAGCGGCAATTCCGGCCGCCGCGCAATCGAACGCGACCGCTACGAAGCGCGTCATCTATCCGAACGGCAAGAAGCCGGAAAAGACACCGCTGTTCAGCCACGCTGTGGCGTACGGGAATTTGTTGTTTCTCTCCGGCATCGGGGCGCATTTTGAAGGCGATATCAAGGCACACACGAATCACGTGCTGGACGAGATCAAAAAGAGCCTGGAAGAGGCTGGCTCTTCCATGGACAAGGTGCTAAAGGCGCAGGTTTATTTGGCCGATCTCAAAGACTACAAAGAAATGAATGAAGTTTTCCTGGGCCGGTTCGGCTCCGAACCGCCAGTGCGAACAACGGTTGCCGTCGCAGGCGTGCCCGGCAAGTCACTCGTCGAGATCGACGTGATCGCCTATATCTAAGAGGGAACTCTTGTCCCGAACCCTTGTTGCGATCACCGGCGCCTCCAGCGGCATAGGCGCGATCTTTGCGCGCAGGCTCGCAGCTGAGCATGACTTACTGCTGATCGCCCGGCGCAAAGATCGCCTGGAGCAACTGGCGAACGAACTCACGAACGCCTATCGGACTCAGGTAGAGATTCTGCCTGCCGATCTGAGCGTCGAAGCAGACCTGCAGAGCCTCGCGGAAAGGATGGAACAGGAGCCACAGCTGGCGCTGCTGATCAACAACGCGGGTTTCGGCACGAAGGGACGCTTCTGGGAGGCCGCGCTCGAAGGGCAGGAGCAGATGCACAGGCTGCACGTCATGGCAGCCATGCGTCTCACGCATGCCGCTCTACGAAATATGGTCCCGCGCGACGTCGGCGGAATTATTAATGTGGCGTCGGTATCGGCTTTCGTGCGAAGCCCCGGAACGACGAGCTATGCGGCTACGAAAAGCTGGATGACGGCTTTCACAGAAGGCCTTTACCTGGAATTGCAGGGCATTCATTCGAATCTCGTGGTTCAGGCGCTGTGCCCTGGGTTTACCTATTCGGAATTCCACGACACGATGGCGGTTAGCAGATACCGGCTGGCCGGGGCTGCTTTTTGGATGAGTGCCGAAGAAGTGGTCGATGCATCGCTCGAAGGCCTTCGTAAACGAAAACTGTTCGTGATTCCCGGCTGGCGCTATCGCCTTCTGGCTGGCATCTTTTCAAAATTGCCGGTGCGGATGCGGCTGGCGGCGGAGGCTGCGGGCGGCCGGGCCAGACTGAAAGACGTGCCCGCGGCGAAGGCGCTAGGGAAATAGCGCCCTTGCCAATCATCCCTCGCAGACGCTGGCGAATCGCCGTGCTCCTCGGCATCGGCGTGCTGGTGAACTATTTCGACCGCGTGAACGTTTCCGTCGCGCACGAAGCTCTCCACTCCGAGTTCGGCGTTTCAAACGTGGCGTTCGGCTATATCGTCAGCGCCTACAACTGGACCTATGCGGCGCTGCAATTGCCGATGGGCGTACTGCTGGATCGATTCGGCGTCCAGTCGATTGGCCGGGCCGCCGCGCTGCTGTGGAGCATCGCGTCGTTTGCCGCCGGTGCCGCTCCCGGCGTGCGCAGCTTCGTCGGTGCACGCCTGCTTCTCGGAGTAGGGGAAGCACCCACGTTTCCGGCCTACGCGAAAGCAACCGGTCACTGGTTTCCGCGCCAGGAGCGCAGCTTCGCCACGGCGATGTTTGATGCAGCCGCGAAGTTTGCCTCCGGTATCGGAGTGCCTTTGATCGGTATCGTTCTCATCCATTTCGGGTGGCGCTTGAGTTTTGCCGCGACCGGCGTGGTCAGCTTCTTGTACTTTGTGGCCTTCTACGCTGTTTACCGCGATCCGAAAGATGATCGCGGCCTCTCCGCTGAAGAATGGAACTTTATCCGGATTGGGGGAGGTACTACGGACGCCCGCGATCGGGCCACCAGGGGCGCATCGCTGCGTTACTTACTAAGTCAACAAAAGGTCTGGGGCCTCGCGATCGGGTTCGCCGCTTACAACTATTGCTTCTATTTATTCCTCACCTGGCTGCCGAGTTACTTCTCTGCCCTGCACATGAATCTGCAGCATTCGATTCTGTTTACCAGCGTCCCGTGGCTGGTAGGGACCGCGACCGACCTGCTGATTGGCGGCTGGCTGGTGGATGTCCTGGTGCGCCGCGGCCACAAGGAGACGCTAGTACGGCAAAGCATTCTGGTAGGGGGCATGGTTTTGGGGCTCGCCGTCGGAGGCGCAATTTTCACCCGCAATCCGGTAATCGCGGCGTTCTGGATCAGTATCTCGCTGGGTGGGTTGTCGGCTGCAGCGCCGGTTGCCTGGTCGATTCCCTCGCTCATCGCTCCGCGCGACAGCGTGGGCAGCATCGGCGGAATTGTCAACTTCGGGAACCAGATTTCCGGCATTGTCGCGCCGATTCTGACAGGTTACTTCGCGGGCCCGACGAATTCGTTCGGCCGCGCATTCGGAGCGGCAGCCATTATCCTGTTAGGCGGAATCGCCGGGTATGTCTTCCTATTAGGAAAAATCGAACACGTGCCGGAACCGCCCGGCCCGCGCGCACGCTAATCTCCATGAACCAGTTGATCGTACTCTGCGTGGGTCCCAATCCAAACCCACGTCATGGTTCCGGCCCTTAATCGGCCAAGCGCACGGTAGTGGTCACCAACGCGCACCGTGAAGCGATCTTCGCTGCCCTTCAACCGGCGAAAATGAAGAGAAGGATGACTCGGATTATCCCGCCACAAGAGATAGTTCCTGGCGGCGAGCGTCTGAATATCGGCTGGTAGCGCCCGCAATAAGCTCCAGAATCTTCGGGTAGCGACCGATCTCACAGCTACTCTGGCCAGTCGCGCAGAAGCCCCTCTTCGGATTCACGCTTGCTCTCTTCAAATAGAAAATCGAGTTTGCCCGCGGAGGCATCGCGATCCAATTGCTGATCCCAAAGCGCTTGGTCGCGCTCTCGGAACCATTGCGCGATGCGGCGGAATTCTTCAGGCGGCAGACTCTTGATTGCAGCCTCGATCTCCTCGACCCGGTCCATAACTGGAGTCTAACGCACAATTGCAAGGCCGAACAGAGCGTCGCCCGAATTTGAGACTACCGTTTTCGCGGCACAGCCCGAACAGCCCCGGTAGAAATTCCCCCATCGACAAGAAGTGTTTGGCCTGTGATGTAGCGGCTCGATTCCGCCGCTAAAAATACGACTGCTGAATCCAGATCGCCAATCTGTCCAGGGCGCTTCATCGGAATGCGATCGCTCAGATACTCCACCCACTCCTTGTCTTCGTACATGACCTTGTTCTGGTCGGTGCGAAACCAGCCGGGCGCGAGACAATTTACGGTAATGCCGTGCTTACCCCAATCATCGGCAAGGCTCATGGTCAATTGGCGAATGCCGCCGCGACTCGCGCCATAGGGCGCCAGCCCCGCGTAACCTGCCACGCTGGTCACCGAGCCGATATTGATGATGCGCCCATAGCCGCGCGGGATCATACGTTTGGCCACAGCCTGCGCAACAAAAAAGCTGCCGCGCAGATTCGTGTCGAGGATCTGATTCCAGTCATCCCAGGTCAC
>JAICXK010000079.1 GCA_025980435.1 Bryobacteraceae bacterium
CGCTTTCAAGTTTGATTCGCGCGTGTTCCAATCGATCACATTCCCAAACTCTACGCGCTTTCCCGCATCGCCGGCCGAGAGCCGGATGGTTTGGACAAACTTGGAGCCCGAAGTTTCACGCGCCACCTCCAGGGACACGCGTGCCGGGCCATTTTCGACGATTCGAATCTGCGCCGGCCCGCCAACATATGCCTTGGGGGCGGCCTGTTCCTGATCCCAATCCATGTTCCAGGCAGGCCACTGCTTCGGGTTGTCGTACGAGATTGCCAGGCGCGCAGGAGCGGCCAGTAGTTCTTTGTTAATTGATTTGTCGAAAATGCTCGTAACATCGCCATCCGAGTTCAATTTCACGCGATAGTACTGGTTTTCGAGCGAATCGTTAGCTACATCGAGGCTACCCTTAACTGTTCCCGCACTAGGCTGGATGTCATAGACGGCATAACCAACAGAAGGCACACTGGCCACGAACAACACCTTGCCGTTCGAAACCTGCGCGGGAACTTCGCCCTTCGGGCCGGTCACGTGAACCGCTTCCGGCATCCCGCCGGGAAAGGTCGCGCTGGCCTCTACCACATCTTCGCGGGCGATGTTCAGCGGATTGAATACCACGACGGGAATACCTCTGGTCCGTGTATCTAGCGCGGCAGCAACACCCTCGGCGCCATCTTTCAGCACAGACGCGAACTGGTTCATGGCGATCACATCATCGTTCCAGGCGAACTCGTAGGCTTTGGGAGTCGCGGTTCCGGCGGCGATGTCGTGAAATTGTCCGCCCATCACAAGGGTCCAGGCGTCGTTCAATCGCTGCATCGGATACGGCCGGGCGCCCAGCCACTCGGCCGCGACCGACGATTTCTCCGCCGCATCCGCCAGTAACTCCTCTTTGCGCAGCCATCGCTTCTGGTACGCCTGCGACGTGAGCGACCCGGCGGAGTGGTTCGTCAATTCCATTTCCCCGGTGTACCGTGGAAGCCCGGCAGTTTCGGCCGGTGTGATATCGAGAAACATCTGCTCGGCAGTCGAAGAGATTACGTGGACCGGGCCATTGCCAACTTGTACCGCGGGCCACTCGGGATGCTTTTGCCGGCGAAAGAAGAATTGGCCTTCGGGCGGCAGGCTGGCCGTCCCTTTCGTAACGATGGCTTCCAGCCGCTTGACTGATTCCTCGTCCGGGGATCCGCCCGTGTCGCCCGTGCCGTAGTAGTGATAGTCCGTGTAAACGCCGCTCACCTTGCCGTTGTTTTCGACGCGCGCCGCCCAATCACCTTGATACCGATCCTGATCCTGCTGCTCCTGAAATTTCGAGAACGCCTGCTGTTGCTTTTGCAGCGCGAAGAACTCTTGAAGATCCTTCTGATCGAACGGTTGGCCTGCCTTTTGCTGTGCTTCACCCTTCTGTCGCAGCGCCTGCAGCTTCTTTTGGATCTCTTCGAGCGTGGCATTCGGCGGGGCGGGCGGAAGCGGTTTGCTGAGATCGGTCTCTATGCCACCGCTGTAGCTGCCCGGGTTCAACCCTGCAAGCACGCTTTCCCCATCCGGCCCTACCCAGACGCCTACATTGAAAGGCGTCCCCTCCGGAGTTTTTTCGCGCGACTCCGGCCCGCCGCCGTCTGCGGATGAACCCCACACCAGTTTCTGCGTCGAAAACCCCTTCACGCCCGAGGACGCGAGTATCGTCGGAAGCGAAGCCGGAAATCCGAAGCAGTCCGGCAGCATGTACTCCGCGCTGGCCTTGCCAAACTCTTTCCGGAACCATTCGTTCCCATACAAGATCTGCCGGATGATGGATTCGGCGCTGGGAGCGTTCACATCCCCCTCTTCCATGGACGAGCCTGCCGGGAACCACCGTCCCGAATCCACGTACTTCTTCACCTTCGCGAAATCGGCCGGAAAGTACTCCTTCATGAACCGGTAGCGGTTGGCGCCGCTGAAATTAAAAATGTAGTGAGGATACTTTTCGAATAGTGTGAAATTATCCTCCATGGTCTTGCGAATGTATTCGTTGATCACTTGCGGATATTCCCAGCGCCATTCGGTATCGAGGTGCGCATAGCCGACTACATAGAGCGTCGGCTGCTTCGTTAAGTCCGGCTTTTCGCTGCTCTGCGCGCGGGCTGCGCTGAACGAGAGCCAAAAAGCAAAGGAAAGGAAAAGCAAGGTTGCAGGAATTCGTGCCATGGAGTTCTTCAGCGTGTTCAGTTCGTTGGACTGCGCAGTTATAATACCGAACGGCCCGAGAGCTTACTATGTTCCCCTACGATGCCGCCCTGCTCGCCGCTGTGCGAACTTCGCCGCAATCCGTCGCCGATGTTCTCCAGAACATGCAAACGATTGAAGCTGCATGCGTCGCTGGCGACGGGTTGAAGTGGTTCAACTGGTTGTATAGCCGGGTCACCAGAGCGGTTGAAAAGCGAATTGCAGCGGGAGGGTTCATAGATGGCGCGTGGCTCGCCGAACTGGACGTGCAATTTGCACGCCTGTATTTCAATGCATTGGTATCCGAACTTTCAGGCGGCCGTGCGGCGGGTTGCTGGCGCGCGCTATTCGACCGGCGCGAACAGGCCTTGACCGCGCGCATCCAATTCGCCCTGGCAGGCATCAACGCGCACATTAATCATGACCTTCCGCAGGCAATCGCCGCAACGTGCCAGATCACGGGTATCACGCCCCAGCACGGTACTCCGCAATACAACGACTACACGGACTTGAATTCCACGCTCGATAGCCTGATTGACTACGCGAAGCAAAACCTGTACGTGCGGCTATTGGGCGACCCGTTGCCCGCCATCTCTCATCTGGAAGACACGATTGCGGCCTGGAGCGTCAGCGCTGCGCGAGAGGCGGCCTGGCAGAACTCTGAAATTCTCTGGAACCTCCGCGCTTCGCAGCCGCTTTCCTCGAAATTTATAGATACTCTGGACGGACTCACGACCGTCGGCAGTAAAGCGCTGCTGGCGCCGGCCCCGTGAGGAGAGCCTACGTTACACTGAAGCGTCGGCGAGATACAATCGCGAATTTCAATGCGGGCCCTTAGCTCAGCGGTCAGAGCAGAGGACTCATAATCCTTTGGTCGAAGGTTCAAATCCTTCAGGGCCCACTATCTCCGTCCCGTGCGCGTCAACTGATTGCGGAACATGCTCGTGTAGCCTTGCACAGCGGGTGAGCGCAGATCTTCGATTTTTACCTTCATCTTGCGCTGCCAGTTCGGATATTGCGCGGTGCTGCCGGGCAGATTTTGCTGCTCAGTCTCTTTGGTGAAATCTTCCTGATTCAGCAGGAGGATCATGGAAGGCACCTGCGCAAGAAAGCCGATCACCGCGTTGTGTAGATCGCCATCCAGTTCCGGGACCTGGGCGGCATCGCGGGAATAGTGCGGCGGGAGCAGGTTTTCCGCATGCAACGTATCGAGCATGCTCTGCTTTTCGCGTTTTCGATCTTCGATTTGCCGCTGATATCCTGCCTCGTCAGCTAGACCCGCGGCACGGCGCGCCTCAATATCGCGGGATAGCCAGAAGCCCGCCAGCGTGGGCAGGTCGTGAGTGGTCGACGAGACCAGGGCCTGCCGGGGATACTCCGAACTGCGCTTAAAACGGCTATTCTGGTTATCCTTCTCGAAATAAAACAGGCGATAGCTTAGAATGCGAAAGCGCGCGAGCATGTCGCGTATCTCATCGGTAACGGTGCCGAGGTCTTCACCTATGATGATGTTTCCGCTCCGAACGCTTTCGAGCGCGAGGATGCGCATCAGGTCCGTCGCATGATCTCGAACGTACGTTCCCTGCCAGGGCTCCATGTCCTGCGGAATCCAGAAGAGGCGGAACAGGCGCATAACATGATCAATCCGTAGGGCGCCGCCGTGCTCGACAATCTTGCGAATGCTTTCCCGGTAAAGCTTGTAACCGTTCGCCCGGTGGGCTTGGGTATCCGGCGGCGGAAACCCCCAGTCCTGGCCCTTGGGCGAAAAGTCGTCCGGCGGTGCGCCCACGCGGCAGCCGTTGACATAGAAGCGCCTGTGCGCCCACAGGTCTGACCCGCAGCTATCGGTGGCGACCGCCAGATCGTGATACAACCCGATTGGCATTCCGATCTGTTTCGCGTACTCTTGTACGGCCGTGAGCTGTTCGTCAATGACGAACTGGGTGTATTTGTAGAACTCGACCGTGCGCGTGTGCTCGAGCCCGAACCGTTGAGTTGCTTCCGAATCCGCACTTTGATATTCCTTCGGCCAATCGCGCCAGGTCCAGCGATTCCGGTCCTGCTTGTGAAGCCCTTCGTCCAGTGCGCGGTACAGGGCATACTTATGCAGCAGGTCGCCTTCGCGCCGGCAGTATTCGCCGAAGCTGCGGGCACGCGCGGAGCCCTGCATACGCTCCCGCCGGAACTGCCGGTAAAGCATTTTCAGGAACCTGCGCTTCAGGCGATCGACTTCATAGTAGTCGACGTACTCTCGTTCACGCAGCTCGCGAATCTTGCACTGCACGGCCATGGACTGAAACAGGCATTGGGCGGCGCCCGAGTTCTTGAATTCCGGCACGGCTTCAACATCGACGTAGATCGGATTCTTGTAATAAAGCGAAAGCGGCAGGTAAGGACTGGTGTTGTATGGCACCCGATTATGCAGCGCATGCAGCGGATTCAGCCCGACAAAGCTGAAACCCACCTCAATTCGGGCCCACTCAATCAACGCGCGCAAGTCTTTGAAATCGCCGCAACCCCAGTTCCGGTCAGACCGCAATCCGTAAAGAGCGACATTAAATCCAGCCGTCCGGGCATGCCCATCCAGGTGATCCGGAAGATACGCATGATCCGGGCACACAATGAGCTCGCATTGTCCCGCCGACGTGCCGTTGATTTCCAGCTTGAGCACGTGATAACCAAGCGGGACCTCCGCGGGAAGGTCGAGATCATATGTCAACCATTGGCGATCGCCGTCGGAAATGCGTTGCGCTGTCCGCAACTGCGTTGTGTCGATGGAGCCTGCCAGGCGATGGCCATCTTCAAGGAGGATCTCGAAGCAAAGAGAGCCGTTGGCATCGACCGATAGCGTGACTGGGACCGATCGTTGTGATTCGCTCAATACGAGAGTTGGCGGGACGGCATTTGTCACGCTCGATTCAAAGCGCCGTCGCCGCTCGTGTTCGATTGCCTGGTGACAGGATGTATCCCACCCGAGGGCTTGCAAAATCCGGCTCTGCGCCTCCGGAGAGGGCTCATGCTGCTTGTGAAATATATCCCAATACTGGCGATCGATCCCACATTCACAAGCGGCGAGCGCGAGCGCTTGTTCGTAGTTGCCGGACGGCTGAAAGCGAATCTCAGGGACGGACATCGTCATTTCGATTTTAAGGCGGCGCCCGATTCCCGGGCTGATGGGCGCTCTCGCACGCTAATGTTTGGAGGACACCGGCGGCATCGGTACAGTTTCATTCAGCCATTGAGCCTCGTTTAGATTACAGGCCAGAGCCAGAGCGAAAACTGTACCGCATGGGATAATTGAGACGTGGAGAGCGCGGAAAAATTCGTAATCAGCCAGCCGCCTGAGTTGTTTGCACGGGTGGACGAAGCCGGCGACACGGCCTTGATTCGGGACAGCGTCATTACGACCACCCTGGACAGTGCTCTGAACTGGGCCCGGAAGAATTCCCTATGGCCGATGACATTTGGGCTGGCATGCTGCGCGATCGAGATGATGTCGATGATGGCATCGCGTTACGATGCCGCTCGTTTTGGCGCGGAAGTTTTTCGCGGCTCGCCGCGTCAATCTGATCTGATGATCATCGCCGGTCGGGTTTCCCAGAAGATGGCGCCAGTGATCCGGCACCTATACCGGCAAATGCCCGAGCCCAAATGGGTCATTTCGATGGGAGCTTGTGCAACTTCTACCGGGGTGTTTAGTAACTACGCGCTGGTGCCGGTCAATCAAGTGATACCCGTTGATGTCTACGTACCGGGATGCCCGCCGCGCCCCGAGCAACTGATTTACTCAATCATGCTCCTTCAGGAGAAAATCCAAGCAGAACGTGGCACCGCACGGAAGACATTAAACCTGGATTAAAAACCGTAACTCATCGTGCATGCTCCCGGCGAGGCGCGCCCCGACAGACTTACTTTTTGTCGCCGCCGTATTTTACCCAGTCCTGGGCCTCATTCAGGTGTAATTTCAGAGAAGGAAGCGCGTTGGAGGCATAGGTCTTAACGTCCGGGTTCTCGGCGTCCTGCGCCTTCTGCTCAAACGCTGCGACGGTTCTCTTGTCCGAGTCAATTAGCTCAGAGATAAACGCATGATCAAAGCTGGCGCCGCGCAATCGCGATAGGCGCTCGATCGTCTTGTCACCCTTGTCATTGATACTCTTAGGGATCGTCTCCCCGGTCTTGGCCGCAAGATCACTCAATTGCTGGTAATCCGCCGAGTCGTTTTTGCGGATTTCTAAACCCAGATCCCTAACACCTCGCTTGGTGGACTGCTTTTCGGCCATTTGTCCGAGATGGGCGTGCAGCATGTCCGATTGTGCCGCCATCCGCAAAAACTCCTGATCGGAAGCGGGCGTCGCGGTCGTCCGGGAATCCGACCGTGCGACTAATGGAACAGCAAGAAGAGTACAGCAAGCCAAACTCATGAGCATCGCGCCTTCAATTCGCATTTCAATTCCTCCAACCCATCGCTCGGGCTTCTAACCTATTGGACGCGGAGCAGAAGCGAATAGTAGCTTCCAAAGGTCCGTGGAGTTATTCCAGAAGGAACCGGTAAATACGAATCTGCCCGGCATTGGCCACAGCCTCCGGAGAGCAGACCTTAAGTAACTGAAAGCGGGCCGGCTTCAACCGGATCGTTTCCAGCAGGAGTTTGTTATGCGGGAGTTCGTTGTCCAGAGGCCACGTGTCGACCACTACGAGGTTGACGCGATCCCGGTCAAGTGTCGCCAAAACATCACGCGGTGTACGCACCAGGCTGTGGTAAACGGATCCGTTCCAGTTCATTTGTGCAAGCGCCTTGGTCGCCCGGATGATAGTATCCCTAGGCCGCGGCTCGCGCATGGCAATTTCAGAAACGAGCAGCCCTTCTCCGACCGAATTCGAGGAACTCAGAATGGTAGAGCCTTGAAACTCCGGACGAGAAGTCAAAAAGAGCGCCGCCTCCGTATAGCCGTATGGCTGATCCTTCGGAATAGCGAATGTCCCGGCCGCAAACACCACTCCCGCGGCAATGGTCACGGTAGCGCGGCGCCATTTTAAGGGCAAGGGAAGGCGGTCCGCAAGCCAGAATCCACCCGCGATCAGGAAGAAGACAAGGGCCGGCGCAGCGATTACCATTTTGCGATCTTCAACTCCGGCGGGGACCAGCGAATGAAAAAGCCAGGTGGCGAAAATCAGAGCGACCATCACGGCCGGGAATGGCATCACGGATTCTCGCCGCAGTAGAGGCATCAGAATCTGAGCAATGATCCCGATGACTATCAACACCGAAAGGGCTGGTCCCGTAATCTGCATGATGATGATCGTGAACTGACCCAGCGCGCTCAGAGTGTACTGCACCGTGGGAGCCGAGCCCTCCCAACCCTGAGATGCCAATTCCATGGTCATTAATTGCCAGGGAAGGCACAAAACCGCCACCACAGCAGCAGATATCCAAAAGGTCGGGCGTAGAAGAAGGGGCAGTTTACGCGTGAGCAGGAGCGCCACGGGCGGAAGAAGGCAGAGCAACCAGCCGTTCCCTTTCGTCAGGACCGCGAGGGAGATGAAAACGCCGAACCATAGGCTGTCCTTCCACCGGGCTGACACGAGATAACGCGCCAGATAGACCGCGCTCCAAAAACAAAACAGTGTCAGCAGAGTTTCCGACATTTCCTGGTCCGTGCAGCTTTGAACAAGCGGAAGGCAGATCAAGAGCACGGCCCCCAAACGCGCCGCCGTCAGGCTGAAGTAGTGCTTGATCTGAGAGTAGAGCGAGAACGCCAGGAGCGCCGTCGTGAATGCGATTTCCAGGCGAACCGAGGCCCGGGATGCCGAAAACAGCAGCATCCAGACCGACTGCACGATGTAGAAGACGGGCGGCCAGTGTCCAAAGGCTACTTTCGGGTAATGCGCATAGTAATTTTCCGCGAATGCCATAGGGTGCAGAAGATCCGGCGCTTTGAGGTACTCGCGGACCATGAGCGAAGTAACGTAATGGGCCGGCTCATCCGGATAGGAACTGAATTCACTGCGGTAAGCGCCGCTCGCAATCTGCAGAATGATCGTCAGAGCGAATAGGATCACAAATACGGCGGCATTTCGGCGCAACGCCGGCGAGAACAAACCGGTAAACCAGCGGCCCAAACCGTTGGGGCGAATTGCTGAGTGCAGCTCCGTGTTGACGATCATTATCGATTGAGAAGCAGTAGAGTGCGAGCTACGCTCTTCTTCATCGTACTTGCTATTCGCTCCAGGAATATAGAGATGGGGCACTGGAAGTTTTCCGGGTTGACTAGGCGCGCGGCCTCTGAGGGCTTCTAAGTGACTGCCTTCTTACATACACATCGCGGTGGAGTTCGTACAGTTGCTGACCGATGAAAGACCAGTCGTAATATTGCGTGACAAAGCTTCGGGCCGAACGCGACAGCCGGCCCGCCAGAACAGGATCTTCAAGAAGGCGAATCAGGGCCGTCTGGACTTGCTCTGCTCCGTCAGCGATAACCAGATGAACGTTGTCCACCGCGCCGAGTCCTTCCGCGCCCAAAGACGTCGAGATGACCGGTACGCCAGCCGCCATCGCTTCTAGTATTTTGAGCCGCGTACCGCTTCCTACTCGTAGCGGAACCACAACAACCAGGGCATTCGCATAGTAGGGACGTACGTCTTTGACGCTGCCGGTGACATGCACTCGCGATGACGCGAGGGCTTGGATAGCTGGGCCTGGATTGCGGCCCGCGATGGTGAATGTAAGCCCCGGAAAACGATTCTCAACGCCCGGCCAAATCTCGCGAGCGAACCACATGACCGCATCGGCGTTCGCATGGTAATCCATGGATCCGACGTAAAGTACGGAGTTGCGCTGCGCAGCATCATTCGCTGCCGATCCACCTGGTTCGAGACCGGCAAATGCAGCAGCGTCGACACCATTCGGAATCACGTGGATATTGGCTCCGGGTGAACGCTGCAAAAGAATCTCCCGCTCGCGCTCGCTGACCACCGTGTGAACGTCGGCGATCGAGAGGAGTTGTTGTTCGGCCAGGCCGAGTAACCGCGCCGTGCGCTTTGCGGCCAATCGCCTCGCCAAATTGCCGGCATTCGAGGCGTAGCGGGTCATTAACTCCGATTCGATGTTGTGCCAGTCGGCTAAGATAGCGGGCCGTGTCGCGGCTTGCCGGATCACATCGATGTAGGACAAGAGGTGAACACTCTCCAATTGCACGGCATCAAAGGGCTCTCGCGCGAGTAACGCAGATAACCCCGCCGCTGCTTTCCGGGAGGCGTAGTTCAAGACTGGCAAAGCCGTGGGGCCCACAAGACCACGCAGGATTTTGCCAGCAGTGTATGCCGAATCCCTTTGAAACGTGAGGACCTGGCGGAAGTTGGTGGCCGGCCAGTCCTGCGCGGTCTGCTCATTCGGCGGTACGAGTTGCAGGAGGGTGACCGGGCAGCGGCCGGCCAGCGCATTTGCAAGGTGAAAATTCCGCAGTAGCGCTCCCCCGGTTAAGGGCCAGACCTGTTGCGGGCAGAAATAGAGAATCTTCAACCGGTAATCATCCGCGGAGAGGCTCGGAACGGGTCCACATCTATAATGTAGGCAAAGCCGGTAGGCAAATCTCCACCAAGCACGCATGGACCTCCTTAGATATCCGGCAGGTCCGCCTCTATCTGATTAACGTGAAAGGCATTCTGAAATCGACAGCTCTCTCTGCCCTGCGATCCACCGGCGTTTTTTCGGTAGTGAGGCGGTCTGGATGGCGACGGCAGCGGCTCCTGGTCCTCTGTTATCACGGCCTCTCGTTACAGGACGAGCACGAATGGCTGCCCCATCTTTTCATTACTCCTGAACTGTTCCGGCAGCGCTTGGCATGTCTACGGCAGATGAGCGCCAATGTCCTTCCTCTGGGAGAAGGGCTCGCGCGGCTTGCGTCGGGCTCTTTGCCTGAGGCAAGCGTCGTTATCACTTTTGACGACGGTTTTGTCGATTTTCTGAAACACGGTGTTCCGGCTCTAGCCGAGTTCGGCTTTCCGGCCACACTCTATCTCACGACTCACTACATGAAGCATAGGTTGCCGATCGTGAACCTGGCGCTCGATTATCTTCTATGGAAATCAAGACGAGCGTCGGCGCGGTTTCCCGGCGAGGGAGTCGAGACCGAAATGCCGCTCGGATCTTATCTCGAACGGCAGAAAGTGGTGCAGCGGATCTTGAAAGCCGCAAGCGAGAAGAACCTCGACACAGTCGGAAAGGATGAATGGGCTCGAAGCATTGCGGCGCAATTGGGTGTTGAATATCAACCCATACTGGATTCGCGGATGCTTCAGATCCTTAGCGCGGATGAAATCGCGGATGTGGCAAAAAGAGGCATCGACGTTCAGTTGCACACGCATCGCCACCGCTCACCGGGAGACCGGGACCTGTTTATGAAAGAGATTCAGGAAAACCGGCGCGCCATCCATGAAATTACCGGAACCAATCCCGTCCACTTCTGTTACCCGAGCGGCTGTTATAAACCCGAGTTTCTCCCCTGGCTCAGAGAATGCGAAGTGCAAACCGCCACGACATGCGAACGAGGGCTGGCGACGGGCGGGAGCGATCCATTACTCCTGCCGAGAGTACTGGATGACAGCCTGACCGGACCATTGCGTTTTCAAAGTTTTGTATCGGGATTGCTCGTGTAAAGGAAACTTACAGGCGGCCCATTGCCGCATAGGCAATATCCTTTCCGAATTCATTCAACAAGGTGAAGAATCCCTGCCAGCGGTAAATACGCGATGACGACTGCTTGATGATGTCGGGCACGGGAATAACGTGCACGCGCATTCCCTGCTTTTCAAACACCCGGTCAGCGCGCCACGAATGGTAATCGCTCGTCAAGATTACGACGCGGAGCGTTGGTTTAAGCAGGCCGCGGCGCTCCAGCAGATCCTTGACGTAGCTTGCGTTTTCGAAGGTTGATGTCGATTGTGCTTCTTGGAAAATGCAGCCGGGCTGAACGCCGCTCCGGACCAGAAGCGTTTCCATTGCCTGTGCGAGCCCGTCGCCTCCTGACACAACCACCCAGGCGAATCGCCGTGAATGCAGCACCCATGCCGCGTACGTGGTGCGCAGATAGGAATCGTAGCCTAGCGTTGCGCGGCCGCCCGTTCCGGCAACCAGCATGGAGCCGCCCAAGACCACCAGTACATCTCCGTTCCCGTCATACCAATCTGTCGCGAGCTTCTCGGCCACGGCCTGATCGAGCGGTGTGAACGTGATGATCAGCAGAAGAATTACGATCGCAATGCACAAGGCCCGGAAGACCACGAGGACCCTGCGCAGATGAAAGCTCATCTTAACTCTTGGAATCCTGCAAAGTATGAATCAGACCGGCTAACGTCCGGGCGTGACGCTCTGCATTGAACTCACGCTCGAACCATTCGCCCGGTTGCGCCGGTTTACTGTCAAGTGTGAAAAATCGGAGTACAGCCTCATCGAAAGCGGTCGGGGGATCGCTGCTGTATGCACACTGGTACTGGATGTCGCTCTTTTGCAGAACCTGTTCAATCGCAGACCGGGGAGGAACAAAGGCAAGAATGGGCCGGCCAATCTGAAGATACTCATACAATTTGCCAGGAATTTGCAGCGTCGAGTGCGGCTGTATTAGAAGCAGGCCGTCGGAAGACCCGATAACGGCATGCGCCTCTTCTTGAGAAACAGCCGGTGCAAGTTTCAACCATCCTGCCTTCGAGGCGTTTTCGAGGAACTGCGGATCGGGAAGGGAAGATGGTTTCGACGGCCCAACGAGTTGAAGTTTAATTTTGGCGGGATCCACGCTTCCCGAATCGATCAGCCGCTTCACAGATTGAAGCAGAGGGACCGCCGTACGGCCTTCGTACAACTCACCGACGTGGCTGTATATTCGGAACGGGCGTTCTGGTATTGGCAACGCCTGCAACCGCTGCTCCGGATCGAAACCATTGGAGATTACATGTATCTTGCTTGCATGTTGCGGGTAAGAGAATTTCAATTTCTCCTCAGCCGCCTTCGTGTTCGCGATAACGCAGTCTGCCCGGGCAATGCAGATGCGCTCCAGCCTCCGATAGGTGAGTTGCTGAAAATCATTCAAATGTCCGCTACCGGGATTGTCAGCTAGTGGGTCCCGAAAATCCGCGATCCATGGCGAACCCGTCCGGCGAGCGAGCAGGAATGCGGCTAAATGAGTTCCGAGTGGAGGAAAAGTGGAGAGAATGGTCAACCGGCGCCCAGGATGTTTTTGGAGCAACGTAACGGCGGTTCGATACGCATGGATTGCCCATCGGGTCCCGGTTGCACCAGGAAGAAAGAATCTGCGGATAAACCGCTCGATCTGCCAACCGAAACCTTGCCTGGGCCGAGTGACAAAAGGATCCTCCACGCAAGCCGAGTTGAGATCACAGCGGGACGACGTATCCACGGCAGTTACCACGTAGCATTCGTAACCCATGCGCCGAAGGTATTTGTAGAAGCGGAAGGGCCGCGCCGCGCCCGCCGCATTCTCAGGGGGGAAATGATAGGCAAATATGAGGATCAGATCCTCAGTCATGCCTGGCTGAATTCCTCAAGCCGCATGTGAGCCGCAAAAAACTTCGCGATGGCTTCGCGGCAGCGCTCTCCTGCATGTCCATCCCACAGCGGCGGGATCGTCCCCTGTTTGGGCGACTCACGATCCTCTTGCCAAGCTCGCAAAATAGAGTCTCTGCTGGTACCCGCTATGCGGTTTGTGCCGCATTCAACCGTTATCGGCCTTTCCGTGTTGTCGCGCAGCGTCAGGCATGGAATTCCGAGCACGGTGGACTCCTCCTGAATTCCGCCCGAATCGGTGAGGACCACCGAACACTTCATTTGCAAATGAAGGAAATCGAGATATCCGAGAGGGGCAAGCAGATGGATTTTCGCACCGAGATTAATTCCGGCATGTTCCAGGTGCGTCCGGGTGCGTGGATGTACCGCCCAGTATAGAGGCAATTCTTCCGAAATGAGGCGAAGCGCGGAAGCGATCTCCCTAAGTTGCTTCTCATCGTCCACGTTTGCGGGCCTGTGAAGCGTTACTAGCCCAAAGCGACTGTTCAGAATACCAAGCCGGTGGAGAACATCGGATTGAAGGGCGGCTGGGAGGCTGCGCCGCAGCGAATCCACCATAAGGTTACCGACCACCGCGATGCAGTCTGGATCTTTACCTTCGCGCAGCAGATTGGCGCGGCCGCTTTCCTCTGTAACGAGCAACAGATCGGAAATGGCGTCCGTGACGATGCGATTGACCTCCTCGGGCATAGAGCGATCGAAGCTGCGCAGTCCCGCTTCCGCGTGGATCACAGGAATTTCGAGCTTAGCGGCCACGAGTGCGCCGGCTAGCGTGGAATTGACATCGCCGACTACAACCACACCCCCAGGCTTCTCGTCGATCAATACCGGTTCCAACCGCCGCATGACCTCCGCGGTCTGCTGCGCGTGACTCCCGGAGCCGACATTCAGGTGGTGCTGCGGATTCGGAATCTGGAGCTCGCGGAAGAAGGTGCCCGACATACTGTCGTCATAATGCTGGCCTGTGTGGATGAGGATACTCTCGAATCGCTCGTCCGGATGAAGAGCCGCCATAAGCGGAGCTACCTTCATGAAGTTGGGCCTGGCGCCGGCCACGAAAATAAGCCGGACCTTCACTGTATTGCGCCCTTTTTTCGGAGCATGGTTTCGTAGATGCCCGACATGCACAGGACATTCCGTTCCATATTCAAGTTGTGCGACGCAAACTCAGCCGCGTTTGCAGCCAATAACTTCCGCATGTGTGGATCCCTTATTAACATTGTCAGTTTAGAGGCAAGTTCCTCTGCATTTCCAGGCTCGAACAGTAAGCCCCTTTCTCCGTCCACGATCAGTTCAGGAGTTCCACCTACGCGGGAACCGATGACGCAGCAGCCGCATGCCATGGCCTCCAGAATGGAATTGGAGAAGGCCTCCGACGATGAGCAGGAAACGAAAATATCCATTGCCCTAAGAAACGGAGCAACAGCCGAAACTGCCGGCAGGAAGATGCTGCGATCCCGGATCCCGAGCCGCGCGCTGTTTGCCTGCAATTTGGGCAGTTCGGGGCCGCTGCCCACCAGCAGCAGCTTGGAGTCCGGGATCAAAGCCGCGATCTTCGCGAATGCTTCCTGAAGAAGTTGTAACTGCTTTTCCACTCTCAACACGCAGACAGCGCCGATCACGAAAGGCGCTCCTGAAACGGGCTCCGGCTTCGGCTCTTCGGCAGGGTAAAATTCGACGGTATTCACACCGTTGTAGCAGAGCTCGATGCGGTCAGGTGCGACCGAGCAATCCTGAATCAGGTGTTTCCGCATTGCCTCGCAATTAACGACAATTGCATCTACCAGCCGATCCGTAGATTGAAATTGCCTTTGAGAACGGAGGTCGATCAGGCGGCGGTCTCCCAGAACACTCGATAGAACCACCGGCACTCGGAGCAAGCGGGCCAGAGGCGCGGTGAAAACGGCGCTCGCATCCCACGCATGGACTAACCGGATCCTTTTCTGGAGAAGGAACCGGCTAAGCCGCGCCGCGGCGCCAAGCGCCTGGGGAGATTTCAAGCTGGGGACGTTCAGGTGAATGACGGGTATTCCTGCGGCCTTCAGTTCGTCGGCGCGTACCCCTTCAGGCTGGTATGCCGCGACGTAGCAAGTAAAGCGCTTCTGATCAATCCCGAGCGCCAGCTTCGCAACATCCCGTTCAATTCCGCCGGAGCCGAGTTCCCGAACCGTGAGTAAAATGGGGATCGGCGATACGCCTTTTGAAGGGGAAGGGGCAGCCGTCATTCGGCGAATCGCGTCTCCGCGAGAGTCGAATCTTTAATTGGCCTTGCGGGGGTTCCGACAGCCACAACTCCAGCAGGAATCTCCTTCACGACGACGCTTCCGGCCCCGATCGTGGATTGATCCCCGACGTTAGCCATAATTACGGCCGAAGCTCCGATCCAGCAATCCGCGCCGATCCGGATTGCTTCCCCTGGCCGATCCTCTGAATGAGAAAGTCGACCCTGGGCATCGCGGCGATGCTGGTAACGCCCGGGAATCTCGACATGAGAAGCAATCTGTGTTCTGGGACCGATTTCCACTTCAGCGATAACGCAATAACTTCCGATTGTGACATGGGGCGCAAGGCTCACCCTGCGTCTTGAAAAAAAGGTGCCGAACCAGATATCAACATCAATAGAACAATCGGTCAACGTTAACTTATAAAACGCGGCGCGCAGGAAATTCCCCGGAATGCCTGGAAGAAGAGCCATATAATGCGCAAAACAATCAAAACAAATGCGAATATGTCCGAAACCGCAGAAAAGCGCCGCCGGGCTGACCATGGCAAGGCAAACCGCCTGCACACAACGCTTCGCAACCTGCCGTGAACTCATACGGAGTTGGTAATTGAATTGCCTTTCACATTCGCAAGTGTAGCGAACACGACCCAAAACAGCCAATTCAAGAGACACTGAGGCTGGAGTAACTCGCACCGACACGTCACGGCCTAGACAAGCATCAGACGCAAAGAGGTGAAAGAGTATTGAAGGCAGAAGTCAGCATAGTTCTGGTCACATACAATCGCCAGACGTTCTTACCGCGAACGATAGAATCGATTCTCAGTCAAACCTATGGAGATTTCGAATTATTAATCTGCGACGATTGTTCGAGCGATGATACACGGGCAGTATGTCATGAATACGCGCGGAAGGATTCGAGGATTCGATACTACAGGAACATGTGCAATGTCGGCATGCCGGATAATTTGAATGCAGGTATCCGGCGCACCCACTTCGAATTCATCGCTAATCTGCACGATGGCGACATTTATCATCCAAATCTGCTTGAACGATGGCGCGCGGCGCTGCTAAACAATCCGAGCGCCGGATTCGTCTTCAATATCTATCGCCACCTCGCTGCGGATGGAACACTTCACGGTTATACGAACCGGTTCCCATCTCTTATTTCCGGCCACGATTTCCTGGAAGATATTTGTTTCAAAGAGCCCGAACTGGAGTGTCCGGTCTGGGGCACGGTCATGGCCCGGCGCGGCGTTTACGACGACCTGGGATTGTTTGATCATCGTTACAGTTTCTGGTCTGATTTCGATATGTGGTTTCGGATAGCAGAGCAATACGACATAGCTTTCGTGCCGGAACCGCTGATCGACCTTCCGAGCAAGGATGTCATGCCGCATCTCTTCGGAAAGCGCGCCCTTGCATGCCACGCGACTATTTTCAAAATGTTCTGGAAGGCCCGCTGCCGTCACTACCGTCGCAGGCCGGCGCGGCTCGCGCGCGAGTTGGGCAAGCAGGTTTGTTACTTTACCCATTCGCGGATCCGGCGTGCTGTGAGGCGATTGTTGCGTTAACTGGCGAGAATTGTGGGTTCGGTTGCCGAGAGAGCAATGGATGCTACTTCCGAGCCTTCGCCGATTTGCTCGATCAGTTCCAATTCCCCTGATCTCCGCCTTTGGAAAATAGAAACGTTATGTACAGGCGGATCATCGCTGACGGTTCTGCCCAGAATCCAGATGCCGCCGGGTATGAGGCTGGCGACTATGCTGCGCGCGGCTTGAGCGATTTGCTGTTCATTGAAGTACGCGCGGTTCAAAATGTTCATGGTGCGAATGACATGACAGGGAGCATTCGCACGATCGAATACTGAATGGCGGCGTATAGCAAAACGTCCATCGCTCCGTGCCAAGGCGAGAGCGCGAGGATGAACAACTGACAGCTTGCGGATCCGATACCCTTCACAATCCTTCTGCTGGATTCCGTTTTCGTCCTGGTACAACAATGCTTCGGCGCGTGTCCAGATCCGCCGTACGTTCTGCCAGCGGAACTTGGCCCAGGAGTACCAGAAGCGGTTGATGAGCAGCGGCCACGGCTCGGGCGGGGTCAGCCGAATGACGAACGGTGGGCGGACGTACTGCAACGGAGTTCCGTCCTCTTCCGCGATAAAAACCTCTTTCGAATCTCTGTTCTCGATTTCGAGAACTGACAACACCAGATCAGACGCCACAAAGCGCATTTGCGGAAAAATATCCAAGAGACTCTCTGCCCATTGGCAAGAGGTCAAACACGCTGAGGCCGCCCAATCCTCGATCAATAGATAATCGCGAGCTGAAAAGTGCTGAGATAAGATGCCGTTCACGACTGTGTCCAGATTGCGGAAGCGCCGCTCAAATGTTGTTCGGCATACTCCATTCGAAAGCCGGATGTGTCGCATTAGACGTTCGAAAAACGTTGTGCTTTCCGCCTCCCGCCCCGAATAGTGCAGAAGGCGAAATGAAACACGACTCCTGGAGAGTCGATAGTAGACATAAAGCCATGGGCGGTCTGGCGGGCTCGCAAAGAAATACTCCGGCCTGCAAACCCCCAGTTTGAGCATCCAAACAACTCCTTCCACGTTGCTTATAGTCATTACGGAAGTAAGTGTTAATCACGTGTGCTGATAAACCGTGCGCCGGGGCAACAGAGCGTTCGTTGCGATGGTCGCGTAGCGGTCACCGCTTTACGCCGCTGGACCGCATGGTGGATCAAGCCGGCTGTGGGCCCAGCCTTCTGCGACAGCCAGCCGTGGGTCAGCAAGTCCTTGACTCCATCCAATATGGAGCTGCTAGAGGACACTAGAAACTGCGTGCGGGTTCGGCGGATAAGCGGTATATCGAATACAATCCCGCTACGGCGGCTCTCGTCATCAAACCCGAGGATTACGCCTGGTTAAGCGCCGGGCGAACTAACGAAGCCACCGCAAGCGGTTGCCCCATGTCATTGATTTAAGCCTCGCGGCCGGAGTATCGAGATTAGGTCATTGCGATCCCAAGCCTTGAAAACTGAGTCGCGAGTGTAAGCGAGCTTGATTTTTATTTCCGCTCCTGTTGGGGTCGCTTACGCTCCCTGGCTCAGTTTCGCAAAAAATCGCCTTTGTAGGGCGGACGCCTGTATGCGCGCGTCCCGCGGACCAACGCCCACGGGGACGTCGGCCTGCCGACCGACAGTCCGACCTACAGAACTTTTCATCGCCTTAAGGTGTGCGATCCGTTCATGCGATACAGTTTCGAGGTTTCCCAGGGTGGATACGGCTTTAAGATTCGAACGGCCGCTCCCACCCGCGCAGGGATCGCCCAATTAGCTGCCCGAGCTTTTCGTTATGGGGCCGA
>JAICXK010000165.1 GCA_025980435.1 Bryobacteraceae bacterium
CGTGAGCCGCCGGGTTGCCGCCGATATGATGTCGCACATTTACGGCCGCGCGGCCGCGGGCGCGGTCACAATCGCGGTGCTTATCTCGATATTTGCAGCTCTGAATGGTTCTATTCTGTCGGGTTCGCGGGTGCCGTACGCCATGGCGCGCGATGGCTTGTTCTTCCGCACCGCGGCAGCCGTTCACCCGAAATTCAAGACACCCGGCCACGCCATGATTCTCCTTTGCCTCTGGTCCTCTGTCGTCGTCCTCAGCGGATGGTTCGACGATCTGTACAATTTCGTGATTTTTGGAAGTTGGATTCTGTACTTAATGACCGCGGTTTCGCTCTTCGTGCTGCGCCGCAAGCGGCCGGATTTACCAAGGCCGTACCGGGTAACCGGCTATCCATTTGTGCCAGTACTTTTTGTATGTGTTGCCCTGATGCTCCTCGTCAGCACACTGCAAACGCGTCCACGAGAATCGCTTATGGGACTAGGGCTTATGGCGCTTAGCGTCCCGTTTTATTTCTACTGGAAGCGCCGGAACGTTGCGTGAGTTTTGCCGAATCAACTCGGGTTTCCGGTTATCGCGGCGTAAATGACTTGGTACTACTAGAACTATTTACAATTCGAGCCTTTCTCAATACCTTGAATTTAACTCCAAATACCGTTTAAACTTCCTCTAAATCTCGCGTGATCGCATGGATGATACAGCCCCTTGGCTGGACCGGCATCGCGCCACAATTTTGCGGGATGGTGTAGGGAGGTTGGCCATTTTGGACGTCGACAAAATGCTTGCCGAGCTGAGACTCGAGCGAGAGCAGATAGAAGAGGCGATACTGACGCTGGAACGCTTGGCGCGTGGACGCGGCCGGAGGCGCGGAAGGCCGCCCTCCTGGTTGAAGGATGCCGCCGCTTCCCTCGGCGAAACAGGTTCCGCTGAGGGTGGCGAAGCTCCCGAACATAAGCGGCGCGGTCGCCCGCCAGGTAGCAAAACGAAACTACAGAATACGCAAGCGGTTGAGGCGTAATCAAAAGCCTTCAGCGGTCAGCTCTCAGCCCTCGGCCAGCGGGATTGGCAGCCGTCAATACAGCAGATACTGTTTTCTTCGCTGGTCGAATGCAGCAGCTTGCTTCTGTGCTTCGGACCAGATGACGCTTGCGTCTTCACCCGATTGCAGTTTCCGGATAATATCGCGATTGCCGATCAGGAACCGGCACGCTTCAAAATCGATTTTGCCGGGATACAATTTCTGCAGCGCTGCTGCCAGTTCGATCCCCAGGCGGGTGCTGTCGAATGCTTCCCGATCAGTGATCACAAACCGGATCCCTTGTATCATGCGCCCAGCGAAATTAGATGAATTTGGGCAAAAGCTGGTGGGATAGACCCGCACGCCCGGAATGAAGCGCGAATTAAGATAGCTCGCGAGAATTTCTCCGTGGATCCAATCGGCTCCAATCTGTTCAAACGGGGCATCCGTGCCCCTCCCGACTGAGTAATTCTTGTTCGCTTCCAGCATCGCCAGCCCCGGGTAGAGTAAGGCCGCATTCAGGCTGCGCATATTCGGCGATGGATCTACCCAACTCAGGCCGGTTGAATCGAACCAGTCGCCGCGCTCCCAGTTCTGAAGCTTCACAACGTGAAGGTCGGCGCCCCAATGCTGTTCGGTATTCGCCATCGTCGCAAGCTCTCCAAAAGTCATTCCATGCCGGAGCGGGGTGTCGTAGCATCCGACAAACGATTGCAGATCGTTCTGCATCACTGGTCCTTCCACATGGGTGCCCGTAATCGGATTCGGCCGGTCCAGGACAAAAAAGGGCTTCTTGGCTTTTCCCGCCTCCTGGAGCGCGTAAAGCAGCGTGCAGGAATAAGTATAAAATCTCGCGCCCACGTCCTGTATGTCGTAGACCAGGACATCCAGATCCCGCATCTGGTCCGCGGTGATGCGCCGTTGATGCGGCTGATAGAGACTGACAATCGGAATGTGAGTTGTGGCATCAATGCCGCTGCTGACCGCGCTGTCCTGCGTGCCCGCAATCCCGTGTTCCGGCGAAAACAGCTTGACCACCCGAATTCCCGCCGCCAGCATCTGATCGACGTTTCGATGCCCTTGCCGGTCTACGCCGGTTTGATTCGTGATCAGGCCGACGCGCTTGCCCTGGAACTGGAGAAAGCGCGACTGTTCCACTACGTCCAGCCCCGTAAACGTCTCGGCGTTGCGATCCACCTTGCGGTGAACGCCGGCCATGCTCATCGTTTCGTTGTAGCCGGTAAGTGACACGGTGCCCGGTGTATCGACGCCGAAATCGGCGGCAACCGCCGTTGCCAAACGCGAGCGCAGGGAACTCAGGGAGTGGCCGCGTCTGGGATGCACGGCGTTGGTGAGCAGAATGATAAAGGAATCGGTCGTCGGATCCATCCACATGGACGTTCCGGTAAAGCCGGTGTGGCCGTACGATCCGATCGGGTAAAGCTCGCCGCGGTTACTGGAAAACGGTGAATCGAGATCCCAGCCCAGGCCTCGTAGAATCGGCTGATCCGCGGGACTTGCCGGCTCGGTGAACTTTTTGATTGTCATCGGGTCAAACACCCGCACACCGTTGTGCTCGCCCATAGCGAGCATCATTTCCGCGTATTTGGCAAGGTCGTCGGCAGTCGTAAACAGTCCCGCATGCCCGGCGATTCCGCCCATGTATCTTGAAGTCGGATCGTGCACCACCCCTCGAAACGGCAGACCGGTATCCGGGTTGATCTCCGTCGGCGCGATGCGGGGGCGTAGCGCCGGAGCGGGGAGAAAACCGGTTTCATGCATTCCCAGCGGCTCGAAAACCTGTTCATGCGCGAATTGCGCTAGACTCTCGCCGGAGAGTCGCCGCACGATTTCACCCATCAGGATGAAATTGATATCGCTATACATGAAGTGTGCGCCCGGTGGAGCAATAGGCTTCGTCGTGAGCGCCTTCTCAATGCCGGTCTGATAACCGCTCCAGCGCGGCTCCAGTTCCAGATCGGGCGGCATTCCGGAGAAGTGCGTCATCAGCAGCCGTACGGTAATGGGACTCTTGCCGCCCTGAAATTCCGGAAGATACTTTGTGACCGGATCGTCCAGACGCAGCTTACCCTGTTCGAACAGCCTCATTACGGAGGGCGTGGTGGCGACAACCTTTGTCAGGGAAGCGGCATCGAAGATCGTGTCCAACGTCATGATCTCGCGGTGCGGGACGAGCGCCCGCCACCCGTATGCCTTCCGATAAACCACCTGCCCGTGATGCCCGATAACGAGCACGGCGCCCGGGATGAGGCTGGTATCGACCGCCTCCTGAATGGCGGAATCTAAGTGGGTGAACTGCTGGGGAGAGAGCCTTTCCTGCGCTGCGCACAAGGAAGCGGCGGCGGCTAGAGCCCAAACGATGCGTTGCATTGCCAAGTAGTCAGGCTAACTTACCGGCAATGTTCTCCAGCACGCGCGCGAGTTCGACGTCGTTCTGCGTGATCCCGCCTGAGTCGTGCGTCGTCAGATCGACGGTGACGCGGTTATAGACGTTGCACCATTCCGGGTGGTGATTCATCTTGTCGATCAGGACGGCGGACGTCGCCATGAAACCAAATGCGTGGGCGAAATCGGGAAACTTGTATTCCCGATGGAGCTTATCGCTTTGAATCGCCCATCCGGGAAGCAGTCCAAGCGCGGACTGCAATTCTGTGTCGCTTAGCTTTTGCCGGGCCATGCCGCCATTTTTGCAGACACCGCTGAGAAAGGTTCAAAAACCGCGTTCCATCGGCATAGCAAAGGGCGCTTCCACCAGGAAGTCCGCCTCGCGGATCTCGACAAGCGCATCGCGAATGGCTTGTTCCGGGGCAGGCTCCGTCGTAATGACAAACGGCAGATCGCGCCAGTCCTCCCGAGGCAACTGCAGCACGGCGTCGATGCCGATCTGGTGTTTCGCAAGCACAGTCGCCAGGGTCGCGATGATGCCGGCCTTATCCTCAACACGGAAGCGAAGATAGTAAGGCAGTTTCTGCGTCTGAATGGGAAGCGGCTTGTATTCGCCCAGCCGGTCGTAGGCGAATGGGCTGACACGTTCGGGACTCCCAAAGCGAATCTCGCGGGCAACCCGCATCAAATCGCTCACGATAGCCACTCCAGTTGGTTTGGAACCCGCGCCGCGCCCGTAGTAAAAGGTATCCTCGCCATAAGCTCCGCGAATCCAGATAGCGTTGTACGCGCCCTTCACCTGGGCCAGAATTGCGGATTGTGGAATCAGGCTGGGCCGGACGGAAAGCAGCAGACCCTGCTCGCTCTGCCGCGCCAGGCATAGCAGGCGGATCGTGTGCTTCAATTGGTGAGCATATTCGAAATCCACCGGCATGATGCGGCGGATGCCTTCCGTATAAATGCCGCCGGTCGTAAGCTTCTCTCCAAACGCAAGGGCCGCCAGAATAGCCAGCTTGGAACGGGCATCCAGGCCATCGATGTCGGCGGACGGATCGGCTTCCGCATAGCCGAGCTGCTGCGCTTCCGAGAGAACCGATTCGAAGTTTGCGTTGCTCTTTTCTATCTCGGTGAGGATGAAGTTACTGGTTCCGTTAAGTATTCCGTAAAGCTCGACGATGCGGTCTCCCGCAATCCCTTCGCGCAGCACGGTGTGGATCGGGATGCCGCCCGCGACGCTTGCCTCCATCGCCAGGTTCACCCCATTCTGATTGGCCAAGGCCCAGAGATCGGCGCCGCGAAGAGCCATTAGCTCTTTATTGGCAGTGACCACGGATTTGCGCTGCCGGAGAGCCTCTTCGATGATGTGAAAAGCCGTGCCTGTGCCGCCCACCGCTTCGACTACAATATCGATCTCCGGATCGCAAACCACCTCGCGCCAATCAGTCGCGCGAAGCAAAGGCTCAGTCAGAGCAGGCAGCTTCTTCTGCTGAACGTTTCGACTGCAAACCGCCTTCACGTTAAGCGCGAAACCGAGTTTGCCGTGAATCGACCTGGCGTTTTCGGTAAGAATCTCAAGGGTGCCGAGACCTACGTTCCCCAGGCCGATGACCCCGACCGTTACTTCCATGCCGCTGCGCTCCGGCCTGCAATGACACTTCTTCTCATAAGGGGCTTATGATAGCAACCAGATGAGGACTTCGCGCCGGTACGCGGTTATATCTTTGCTCGGATCGGCGTGTCTGGCTGCTGGCAGGCAAACCTCGCAATTTCCCGAAGATCAAAACGAACGCAAGCTGCCTCTGCCGGAGCTTGGGGACGACGATAAGAAACTGCCGAACGGGAAATCGCAAAAGAATGCAATGGCAAAGGAACAGCATCAGCAGGCCCTGAAAGATGCGAACCAGTTGATCACCCTCGCGCAACAATTGCGAGACGAGTTGCAAAAAGCGGGAGATTACGTTGTGCCCGTCTCTTCGGTGAAGAAAACCGAGCAGATCGAGAAGTTAGCCAAACGCATCCGCGGCCGCCTCCAGTCCTGAGATTCCCGCGTGATAATCTGACGTGACAGTAGGCTCGCGCATTCACTTTCATGGCAATGGTTCGAGAGAAAAGGCAGTTGATGAGCGCGTCCGAAATTGATCGGACTCTGGTTCGGCTCGCTCACGAAGTGCTGGAAAAGACGAACGATTTGGACAGGCTCGCCTTTGTAGGCATCAAACGGCGCGGAGTGCCGTTGGCGGAGCGCCTGGCGGCTAAAATCGACAGCCTGGAAGGTTTGAAGATTCCGGTAGGCATCTTGGACATCAATCTTTATCGCGATGACCTCTCAACCGTAGGCGAGCGGCCGATTCTAGGTTCGAAGCAGATCGACTTCCCCGTAATCGGCAAGGACGTCGTGCTCATAGACGATGTCCTTTATACAGGACGGACGGTAAGGTCCGCGCTGGATGCGCTGTTCGATCATGGCCGCCCCGCGCGTGTCCAATTGCTCGTGTTGATTGATCGCGGGCACCGCGAACTTCCCATTGAGGCCCGTTACATCGGGCGCATGGTTCAGACCAGCAGCAGCGAGATCATCGAAGTCAAATTTCAGGAAATCGATGGGCAGGAGAAAGTAATGCTCGTCGAACGGGTTGAGGAGCTTGCTACGCCAAGTGTCAGCTAGCGTCATGCCCCGTGGCCTGCTCGATATAGAATCCTTGACCCGGGCCGAAATCGAAGCGATTCTGACTCGTTCCAAAGATTTTCAACCCGCGCCCGGCCAGAGCTTTAAGCGATTCGACATCTTGCGCGGCAGGAGCGTAGTGAATTTGTTCTTCGAAGCTTCCACGCGCACTCGCACCAGCTTCGAAATGGCGGCAAAACGGCTCGGGGCGGATACCGTCTCGATAACAGCTTCCGGTTCCAGCGTCTCGAAGGGGGAGTCGCTGGTGGACACACTCAACACGCTCGCGGCTATGCGGCCTGATGCCATCGTTATGCGTCACTCTGCATCCGGCGCCCCGCACTTTTTATCCCGCTATCTGCCCATTCCGATCGTCAACGCAGGAGACGGCACACACGAGCATCCGACCCAGGCCTTGCTCGACGCGCGCACGATCCTCGACCGGCGCGGGACGCTCGAAGGCCTGCGGGTAGCCATCATTGGAGACATCGCGCACAGCCGCGTGGCGCGTTCGAACATTTTTCTGCTCTCAAAATTCGGCGTTCAGGTCGTGCTGTGCGGTCCGGCGCCCCTGTTGCCGAGAGAAATGGGTGAAATCGCGTCCGGCGTCGAGCTGACTTGCGATATGGAAACAGCGATTCGAGCCGCCGATGTGATCATGATGCTGCGGGTTCAGCTGGAACGCCAGCACTCCTCGCCTTTCCCGGCAAGCGAGTACTTCCAATTCTTCGGCTTGCGGCCGGAACACGTGGAACTGGCGAGGCCCGACGTGGTCGTGATGCACCCGGGCCCGATCAACCGCGGTCGTGAAATCTCCTCCGAGGTAGCCGATTCGCAGCGTTCGGCCATCCTGAACCAGGTTGAGAACGGGGTGGCGGTGCGTATGGCCGTGTTGGAGCGGGTGCTGGCGGCATGAGCAGACTCGTCATCAAGAACGGGAGGATCGTTGATCCAGCCCGGAATCTGGATCGAACTACCGACCTTGCCATCGAAGAAGGCCTTGTTCGTGAGATCGCCGATCGCATCGACACGACGGGAAGCGAAGTGTTCGATGCGTCAGGGCTCGTGGTCGCGCCTGGCTTCATCGACATGCATGTTCACCTGCGCGAGCCCGGTTTCGAGCATGCCGAGACCATTGAAACCGGATCCAGAGCGGCTGCGGCAGGAGGGTTCACATCCATCTGCTGCATGCCGAATACCGAGCCGGTTAACGACAGCGCCACGGTGACCAGCTACATCGTGGATCGGGCGCGCCGGTTCGCCGCGGTAAACGTGTACCCCATTGGCGCAATTACCAGGAACAGCGCGGGTGAAGAATTGGCGGCTATCGCTTCGATGAAGCAGGCCGGAATCGTCGCGATTTCTGACGACGGCAAGCCGGTGATGAACGCTCGCGTGGTGCGGCGCGCGATGGAGTACGCCCGCGCCGTGGATTTACCCCTCATCGAACACTGCGAAGACCTGCATTTGAGCGCTGGCGGAGATATGCACGAAGGCCGGCAGTCCACGCGGCTCGGGTTGCGCGGCATACCCCGTAGCTCGGAAGATGTCATGGTCGCCAGGGATCTCATTCTGGCTGAGCTGACCGGCGTACGGTACCATGTCGCGCACATCTCATCGCGAAACTCGGTAGACATGGTGGCCTTTGCAAAACACCGCGGCCTCCCGGTCACCTCCGAAGCCACCCCGCACCATTTCGCGCTGACCGATGAGAATATGCTGCCCTACGACAGCAGCTATAAAATGAAACCGCCGCTGCGTGAGCGCGGCGATAGCGAGGCTGTAACAGAAGGCTTGGTTCGTGGTTCGATTGATGCGATTGCAACGGATCACGCGCCGCATGCCGGCGCCGAGAAGATGCAGGAGTTCGAACGCTGCCCGTTTGGGATTATCGGGCTCGAAACCGCGATTGGACTCGCATTGGAGCGCCTGTACCATCCGGGTAAGGTTCCGTTATCCCGGCTCATTCAGTTATTCACCGAAAATCCGGCCCGGATTCTTTCTCTGCAGCGAGGAACGCTGCGCATCGGCGCTGCGGCAGATGTGACCATCTTGAGTCTGGATCGGGAATGGACCTACGATGTGAACCGCTCTCCTTCAAAAAGCCGGAACACTCCCTTCCACGGGCGCGCATTTCGCGGAGGACCCGTGGCGACGGTTGTGGACGGAAAGATTGTCTGGAGAGCCGACGCCTTGAGTTGAAAGTAGTTAAAGCGTCGTCCTGGCTTTTTCCCGCTGTGATTGTGCCGCAAGGCCCAATTGGACTGTACTGTTTCTGCGGCTGTAGGTGAAATAAATGATCAGGCCCACGACCAGCCAGCTCCCGAAACCGATCCACGCGGGCAAATCCAGCGACAACATCAAGGCGACTGAAACCACCATTCCCAGAATCGGCACGACGGGCACCCACGGTGTGCGAAAAGGCCGCGGCACATCGGGCTGCTTAATACGCATAACCCAGACGCCAAGGCACACGATCGTGAACGCCAGGAGAGTGCCGAGACTGACGAGCTTCGCTAAAAACACAATGTTGAAAAACGCGGCCAGAAATGCGACGAAAACTCCGACCACAATCGACGTGAGGTAGGGAGTCCGGAAGCGCGGATGAATTTTGCCGACCCATTTCCACAGCAAACCGTCGTGGGACATGGTATAGAGCACGCGCGACTGGCCCAGCAGCATCACCAGCATAACGGATGCCAGGCCAGCGATCGCGCCAATGTCGATCAGGAACACGCCCCACTGCACACCGATTTCGGCTGCGCCGTCGGCAACGGGAGCGGGCGTATTTAGGGCGCTGTACGGTTTCAATCCGGTCAGAAGCCCCGCCACGATGATGTAAAGGATGGTGCAGATAATTAATGAGCCCAGAATTCCAAAAGGCATGTCCTTTTGCGGATTTCTGGATTCTTGCGCTGTTGTGGAAACAGCATCGAATCCAATGTAGGCAAAGAAAACCACACCGGCGCCGCGCATGATGCCGGACCAGCCGAACTGTCCAAATTGACCCAGGTTCTTAGGAATGAACGGATGCCAGTTCGCAGTCATGTGGGACCAGTGGCCAAATGCAAAACTTGCCGCCAGGCCTATAAATATCAGGACCACCGAAACTTTGATCATCACCGCGGTGCTGTTGAAGTTTGCCGATTCGCGCACCCCGACGACCAGGATGATCGTGATGACGACAATGGCCGCCATCGCGAAGATATCGACCTGAACGGGAAACGTGGAGCCGAAGAGCGAGATGTGTCCCCTGGGGGTGGGATTGAAAGGAATGGTAACGCCGAAGAAATGCAGAAAGTCAGTGACATAGCCGCTCCACCCGACAGCTACTGTGGCAGCCCCAAAGGCATACTCGAGCACCAGCGCCCAACCGATAATCCAGGCGACGATCTCTCCCAAAGTCGCGTAGCCGTATGTGTAGGCGCTTCCGGCGATAGGGATCATGGAGGCGAACTCGGCGTAACAAAGGCCCGCAAACACGCACCCGATACCCGCGATAACAAACGAGAGGACGATGGCGGGTCCCGCGAATTGTGCCGCCGCAGTGCCCGTAAGCACGAAAATTCCCGCGCCGATAATCGCGCCGATGCCGAGCGTGACCAGGTTGATCGGCCCTAGTGAGCGGCGTAGCGAATGCTCGCCCGTTTCCGACGCCTCCGCCATAATCGTGCTAAGCGGCTTCTTGGCCAAAAGTCGGCTGCTCATTGATTGCCTCCGCGTACTGGTCGATTGTCTAAGAATGAAGTTACTACAAGTGTATTCGGAGAAGTCTCAAGACGTGGAAGTGGAGCCGGCGCAGGTTTTTGGCGTCCCCAAGGGGATTCGAACCCCTGTTATCGCCGTGAAAGGGCGGTGTCCTAGGCCAGGCTAGACGATGGGGACGCTTCGGGCAATCTCTCTCAATTTAACAGAGGCTACTCTCTTGAGGACCAAGTGGCGCAGGCCATCGTTTTTCGTGGCCTGTGATTGTGGCGCACGATTTATCGTGCTGGCGGGCAGTTCACTGCCGGCGCATTGGCCGCTACAGCGTGTGCAAATACGCCAGAATATTGGCTTTGTCGTCCGCCGAAAGCATGTCGGAGTACGCCGGCATGCCGTTTCCGCCATTGTTTATCTGGTTAAGAACATTAGCGTCGTTCATGGGCTTGCCGTTCGTCATGGTCTTCTTTTTGAACAGTCCCTTCAGAGAAGGACCCATCTTCTTTTCGTCGGTATCGACGTTGTGGCAGACCGCGCACTGCTCAAAGAGCTCTTTCCCCTTGGCCGGATCGCCTGCCTTGGCCGCTTTGTTTTGAGCAGCGGCCGCGTGAACTGTCATGGACGCGCAAAGAAGGAAGGAACTTGCAAATGTAAATGTTCGACGTGTCATGTACTCTCTCCCGCTAAGACGATCGCGGACGGTGTGATGTTTCCAGTCTACAACCGCGTTTCGCACGGC
>JAICXK010000105.1 GCA_025980435.1 Bryobacteraceae bacterium
AAGGCGTGACTGCCACTAGGGCATTGGACAGGCTGTCCTTCACGAGAATGCTGCCTTGACGTAATCCCGGAACATGCGGAGAGAACGTGACCGCGACCGCGCAATTGTTCGGGTCGCTGCAAGTCATCTTTCCGGTGATGCCGAAATCAGCAGCGCCACTTGCAAACACATAAGGCGCAGCCGAAAGGCCTGTCAGATGATATGCAATGGACCGCGGAACTGAAACTGTTCCAACCGCGGTTGGGCCGAAGTCTTCCGATACTCTCGCTATTTGGCCCTGGCATAATCCGCTTGCCAGCGAAAGGGCTGTACTCCAGACGAGAACAGTCGGGAGATTAGGGATTCTCCGGTTACATCGCCGGTGACTGCTTGCGTAGTAAGTCCTGTTATCGTGAACGCGTCCGTTGAACATTCAACGGACATATCGACCTCGGGAGTCCCGGTACTTACAGTACTTACTGCTTTGGCTTCTTCTTTCCCAATTGCTTAAACAAAGAGTCGAGTGGACTCTGTTCTTTCTGATCTTTTTGCTGCGTAGGATGTTGTCCCAATACTCCGCCGAGCACAGACCCGACTAGTCCGTTGGTTAACTTGGAAGGATCTCCTGTCGTGGGTAGGAGCCGATTCACTTTCATTTTTGCGAGTGCCTGTACATCGGGCGCAAAAATCGGATGCGCCGTCGTTCCGGTCACCAACACTGGCAAGACCAGTTCACCCTGGTTGTTCGCCAGCGCAGTGTTCAGGAAGCCGCCTATTCCGGTGCCACCGACGGCCGAACTGGTGCCCTTCGCTAATACCGCGGTCATATGCAAGTCAAGGCCCTGGTTTACGAGGTTGAGCGATCCAACAGCCGAGAGCGAACCCTCCTTTAACGTTGCTATGAGGTTGTTTGTAGTTGCAAGACCATCCTTAATATTCAAAGTGCCCGAAAACTTTTGAAGCGCCGTGCCCGAACCGCCGCCCGCCGGTGCACCTTGCAAGAATCTGCCAACTTTAGACAGTTCACTGAGTATGTTGATGTTCTTGAGTTGCCCGTTCGTCACATTGAAAGCCAGAGTGCCGTTCAAAGTCTTTGCCAGATCCGTACTTGAGCCCAGGGCGAAATTCAAGTTGGTATCCGCCGCCAGGCTTCCGTAAAGAGTATCTTTCAAGGAACTAAGCGCGGATAGCAAAGCATTCGTATCTACTCCGGCGAGGTTCGCCTTAACCGAGCACAGGGGCCGCGCCGGCCGGGTGTCTACGGTAATGGTTCCATTTCCCTGGCCGCCGAACAACCCGGTAGATACCGGAGATAGCACAACGAGTCCCTGGTTCATGTTGGCGGTCGCGTGGACGTTATTCAATACCAGCCCCTGCGCCTGAATGCTGCTTGCCGAGAGCTTTCCTTGTACTTGCGGAAGCTTGGTGGTCCCCGTAATCCCGAGGTCAGCGCTTACAGATCCCTTCACCTGGTCATCTGCATTGAAGGCGACCCCAAACGCGCTCGCTAACCGGGAAAGTTCCGTGATAGAAGCATTGGTCGTATTCAGCCGAAGGTTGAGGGCGGTGGGCGTAACGCCTGAGTTCATCGCCCCGGAGAACGAGACGGCGGTCGGTCCCGCTTTAATCGATCCGGACCGAATCTGGATCTGATCCTGTTTGCGATCCATACTCAAGTCGTACGCCGCGTCAACTGGATAGTTCACTTTTGCTCCACGAATCAGGGCGTTTTTGAGATTGAGAGTGCCTTTGGCCGCAATCTGGTCACCCTGAGAATTTAAGGTTGCATCGCCCGAGAGGACTCCGTCCGTATTGGCCGGGATCGTACCTGCAGCAATGCTGTTGAGCCCCGCCAGCGAGACCTCCTGGATAGAGAGCTTACCGCTGAACGGGATCATTCCCTTGTTTTCTGTCTCAAGCGGCCCGCCCTTCCCGCTGAAGGTCAGTAGCTCCTTACCTTGACCGGGGAAGTGAGCGTCGAGATCGAGGTTGAACTGCTTTCCTGGAACAAAATCAGAAACGTTTAAATCGATATGGTTGTAAACACTTCGCGGAGATTTCGTGCGTTCGTCGGTGACAGCCACTTGCCCGTCATTGATAGTAAGCCGGTTGAAGCTAAGGGCCACTCCCGGCCCCGGTTGATTGTTTCCGGCTTGTTTCGGCGGCGGCGCGTTCCCGCCCGTTCCCACGCTCGAGAAGTTCCAGACACCTTGCGCATTTCGAATCAGCTCGATCCGCGGCTGATCCAGCGTCAAGTCCTTGATGTTTGGCTGGCCGCGAAGCAGCGAGAATAGCCCGGCACTCGCGTAGACTTCTTTAGCTGTCGCGAACGGAGGCTGAGGGGGCCAGCCGGCCGCCTGGCCGATGGTTAACCCGTCAACTCGAAGCGATAACGGGAAAAGGCGCAGGTGAAGTTGGCCGAGCGCAACCGGCCGGTTCAGCTTGCTTTGCAATTCAGCTTGGATACGGGGCCGGAACTTGTTGACATCCAACAGGCTAACCGCAATTGCGAGGGCAATGATGACGACCACGATTACTGCGGCAACAATCAGGATTATGCGGCGCATATATAGCCTAGATGCTCGATTCTACGCCGATCGAGCGTAAAATTTGATCCCTACCGGATGATCCCTTTGCGCACGGCGTACAAAATCAATTCCGGAATACTGTGTACGTTCAGCTTTTGCATGAGGTTTCCGCGGTGGGTATCGACTGTGTGCGGGCTGAGATTCAGAAGGTCCGCTATCTCTTTGGTGGGCTTCAGCTCGACAATCAACTGAAGCAGCTCGCGCTCCCTGGCTGTGAGCAGATCGTAAGGATCTTCCAGGCCGTGCTGCCTGACCTGCCGAACATAGTCTTCGGCAAGCACTTTGCTGACGGCCGGGCTGAAGAATGCTTTTCCGGCTGCCACGGCGTGAACTGCCTGGATCAAATCTCCTTCCGGCGAGTCCTTCAAGAGGTATCCGCGCGCACCGGCCTTCAACGCGCGAAGGATGTAGGCTTCATCGGAATGAACGCTCAAGATGATGATCGCCGTCCGGGAGTGGGCAGAGCTGATCCTTTGTGCCGCTTCAATGCCGTTCAAGCCCGGCATGGCAATATCCATAATCACGACATCGGGCCTCGCGCGCGTCGCCAAATCGACGGCTTCACGGCCATTACCGGCTTCTCCCACCACCGCAAACTCCGGTTGGCGCTCGAGCAGCAAGCGGAGTCCGTTACGAAGAATCGTGTGATCGTCGGCCAGAATGATACGCAACACGATCCTCTCTTATCCTTGAGCATCTGCCAGCGGCAGTTCGACTTGAATTGCGGTGCCCTTGCCAGGCTGCGATACCAATTCAAAGGCGCCGTGCAGATGCGACACGCGTTCCTGCATTCCCAATAGACCCATGCCCTTGTCCCTTTCCGGAGTGAATCCCTGCCCATCGTCGCGTATTGTTAAGCGCAATGTGCCGTCCGGATGCGTCAGGGATATGTGTACCGATTTAGCCCGGGCGTGCCGCATCACATTCCGCAGCGCCTCTTGCACAATCCGGTAAATGCAGGTTTTGTGTTCATCGGGAAGATCTTCCGAGGCAAGATTCGCCTGCACTTCGATACGGACATTGTTATTCCGGGAGATCTCGCGGGCCTGCCATTGCAGCGCGGGTACCAGGCCCAAATCGTCCAGCATGGAGGGCCTCAGCAGCAGCGACATATCGCGCACAACGGTCACCGTGCGCTCCGCAAGCCTCCGAATCTCATGCAATTGGATGCGCGATTCGGAACTGCCGCCGGACGGAAGCGTGGCGGTCACATTATCGATCGCCAGCAACAGGGCTGAAAGGGATTGCCCCACTTCGTCATGGAGCTCACGCGATAAAGCCCGGCGTTCCGTCTCTTGAACCTCCACCAAACGGGCAGACAGGTCGCTCAACGCGGCGCGGGTCCGCACAACTTCCTCAAACCGTTCCGCCGATAATCTTTCCAGCCGGAGAATACGAGACACGCTGCCCGCCGCAAGGACCAGCCCGCAAGCGAGCGTCACAAGGAAGAGCGTAAGCAGCGATCGCCGGAAGCTTGCAAACAGGGCCGCGACCTGGCGGTTGCCGGACTCCAACTGCTTCTGATTAATCCGGCTAATTTGATCTGCAAGGTGAACGATAACCATGCGGCGCGGCAGGAGCGAGTTTTGCATAAACGCATAACCCAGTTCGCGCCGCTGCTCCGCGTTCCATTGCAAGGCCGGCCGAAGCGAATCAAAGTACCCGTTTACTTCCCGTTCGAACTCTTGAAACGGTGCACGCTCCTCCCCGCGCAAAATTCCCGCGTACTCCGCAATCATTGAATCAATTCGAGATCGCGCGCCCTCCAATTCATTACGGTGCATATCCGCGCGCGCGGGATCGGGTTCTAGCAAAAGATCCCGAACGTAGGTTCCAGACAGATAGACGTCAGACCGGAGCTGCTCCAGGATCCGCTCTCGATTGACGTAGTCCTGACGAATCTGTTCGTTGCGCGTCTGAATGGTTTTCAGAACAGAGACGGCATTTAAACCGGTGATGGCAAGCAACAGCAGAATTCCACCGAAGCCCACCAGGAGCAAACGACGGGTCTGCGTTCCTCTATCGCTCATGCGGCTGTGAAAAAATCGATCACGCCCATCGCTTATGCTCAAGGCTCCGTTTCAAGGTCAACGATCTACGAACGATGCGATCCATTAGCGACAGATCTTTTCACAGTCCCTGAGGGAGCGGCTCCGTTCCTAATGCAACTGCCCGGTTGTGTATTGAAGCGCAGAGTAAGCCTCCTGATATTCATATTTTGCGCTCACGTTTTCCACTTCGGCCTGCGTTTGTGCCAGTTGGGCCTGGGTAAGTTCGACGACTGAGGCCAGCCCCAGATTGTATCGTCCCTGGGCAAGATCCAGAGCCAGGTTGGCCTGTTGCAGAAGCTGCTGCGTTGTGCCGATGGCCTGGTAGGCGGTGCGCGCATTCTCCCACGAGGTTTGCACATCCCGCGCGATCCGGTTCTGCAGATCGCGTGTCCGCTGCTCAGTTACCTGAAGTTGATACTCTGCCGCTTGTCTACGAGCCGAAAAAAGGTGTCCGTTGAAAACCGGAATCTGCACATTGACAGCAGCCGATTCATAGCCGGCCGGTATGTCCGCGTTCGCGTTTCCCGGATTGATATAGGGCAGCGCGCCTCCGACGGCTATCAGACTCACGGTCGGACGCTTCAGGTCGCGCTCGGCATAAGCGAACTTTTGGTCCGCTTCGGTCTGCAGACGCAGGCTAGCCAGTTCGGGACGATCCTGAAAGGCTTTGCTGACCAACTGCTTCGGATCATCTGAAAGATTCGGAGGCATGGGCTGATCGGCTAACTGGTACGGCGTGAACTGTTGATCGCCCGTCGCTTGAGCGAGACCGGCATAGGCGCTTTGCAGGCGGTTCTTCGCGCGCAATAACATGAGCTTCGCATCGGCAAGGTTGACCTCCGCGAAACTGACGTCCACCTGTGAGCGCAGCTTATTTTTCGCCAATTCCGAAACCTGATTCGCCACGGTGCCGCGGGTCGCGACGGTCTGCTGCGCTACCTTCACCAATTGCTGAGAAAGCAGCACTTCATAATAGGCCTGGTCTACTCCGAGAATCACATCGTAGCGAGCGGCCTGATAATCTGTCCGGCTGGCCTCGGCACGCAGCCTAGCATTAGCAACCAGATTGGGAGTGCGGCCGGAATCCGTGATTAATTGCGAGAGTGCAAGGCCGGTCCCGAAATGATTGAAGAGCCGAGGATCGTTCAGCGCACCCGCACCGAGCCGGGCGCTCAGGTTCGCTTGTGCGCCGGTAACCTCGCCGTTGATGGTTGGATAGTACGCCGAGCGTGCTTCCGTAGTGAACTGGTCAGCTCTAAGGAAGGCCGCCTGAGACGCCAGCACCTGCGGATGGTTCTTCAGAGCCATTGCTCGCGCCTGCTGTAAAGTCAGTGGGGGCCCGGGCGATTGCGCAAAGGCCGGGCTCAAAACGGACGCAACCAGGGCAATTCGAGCGATTGCCTTACGCATGCTGATTCCGGTTATAAACAAGCAGATAAGCAGCCGGCACGATGAATACAGTGAGAATGACGGATGATGTAAGGCCGCCAATAATCGCGCGCGCCATCGGCGCATACTGTTCGGAGCCCGTTCCAAACTTCAGCGCCATCGGAAGCATGCCGATAATAGTGGCAAGCGAAGTCATCAAAATCGGACGCAGCCGAACGCGGCAGGCCGTGATAACCGCATCGCTTACCGGCAGATTCTGCTGCTCCAGCTTGTGCGCGAAATCGACGATCAGAATGCTGTTCGACCCGGCAACGCCAATCAGCATCAGCACACCCACTAGCGACATAACATTCAGGGTCGTCCCCGTAAGCAGCAGGATGACAAATACGCCGATGAAGCCCATTGGGATCGCCAGCATGATCAGCAACGGATCGATGAACGATCGGAACTGCGCCACCAGGATGAGATAGAGAAGCACGGCGGCCAGAATAAAGCCGAATCCGAAGCTCTTGAACGACTCCCGCATTCCCAGCACCATCCCGCGCAGATTCACACGCACGTTGGCCGGGATATTTGTCCCCGCGACAATCTTGTCAATCGATCTCGAAAGTCTGCCCAGGTCTTCACCTTCCGGCGTGACGTAGACATCGGCTTCCCGCTGGATCTGGTAATGGTCCACTTCCGTCGGCGTTTGCGTGTGCCGCAGGCTGACCACCGTGTCGAGCGTGGTCGGCTCCTTTGCGTTAGGAGCCTTCAGCGGTATGCCCTTCAGATCGATAAGGCTGTGAATCGCCGACCGCCCGTGCTCGCGGTATTGCACTGACAGGAAATAGTCGTTTCCCGTCTTTTCATCCAGCCAGTAATTCGGAGCGATCATGACATTTGAATTCAGCGCCGTAATGACGTTATCTACAATGTCCTTTTGCGAAAGCCCCAGCTCCGCCGCATGGACCCGGTTTATGTTCAACTGCACGGCCGGATAATCGAGATCCTGCGGTATGTAAATCTGATTGACTCCGTGCAGCCCCCGGATGCCGGTCGCAAGTTTCTGCGCGGTTTGGTAATCCTGCCGGAGACTACGTCCGGTTACTTGCACGTCGATCGGCGCCGGCATTCCCGAATTAAGCGTTGCATCCACCATCGAGCCGCTTTGTACGAACGTGCGCAGTTCCGGAAACTTCGATTCGATTGCTTTTCGAACGCGCTCCATATACTCAAAGCTGCTGAGCTTGTGGCCATCCACAAGTTCGGCCTGCACGGTCGCTGTGTACGGGCCCGAATTGCTGGTATATAACGCCGAAAAACCAGCCACCATCCCGACATTCGAAACCACCATCTTGAGGTCAGGTCCAAGGGTCTGGCGAATCAGGTCCTCCACCTTCGCCACGTATTGGTCGGTAACTCCCAGGCGCGAGCCCGTGGGCGCCTTGAGGTTGATTGTGAACTGCCCCGCATCTGTCTGGGGAAAAAAGGCGACTCCCAGAAAGGGATAGATCCCAAAACTCAAAATAAAGAGCAGCGAGAGCGCGATCACCGTCAGCCCGGGCCGGCGTAGCGCCCGCCGCACCCAGCTTTCGTAAGAATCAAGCAGAGCGTTGAATCCTCGATTGAACGCCGCATTAAATTTGCTCCAAAGCGACGTCTTCCGGGAAACTGCGCCGTCGTGTGGGTGCGTTCCCGCGTGAGGTACGTTTTTCAGAAATCGCGAACAGAACAGCGGGATCACGGTCATCGCAACCGCGAAAGAGATGAGAAGAGACAGGCAGAAGGAGAGCGCCAGCGACGAAAACAGAAATTTGCTGACTCCATACAGAAACGTGACCGGGAAGAACGCGACCACGCCGACAAGCGTAGCCGCGAGCACCGCCAGCGTCACCTCCGAGCCTCCGCTCTCGGCGGCGAGCCCTGCCGGTTCTCCGAGTTCCAGATGCCGGTAAATGTTTTCGAGTGAAATGACCGAGTTGTCGATTACGCGCGAAAACGCCAGCGCCATGCCCCCCAGAATCATCGTGTTCACGGTGCTGCCCAGCATGCTCAGAATTACGAAAGTGGCAAGCGCGGAGATCGGGATGGAAAGCAAAACCGCCGAGGTGGCGCGGACGCTTCCCAAAAACAGCAGAATCATGAGCGTAGTGAGCGCCAGCCCAATCAGGCCTTCGTGCAGCACGGTTTGAATCGCTTCTTTGACAAACACAGACTGATCGAAAAGAACGCTGGTAGTGAGCTGCTTCGGAACATCGTACAAATTTTTGAGGAGTTTTCGGACGCCGTTCACTACGGCGATCGTATTCGTATCACCGCCTTGTTTCATGATGGGAATGTAAGTGGATCTCTGGCCGTCGACGCGAACAATGTTGTACTGAATGGCGTTTCCATCTTCGGCGTGGCCGACATCTTTGACCGATACCCACGAATTGCCGTCGGCCTTGAGAGGAACGTCGTTCAGCTCGCGCATATTCGACACCAGGCTGTTCGAATAGACGTAATAGTCGAATGGTCCCAGCTTGACGTCGCCCGCCGGCAGAATCAAGTTCGCCTGGTTGACCGCATGAACCACATCCATCGGGCTCAACTGCCGCGATAAGAGCTTATACGGGTCGACATAGACCATGATCTGCCGGTATTTGCCGCCAAAGGGCGGCGGGATCGTTGCCCCCTTAACAACGGCAATCTGGTTCCGAATACTGAACTGCGCCAAATCGTGAAGCTGGCTCTCTGAAAGCCCCTTTCCCTCCACGGCAACCATACAGACAGGCTGGCTCGACGCGTCAAATTTCAACACCACCGGCGGCAAGGTGCCCGGCGGCAGCCGCCGCAGGTCCGCCAAAGCGAGATTAGACATTTGGTTGAGATCCGTATCTGCGCTTGTACCGGGTTGAAAGAAGACCTTGATCAGACTGACGCCTGGCAAGGACCGCGATTCCATATGATCCATACCGGCGGCCATTGTGAAGAATCGCTCCAGTCGGTTGGTGATGTCGGTTTCGATATCGCCCGGCGGCATCCCGGAATAGAAGGTTGCGATCGCAACCTCGGGCAGGTTGATAACCGGGAAGAGATCCACCGGCATGCGCACCAGGCTGACCACTCCGAGGATGGATAACGCCAGGCAGATGACGACAATGAAGTAAGGGTTGCGGATGGAAAACTTTGACATTCAGCTAAAGTGCGCGCTTCCGCTCAGCTTTGCCCCTGATAAACGGCCGCTTCTGTGACCTTGGGGCGCACCGCCTCGCCCGTGCGTAAACCGCTGCGATCGCTGATTACGACACGATCACCAGTGGTCAAACCGGACACCACTTCCGCATAGTTTTCGTTTTCGATGCCAAGCGAAATCTGGCAGTCCTGGATCTTACTATTCTGATCGACCACCAGAACACTCGTGTGGTCGCCTTCCTGGTTTATGGCTTGCAGCGGGACGGTCAACGCATCGCCACGCCGGTCAAGCGCCAGAGTGGCCTCCGCGTACACGCCCGGAATCAGCACGCCCTTCGGATTCGGGACATCCACTTCGGTGTGCATGGTACGCGTTGCGTCGCCAACATCAACCGAGAATCGCGCGATTTTTCCGGGAAAGCTGCGGTTCAGCGCCGGAACCCGCACGTTGACCGGATCACCGATTTTGACATAGCGAACATAGGACTCCGGGACGGGTATTACCAATCGGAAAAGGTCTTCCTGCGAGAGCTTCACAAGGGGAGTAGCCTGTGTGCTCGAATTAGTGCCTGCCTGTACGAGCGTGCCGAGATTCGCGTACCGCTGAGTCACGACGCCGGAAAACGGTGCGGTGATCCGGGAATAGTCGTAGAGCGCCTGGTCGTGCGCCAGCTTCGATTGCGAAACAGCCAGTTGGCTCTTCGCCACCTGCAGACGCGATTTAGCCGCTTCTATCTGCGCTTCCGCGGCCAAATCTTTGCCTTGCGCGTCATCCACTTCCTGCTGGGCCACCAACCCTGGCTTACTGGCTGCGACTTTATTCAGTCGCTCGAACTGGAGATGCAGAACATTGTGCTGCGCCTCGATGCGGTTGAGTTCGTGCCCCGCATCCGTGACCTGATCAGCCATGCTCGTTATGGATGCTCGATCTTCCTGTAAAAGCGCCTGCAGTTCGGGAATCTCGAGCGTCGCGATCAACTGTCCCTTCTTTACGTGGGTCCCATAGTCCACGTAGAGCTTCGAAACAAATCCCGCTTCTTTCGCAAAGACGTCGATCTCCTGAAAGGGAACCAGCTCGGAGGATGTCGTGAGATATCGCGCCATCGGCCTCCGCGCCACGTTTGTAACCGCAACCACAGGCAGCGACTCAGCGGGGCTGTCGCTTGCCTGGGCGACGTGGTTCTTCCCGCACGAGACAAGCGCCACCGCACCCGCTGCCAGCATCGCCAGGCCGGCGAGCGTCAGAATGCGAGATCTACTATGCTGCCGCATCGCCGTTCAGTTTTCCAGATACATATTGAATTTTTTCGAGGAGCCGGTCGAGCGACCGATTCGGGGATTGGCAAAGCTCAATGAGTTCCCGCTCCGTTTCTACGATCCGGGCTGCCTCGCCCGGCACATCCGCGGCAATTTCAACTGGAACCAATACCACTCCATGGCGGTCGCCGTGCAGCAGATCTCCGGGATTGATTTTGAGCCCGCCAATCTCAACCGGCGTTCCAAAATCCACCACGTGCGCGTAGGAGTGAGAAACGGAGATGCTCCCCGCGAATGACAGCAACCCGGTCCCTTCCACGCCCGGAAGATCCCGAACAGCGCCGTTGGTTACATACGCGGTGCACCCGAGGGCGGTAAAGAGGTTCGCGTGTATCTCGCCCAGTAAAGCTCCCAAGCCGGGCATACCGTCGACATCCTCGACCGCAACAAACTTGGGGGCGGGAACCGATTGCACATAGGTCCACCAATCCTGCCGGTCGTAATAGCACCGGCCCGCAATCGGCGTTGCCGAAGTGCGAATCCGCGCCGTAACAGCGTACCCGGCCCGCGGAGCCATTTGCGGGAACAAACAGCGGACGGATCCGCGGATGAAACCCTCGTTTCGCGTCCTTACCTGGAAGTGTTCGATCGCATTCGAGACGGTACAACTATCGAATCGCTCGAGCGCTGCAAACACCTGCGGGGGCGCCGCTTTCATCTCGTGCATATCTGCAGCACCACTGTAAGCAATCGCAGGCTGCCAATCCATACCCTGCCCAAGGGATTCTGCCCGGCTTGGAAGAGTAGTGGAGGGAGTACTGCGCGATCACATCAGGAATACTGCCCGAAAGCGATGGCATCGCGCCTTAGTAGCCTGTACGCTGCCAATATCCGTTGACGTCTTTTCGCACTGCTCATGGGCCAAATTCGTATCGTGCTTGCCAACCACCATCCGATCGTCCGGACGACACTCCGCAGCCTGCTCGAGCAGGAACCGTTGTTTGAAATCGTCGGAGAGGCGGCTAACGGCCGGGAAGCTGTTGTGCTCAGCGATTATCGCCGGCCCGATGTCGTATTGCTGGATGTTCACCTGCCGATCGTAAACGGCATTTCGGCGGCCACTGAAATCTCCGCAAAGAGCCCGAAGCCCGGCATCATCATGGTTACAGAACTCGCGGACGAAGAGTACGTGGTGGAAGCCTTCAAGGCGGGGGCGCGCGGATACGTGCGAGCCGACAGTGCGCAAGCCGATCTCGCTTCGGCTGTTCGAACAGTGGCGGAAGGCAACTCCTACGTGAGCCCTTCCATTACGTCTCAATTGAGCCAGGTTTCTCAGGCGCAGCTTCGGTCGAGTTGATCGTCAGGCCGCCCGCTTTCGCCGCGGCACCAATAGCTTTCAAACAGACCGGACATCGCTTCCGCGAATCCGTCATGTTCAAATACCAGCGCCGTCCACGAAGGCTTCGTCAACACTGGATCGAGCAGGGCGACGAGCCCGCACTTCTTGTCGAATAGCGCCAGCTTCAATGGCAGCCGGTCCAGAAACCGAATCTCGACGCCGGCATCGCGATAGTCGTTCAATCGCTCGCCATGTTCTGCATCAATCGGGGCGGCTTCTATTAAGAGGCGGCAGGCTACGCCACGCCCGGCGGCCTCCCTCACAAGCTGCTCATCCAGCGGATCGACTGCAAACGGGGGCCGCGAAAACTCCGTGTAATCATGTGAAACACTGGCCAGCATGCGCCGGTAATGAATCGCGGTCTGCGTCGGATCGTTCACCAGGTTCAAGAAATCGAGAGTTCCGCGGCCGTCCTGCCCTTCCAGAAAGGCCATCCTCAAATCTTCAATTAAACCCGTCGCCAGGCGCGCCTGGTCGGTAAGTTCGTTCTGCATGGCCTTTGTTCGGCGCGCGAGATAACCGGGAATCGCGAGGCTCGGGTCCACCGCCGAGAAGAGCTTTGTCTTTTCCTGAACCACTCCCGCAAAGCCTTTCTCCACCAGGCTGTCGAGCACTTCATAGATTTTCTGTCGGGGCACGTGCGCCCGCGCCGCAAGCTCCAGCGCTTTGAAGCGAGGGTGACCCATCAGCACGAGATACGAACGGGCTTCATAAGCGTTCAGCCCGACCTGCTGCAGTTTTCGCCAGTTGAGCTGATAATCGCCCGCTGTGAGATCCCGGCCCTTCACGAACCGAGAACATATCACATCGTAAAGCCGGTGGAGCAACCAACTAGCGCTTCAGCGGATCCTCAACCCACGGCGGTGTTGCCTCTACCAGGCCGCCGAGCACGGGATCTACTCTCTCTAACGCTTGTTTCATCTCCCAGGCAACTTTTCTATAAGAGAAGTGGCCCTTCACTCCACTGCGCAAGCGTGCAATGTATTCCAGTTCCGCGAAATCCATCTTGAATAGAAATCGGGATCGGGCTCCCAAGGGCAGCAGGTATTGCGCGGCAGGCTGAGGCAGACGCTGAATCGCCCTGTCTGCAGCATCTAAGGCGTCGTCGAACAACTTCCCCGCTCCGCAATCCGCCAACATGGCCGGCCTTTCGTATCCAAGCTTGTTGGTGTATTGCTGCCGGAACTGTTGACAACGCCGGTGCCGATGAAAGTCGCGGTAAGCGCCGATGTCCATGAGGAAATCGAAGACGTACGGCGCGCTCCGAAAGTGCCGCGGCAACTCGTCCCTGCGGCTGCGCCGTCCCAGAGCGACGTTCAAAATCTCTTGCCGCTTCCCCTGCCCCCAGGCGCAAGCCAGTTCGTACAACTCACGGTACGGGCGATCTGTAACCGTATAGAGCAGTGTCGCGCAAACATCGGCAACGTGATCGCCGGGTTGAAGAAGATCTACCGCCTGGGCCTGCACGCCTGCGTTCGGAGGAAGTTGATCGGAAGCCCATTCGGAAAGATCGGCGCGCAAGCGAGTGGCGTATTCGTCCGCCTCCGCATGCCTGGCCAGCGTGGGGGCAACGGCTTCCGCGCCGCCGCCCTCGTCACCCCAGGCGCAATTCGCGGGCGCTGCACAGGCGCGCGACAACTCTTTACCTATCTCCCGCAACTCTTGAAATTCAGACGCTTTCAATCGTGCGATCTGCTTTTCCAGAGTGCGTATGCTCGTCACCTGGCCGACGCCGGTTGGAACGCCGAAAGGCAGCAGATAACGGGCTACATCGAAGGCGCGCGCCGCCAGGTTGCGCCGGTACGCATCCGGCTTCATCTCTTCCGGCTTCGGCAAACGCTCCTGCAGGTAATCGAAGGCGCGCTGCTGGATCTCGCGATACGCATCCAGAAGCCGATCGGCCGCCCCGCGGTATACTGCGGACTCGTTCGCCGTCAATTCCGGCGGCACAATCACGCCGGATTTTGAGAAATCCTGGTAGCGTGAACTGCGCGCCTGCCCGTCCCAGAGTTGCTCGTCTTCAATCTCCGTCGCCGCCAGTTCCGACACGCCTTCGAAGCAGACCGTCACATGCCCCAGGTCGGCGATGGAGGCGTGGCCGTACTGAAAATAGAAGCTCTCCAGGAATTTAGCTGAATCGTGGCTCCGTACCCATTCGACAGAATCGCGAATGGAATCGGGCGACCGGCTGTAACGCGCGAGCGCATAAGCAAGCTTTTCGGGCGGCATTGGCGCGACGGTCAACACCCGCTTCTGTGCGGGACTCGGCACAAGACTGGGTCCGGACATGAAGCCGCTATGATAGCGGATTCGCACATGCAAATCCGAATCAAGAAGCTACACTCCAATGCAAGCCTGCCGGAGTACGCTCATGGACCAGCCGAAGACGCCGGAATGGATATTCGCTGTCTCGCGGGCGCTGTCCTCGAGCCCGGCATTCCACAAGCCATTCCAACCGGTCTCGCGCTTGAGATCCCCAGCGGTTACGAAGTGCAAATCCGGCCCCGCAGCGGCCTCGCGTTGAAACACGCCATTACGTTGCCGAATTCGCCCGCGACCATCGATCCCGGTTACCGCGGCGAACTAAAAATCATTCTGCTGAATCTCGGCAGGTCAGCGTATGAGATCCATGCGGGCGATCGCATCGCGCAAATGGTGGTTGCACGCTATGAGCCCGTTGAGTGGATGGAGGGTGAACTTGCCGAGTCGCTGCGCGGTGTGGGAGGATTCGGCTCGTCGGGTCGGTAAGAACAGAATCAGTCGCTGTGGCCTACTTCAGCGGTCAGCTTGCTGGCAAGCGGCTGGGTCTGCCCCGCGTACTTGTTGCCGGCCTTCTTGTAATAGGGGATCGACACCGGCGACGAAAGCTGTTCAAAGGTGAATGAGCAGATCCGCATTCCGGTATAGAGCGCTACGGGCATGATGCCGAGGTTGCTCAGCTCCAGCGTTGCCTTGCCGCGCCAGCCCGGATCGAACAAGCCGGCCGTACCGTGGACGATGATTCCGATTCGCCCGAGGCTCGACCTTCCTTCGAGGCGCCCGAGCACGTCGTCATCGAGCTCCAGCGACTCTTCGGTGATAGCCAACGCGAACTCGCGGGGTTGTAGGATGAACGGCTCACCCGCTTTGACATGGATGGTTCGCATGATGTCCTGGATGGCACTCTTCTCCCGAAGGTCGATATAAGCGTGGCGGCTGTGCTCGAAGATGCTGAATTCGGAGCCCAGCCGGAAATCGACGGAACAACTGCCGAACTGCTCGGGCGGAAGCGCGGGCGAAATGCGGATCTTGCCCATATCGATGTAGCGGCGAATATCAACGTCCGAGAGAACCATAAAAGGGGCGTGTGAACAGCCATCCTAGCACGCGCAGGCTGCTATATTGAGAGGGTCGCGACACAACCGCACGTCAGAGTGGGCGGCTAGCTCAGCTGGGAGAGCACCACGTTCGCAACGTGGGGGTCGTGGGTTCGAATCCCATGCCGTCCACCAACCCAATGTGCCGGTACAAGCGTTCGAGTCGGAACGCATAGCAGTACCTGCTGACCAAGTCCTCCGTAATCTGACGACAATTTATGAATATGCTTTAACCGAACTTGCTCTGCTGGCAAGAGGAGAACTTCATTAGACACCGGGTTCCCTTAGGGTGACCAAATAACGAACGATAGTTCTCATATCCTCGTTATTGAGCTTAGTCGCATAAGAGGGCATCGGATTTGTGGTCACGATCACGAACTGGCGCAGAGTTCCTTTTTCGAAGGACTTTAATTGGCCCGATGAATCGATAAGTTGCACGCTGAATCCATCCTGATTAAGAATTCTCCCGCTAACTCTCCGTCCGTCATGAGTAATTAGCTGGAATGTACGATTGTCGGGTTGGAGCTTTTCGTTTGGAGATTTTAAGGCATGCAGTATCTGGTCGGCTGACAGGTTGGAGCCTACGTCATTCAGGTCCGGTCCAATGTATGAGCCGACCTCGCCAATACGATGGCACGACAGACACCCATTTGCCTTGATCAGCTTCTTTGCTGCCCCGATCTCCAGCGCACTCAGCGGAGCCAGTTGTTCCGCCGGCTTGGAGGGTTGTCCGCCGCCGGTTGGTGAGACATTTCCTTTGCCAAAGTTGGTGCTGAGGTAATTGACAATACTCTGAAGCTCTCCCGAGGTCCCCTGGGCCCCCCTCGACACCATGTCGTTCACCACCCCGCTCCACTGTGCCCGCGTCATTCTTTGGCTTGTGGCCACATTGACGCTGTGACACGTGCTACAGATGCGCTGAAATGCCGCTCTTCCGGTTCCTTCAGGCAAAGTCTGCGC
>JAICXK010000230.1 GCA_025980435.1 Bryobacteraceae bacterium
AACGCTGCACCTTGAGATCTGGCGCAAGAAGGCGACCTGGGAGCAGGACTACGAACGAGGCATTCCGAAAGGACCTCTCACCCAGACCGGGAAGTCGAACAAAACCGGTACCAAGATCACCTTCAAAGCGGACCCGACCATTATGGACGTTACGGAGTTCAACTTCGATACGCTGGCGGGCCGGCTCCGCCAATTGGCGTTCCTGAATAAAGGCCTGAAGATCACCTTGACCGACGATCGCGGCGATAATACGCGATCCGAAGAATTCTTTTACAGCGGCGGAATCGCGGAATTTATTAAGCATCTGAACCGGGGCAAAGCGTCATTACACGATAAGCCGATCCACTTTGAAGGCGACCGCGACCTGCCCGGCGGCGGTAAGCTGACCATCGAAGTCGCTCTCCAATACAACGATTCCTATTCCGAAAATATCTTCAGCTTCGCAAACAACATCAATACGGTGGATGGCGGAACGCATCTCAGCGGCTTTCGCAGCGCCCTGACGCGTACCATTAACGCCGCCGCGCAGGCCTCCGGACTGATCAAGGACCCGAAAGACAATCTTACGGGCGACGACGTACGAGAAGGCTTGACCGCGGTGATCAGCGTCAAGCTTCCCCAGCCTCAATTTGAGGGTCAGACCAAGGGCAAACTGAATTCCGACATCCAGGGTTACGTGGTCCAGCTTGTCAACGAGAAGCTGGGTGAATTTTTCGACAAGACCCCGGCCGTAACGAAGAAAATTATTTCGAAGGCGATTGACGCCGCTCGCGCGCGTGAAGCCGCGCGGAAAGCCAGAGACTTAACGCGTCGCAAGGGCGCGCTCGATTCGGGCGGTCTTCCGGGAAAACTCGCCGATTGCCAGGAGCGCGACCCTGAGCGCTGCGAACTCTTTCTGGTGGAGGGCGAATCCGCGGGCGGCACGGCCAAGTCAGGCCGGGACCGCCGCTATCAGGCGATTCTGCCGCTGAAAGGCAAGATCCTCAACGTCGAGAAGGCGCGCTATGACAAGATGCTGGGGCATGAAGAAATTCGCGCCATGATTACCGCTATCGGAACCGGCATCGGCAAAGGCGAAGACTTTGAGCTGGCAAAGCTGCGCTACGGCAAGATCATCATCATGACCGACGCCGACGTGGATGGTTCGCACATCCGTACGCTGCTCCTGACGTTTTTCTTCCGCCACATGCAGGAGCTGATCACCCGCGGCAAGGTCTTCGTCGCGCAGCCGCCGCTCTATCGCATCAAAAAAGGCAAGAGCGAGAAATACATTAAGGATGACAAGGAGTTTACGCGCGAGATTCTGCGCCGCGCGACCGAAAACTTAACGGTTGAGCTCGGTGCGGTCAGCAATGGCAATCGACCCAAAATCGAAGGGGCTGAGCTGCGCGCGTTTTTGATGTCGCTGGACGAGCTGGCTCAGATTACCCGTAAGCTGGAGCGCCGCGTGCGCGAGCCGCGAGTGGTCGACGTGCTGGCGGATGTGACGCTTCCGCTCGATACGAAAGCCGATCTGCAAAATGAAGAAAGCGTCAAGATAGTCGCCGACCGTCTGCGCCAGGCAAAGCTCGACGTCACGGTGGAGGGAGAGGAGGAGCATTCCTCCTGGATGATCGGGTACCGGGATCCCACCAATGCCGTTCGCTTCATCAATACCGAGTTTCTGTCTCTACCGGAGTTTCGCAAGACCCGAGCTCTTGTCAAACAAGTGGCACGGTTGAACACCCCGCCGTTTACGGTCGTAAAGGATTCTTCGCGGGACACGCTGCAGACCTGGCGCGACCTCCTCAACACGGTCAAAAGCGAAGGCACCCGAGAAGTGAACATCCAGCGCTACAAGGGTCTTGGCGAGATGAACGCCGAGCAACTCTGGTCAACTACCATGAACGCCGAAACGCGAACTCTGCTTCAAGTGGATCTCAAAGATTTCGCCGAAACTGAGCCGATCTTTTCCACCCTGATGGGTGAAGACGTCGAGAGCCGCCGCAAGTTTATCGAAGAGAACGCGCTGGATGTTCGCAATCTGGACGTGTAAAAGCCTCTATTAACCGCTCCCTTGAAGACGCGGCCCCTCGCTGGTGCTCGGGGTTCCGAACTGGGGTCGCTTACGCTTCCGGCTCGGTTCGGCATGGCATCGAGATGGGGCTGCCTTCATTGTTATCTGCGGCCCTAAGGGCCATGGATACTCCCTTGCGGTCGCGGCTTAGAAAACGGCTCCAATGTTTTCAAATAGCTTACCGATCGCGCCAATCACGTCCATTGATCCGGGGCAGGGAATGCGGTTCATTGGCCCGGTTCAGTTTCGCTGCCTTTGCAGGAAAGTCCGGGCGTTTTGAAGTTCAAGTCTTTGAGCATCGGTGTGCCCGCATAGCTGAAGCAACTCCGAATAGCGTTCGGCTGCTTTCTTTGTGTTTCGACAAAGCTCGGCTGCACGCCCGGCGCCGTACGTCGCATTGAATCGATTCGGAGAAGTCTGCAATGCTTTTTCGAACTCGGGAAGAGCCCGCGCCGGCTGATCCAGCTCCATGAGTAATTCGCCCAGAAGCTCGCGCGCGGGCAGCACTGGTCCCGGAGTTACCGGATGTTTTTCAATACTGTCTTCGAGATCGGCTGCGGCGCGCATCGAGCGCAGCGCGGATTCCCGACTTCCTTCCGCATGCTCGAGCCACGCCAACGCAGCGAGCCGCTGCACTTTTACTTGGGTTGACCAGTCGTAACCCTCCTGGATCTGTCGCAGCGCGGTCTCAACAGCAGCCAGTCTTTCGATTTCCGCTCGCGCCTCCAGCAGATTTCCGCTGCGCGCCGAGCCGAGCGCGCGCGCGAAATGCGTGATGGCCTCTGCGTATTGAAATTGCATCCACGGGAACCAGGCCGGCTCGACGTGGAGCTCAGCGGCTTCGGACCACCGCCTGCGCTCAAGCGCATAGCGCGCTGGGATGGCAGCCAACGCATAAGCAGCCTGGAACACCTGCTGATCGATCTTTGACACGGATGCCGCCTCATCCATGATGCGCTTCGCTTGCTCGTCCTGACAGGTCTGCAGATAGGCGTAGGCAAGATAGTCCAGGGCATGAAGCTCATCCTGCGAAGTCGCTCCCTGGAGCGTCTTCGCGATGTGCTGCTCGGCGACTGCCGCAGAGGCCAGATTCGATTCAATCGAGTCCTGCCAAAGACCCAATCGGGTGAAAATATGCGACGGCATGTGGAGCGCATGCGCCGAAGCAGGAGCGATTTTCGCATACGCGCGCGCTGCCGGAAGAGCGAGAATCGCAAGTTGGGGCGAATCGTAGCTGTGGATCAGGTAATGAGCGATGCCGGGATGATCCGGCTGCTCCGGCAGGATACGGTTCAGGATCTCGGCCGCGTGCTTCTGATTCGCATACGTTTGGTCGCTTGGAGGCGCGGTTGCGATTAATGCAAGCGCATAGAAGATAGCGGCCTCGCGATCTTCGGGGTAGCGCGCCGAGAGCCGCTGCATGGCGCTGCGCCAGGCGAGCGCGCGTTCCCGATGGGGCACTGTATCCCAAGTCCGATAGAACACTCCGAGGGCCGCGATGTAATCGCGCTCGCGCTGGGTTTTCGCTCCAATCGCCTTGGCCGTTTCGATTGCCCGGCTCCCTTTCCGCAGGTCGGCCGCCGACGGCGGGGACCACACGGGATGATATAGGCTCATCCCGATGCCCCAGTACGCCATCGCGCAAGCGGGATCGGTGCGGATCACTTGCGAGAAGCTCTTCCCGGCTTCGTCGTACCAGAACGAGTGGAGAAGGGCGACCCCGTGTTCGAAGGCCTTCTGTGCCTCCGGAGTGCAGGCCACCGGGAAGCGTATCTGTCCAACGTCGTTGTGATGGCGGTGGGAATCGTCAGCACGGAGGATACCCAGCAACAGGGAGGAGATCAGTATCGTTCGCATCACCGTGCGAACAGCTTCGCGGGTTCCGGCAAGTAATGCAATGCAAGGCGGGCGAAACGTAGGTGACATGGCATCTCTTTGACTGAGCGATTATCGTGAGTGGTGAAAGGCCCTCTACAGGTGTAAAATCATACCCCATTAAATGTCGGGTGCGGTTACCAGGCCGGATCGAGCGCCTCCGGCCGGATTCTCCGGTTTGGGGCATTCGAGTTCCAAGTCCAGGCGCGCGAACTTTTGATTGCGCGCCGGTATCAGGCTGAGAGATGCGGCATCCCAAGCCGCGAGGCCTCCGGCCATTTCGACTAAATCAGTGATCCCGTATCGATGTAGGAGGCTGGCGGCGATCGAAGACCGGTAACCGCCCGCGCAATGGACGGCAATCCGGCGGTTGTGCGGGATTTCAGCAATGCGCTCCTGCAGCCGATTGAGCGGCACGTTTACGCTGCCTTCGATGTGCCTGGCCGCCCACTCGCCGGGACTCCTCACGTCCACCAACAGAGGCGCATCGGCGCTCACCAGCTCTTCTGCCATCGTTTGAGGGCTGATTCGCTCTGTCGGCACCACCAGGTCCGGCCTGCCGGCGAGCGCTTCCATTCCCCCGCGCAGATAGCCTCTCACGTGATCGAACCCGATCCGGCCCAGGCGCAGTGCGGCCTCGTGCTCGCGTCGAGGTTCAGCAATGATGACGATGGGCCTATCGCGATCCAGTAGCGTCCCGGCCCAGGTGGCGTACTGCCCGCTGAGTCCGATATTGATGCTGCCTTCAAGGTGCCCTCTGGCATAGCCCGCGGCGGCGCGAACGTCCAGGATCTGAGCGCCCGCCTCTCTTATCCGCAGGATCTCGTCGAGATCGATGGGATGGAGAACCTGTTCGAGATTCTTGTCCAAGGTCGCGCGCTCCCGGGTGTTCAGGATGGCATCGTAGGTGAAGTATGGAGGAGCGTCTGGCTGGTCGGCCGTGACAAGGCGAATGAATTCCTCTCTTGACATCGGCTGCAGGGCATAATTCAGGCGCCGCTGATCGCCGAGCGAAGATACAGTATCGGACGAAAGCTGTTTTCCGCAGAGAGACCCGGCGCCGTGAGCAGGGTAGACCAGGACCTCATCGGGAAGCCTCAGAAGTTTGTTGTGGATCGATTCGTAAAGGTGTGCGCCAAGTTCGTCTGCTGTCCATCCGAGCGAAACGCGCAGGTCCGGGCGGCCAACATCGCCGATGAACAGCGTATCGCCGGTGAGGACCGCGAAAGGGTCTGCCTGGCTCTTCTGAAGATCAAACAGCAAAATTGAGATCGACTCGATGGTATGGCCGGGCGTATGAAGAACCTGCAAGCGCAAATCCGGGAAATCGAGCGTAGCACCGTCTTCCATTCCCACGAAGGCGTATTCGGCCTGTGCACGGGAGCCGAGGTGGATCGTAGCGCCGCAACGGTCGCGCAGTTCCAGATGGCCGGCAACAAAGTCGGCGTGGAAATGGGTCAGGAAGACATGGCGGATCTGAAGTCCGAACTTCTCGGCATCGTCCAGGTACTGCTGAACATCACGCTGAGGATCGACAATGATGGCGGTGGAACTGGCCGCATCGCCGACCAGATAGGACGCGTGGGCCAGGCAACCCAAGTAATACTGTTTCAGAACCATCGAATCTCCATCTTCGCGGCGCAGCCTGGGTCTGGCCTTTGATTGTACTTGATCGTGTCGGGGCCGCGCCGCGCCCGCCCATGGCGGTTTAGCTTACGAACGCATCAGCGCCAAGCCCTAAACTCAGAGTAGGGAGGGAACGGGATGGACAGTCACCGGGCCGAGCGCGTTTCCGAGGCTTTGCGTGAAGAACTCGGCGAATTGATCGGATACGAGCTGTCAGATCCGAGAATCGGCGAGGCCGCCGTAACTGAAGTTTTGCTCTCGCCCGATATGAAACATGCACAGGTGCGGCTTCATCTCGCCCCCGATCCGGCTGAGCGGCAGAAGACGATACAGGCGCTGGAAGGAGCGCGCCACTTTTTGCGGCATCAGCTCGCCGAACGCCTGAAACTCTATCGGGTACCGGAACTACACTTCGAAGAGGACGTGGCGCTAGCCGGCAACGTCCGGTTTGAGGCGCTCCTCAAGCGAATCCGCCGGGGCCGCCCGCGCTAAGACGGTTCCAAATCTTCACATTCCGCGCACAGATTCTTACGCCCCTCAGGGTACACTCTAGGTGCGCAGCATGGGTGCGGGTAGCCAGCCGAACATTCAACAACGAACAGACGGGGGGCCGCGTGCGGCTGGCTTCAGGCGGGGGTAGATTCCTCGACGCCTGCCGACGCCGGGCCACCGATGTCCGGCCGGTATGGTTTATGCGGCAGGCCGGCCGCTATCTGAAGCCCTATCGGGAGATCCGTTCGAAGCACGGCATTCTCGAAATCTGCAAACGGCCGGAACTTGCCGCCGCGGTAACCCTGCAGCCCGTCGAAATTCTCGATGTAGACGCCGCAATCATCTTTGCCGACCTGCTGCTGCCGGTTGAGCCTATGGGCCTGAAACTCGAGTTCATAGCCGGTGAAGGTCCGTCCATAGACAACCCGATTACCGAGCCGGAAGACATTGACGAACTTTCCACGGCGCGCACCGACGATCTGGCGTACGTCAGCGATTCGATCCAGCTCGTGGTCCGCGCGTTAAATGGGCGGATTCCCGTGATTGGCTTCATCGGCGCGCCGTTTACTCTCGCCAGCTACATGGTAGAAGGCGGCCCGTCGAAGACCTTCCTGAAGACGAAAAGGCTGATGTTCGGCAATGAGACCATGTGGCGCCGTCTGATGGGGAAGCTCGTGGACGTATTGGGCGATTTCGCGGGACTGCAGATCGGCGGTGGAGCGCGGGCCATCCAGGTCTTCGACAGTTGGGTAGGCGCCCTGAGCCCGGAGGATTATGTCCGCTACGTCCAGCCGTATTCGCGCGCATTGATCGAGCGGGTACGCGCCGCCGGCGTGCCCGTTATTCACTTCGGAACCGGCGCCGGGGGATTTCTCCGCGAGCTTCACGCTGCGGGCGGCGACGTCATCGGGGTCGACTGGCGCATCAACATCGACCAGGCCTGGATGGATATCGGCTATCGTTCCGCGATCCAGGGCAACCTTGATCCAGTCGCGCTCTTCGCTCCGTTACCCGAGCTACGCACGAAAGTCACGGACCTGCTGCGGCGGACCGGTACCCGGCCGGGCCACATCGTTAATCTCGGGCATGGCATCTTACCGGAAACTCCGGTTGAAAACGTCAAAGCGGTCGTCCAGATCGTGCGCGAGTTCCATAAGTAGCGCGTGTCTGCGGAAGTGATCATCGTGGGCGGCGGGATTTCCGGACTTGCCGCCGCCTATTATCTCGGGCGGCAGGGGATCTCCTCAACCATCATCGAGAAGGCCGGCCGCCTTGGTGGACTGATCCAAACGGATCTGATGCAAGGCTGCTGCTTGGAAGCGGGCCCCGACAGCTTCATCGCATCGAAGCCCGCGATTGCAGAGCTGGCACGAGATCTCGGCAGCCTGGGCGGCGATGTGATCGAATCGAACGACCGTGTGAGGCGGGTATTCATTCTCCGCGGCGGCAAGCTGGTTCCGCTGCCCCGCGGGATGGTCATGATGGCTCCCGGCCGTTGGGGCCCCGTGCTTTCTTCGCACCTGCTCTCTACCCGTACGAAACTCCGGCTATTGGCCGAGCCGTTCTCGCGTCCGCGTCTGCGGCCGCACGATGTCTCGGTAGGCGAACTGGTACAGGATCATTTCGGGAACGAAGTGCTCGACTACGTTGCGGAACCCCTGCTGTCCGGCGTTTACGGCGGCTCGGCAGGTGATTTGAGCGCCGCGAGTGTACTGCCTCGGTTCATCGGTTATGAGCAGAAGTATGGAAGTTTGATCAGGGGTGTGCGCGCGGATCCAGCCAGAAAAAGAAACAATCGCGCGTTGTTTCTGTCATTCCGGAATGGTATGCAGCAGCTAACCGACGCCCTGGAGCGCGCGATTCGGCCTCATGCGCGCGTGATTCAGGCGGAAGCCGCGACGGTCTCCAGGACAAATGGGGCTTGGCGTGTCGAAGCAGCCGGACATTCGGCTGTTGCATCTCATCTGGTACTAGCGTGTCCGGCGCACATTTGCGCGGATTTGTTGCGAAATGCAGCGCCGGAACTCGCCACCGATTTGAGCGCGATTCCCCATTCTTCGGCGATTCTCGTGACCTTCGTGTTCGACCGGCGCGAGCTCCGCCATCCGCTCAACGGGTTCGGCTTTCTCGTTCCTGAGAAGGAGCGGCGCATTGTCGCGGCGGCCACCTGGATCAGCACGAAATTCCCGTCGCG
>JAICXK010000311.1 GCA_025980435.1 Bryobacteraceae bacterium
CCGATAGCGTCCCAACCGCCAGAGTGCGTCGGCGCAATGAAGCGTGTTGTATTCGTTGGGGGTCGTCTTGAGCGCCATCTGATAATGCTCCAGCGCCTCGGGATAATTCTGCAGCTTTAGAAATGCATCACCGGTAACCTCCTCGGCAAGACCCGCGAGGGCGGGATTACCGGCTCTCTCGGTAAGGGCGAGGGATTCGCGGCCGCGCTGCAAGGCTTCGCGGAACTCTGCCTTTTCTAGCTTGGCGCGGGCAATCAAAATCAGAGCTTGAGTGGATTCGACAAAGAAATTGGCCGGCCGGTAGTAGCCAACGGCCTTCTGTGCGAGACGAATCACATCATCCGGTCTGCCCTGCTGGTCGCGAAGAGTCGCCAGGCTGAGTTCGGCAAGAGCTTGCAGGCGCGGCCGGTGGCTCGCCTCCGCGAGTTGGAGGCCCTGCTGAAAATATGCCTCAGCATGCCCGTAATCGCCTCCGGCGAAATAGGCCGATCCGAGCCGGATGATGCCATCGGTCGCCCAATACTCCAGACCGTTATCGCGTGCAAGAGTGATGGCCCGGTTCGCCAGCTCGACCGGCGTTTCGCGTGACACTGTGGCTCCGGTGCTCTGCTCCCGCAGATATTCGGCGGCGCTCAATTGCGCCAGGGCGCGAACCTCCAGTTGCACGCTCGGTATCGCCCGCGCGCTAAGGAGCGAATCTTTCAGGAACCGCTCGCCATCTTGCGGCCTGTTTGCGCGATTCGCGGCGTAGCCTCGTTGATATTGAATTTCCGCGATACCCTCGAAGTTGCTGGCCGCGCGATACAGCTTTTCGGCGCTCGCAAATTCCGTCTCCGGGTTCCGGCCCGGTCTGGCCTGGCCGCGGCTCTCCAGAATACCCAGACGAACATAGGAGGCCGGATAATCGGGCGCCAATCTTCTCGCTTCCGAATAACTGCGGACAGCATCCTCGATATCGCCCGTCTTCTCATAGGCTCTGCCAAGGTCCACGTCGCCGTAAGCCTTCATGTCTCTGGGCAGGGCTTTGACGATTCTTTGGTAACGGTGCAGGGCAGCGGGGAAATCCCGCAAAATTGTGTTGCGGATCGCTTCAACATACTGCTTATCGAGCTCCGGAAGTTTGCGTTCAAGCTGCAGAGACGATGCCTTCAGCATTTCGTCTTTGGCCTTGGCCGGAAAATCAAGCTCGTTCCAGGCATCGGCCAGCCGGGCGTGAGCGAGGACATAATCCGGATCGCGATCCACTGCCATCTGAAGAGCATTGGTAGCCTTCAGGAAGGTGCCCTCGCGAAGCGCGGCGACACCACGGGTGTACCATTCCTGAGCATCCGGCGACGGGGGACGGTAGCTGCCCGATCGGTACCAGAACAGAAACGCAAGCGCGAGGCAGGCTGAAATGGCGGCCATCGCGCGCGCCGGACGCCGCATAACCAGCGAGTATTCGAACTTGCCAATAGAGGAACGGCCTGACAGCGCTTCCGCGATTTCGGCCGCGTTCTTGTAGCGGCGGGCCGGATCGTCGCGGAGGCAATGTTCGATGACACGGTCCCAGCGATGGTCCAGCCCGCGCCTGGTGGAGGAAGCCGGGACAAACCGTTTGGCTCTCTGCGCTGCGGCGCCGGCCGGCGTGCTCGCATCAAACGGAAGCTTGCCCGTGACCATTTCGTAGAGCACAATTCCCAATGCGTAGATGTCCGCAGCCGGCGTCAGACCGGCTCCCTGAAACTGCTCCGGCGCCATGTATTCTGGGGTTCCGACGAGCGTACCTTGCACCGTCAGCCCCGATTCGCCCGCAACTGCGGCGCGGGCAACCGGGCGGGCAAGGCCGAAATCCATCACTACCGCCTGCGCTTCCGCGTTGCGCCGCGCCAGCATAATATTCCGGCTCTTCAAATCGCGATGAATGATTCCAGCGTCGTGTATTGTTTTGAGTCCGGCACACAGTTGCGTCGCGATTCGTTGCGCCTCTCCTATCGGCACGGGGCCATCATTGTCGATGCGATCTGCAAGCGTGACGCCTTCCAGAAATTCCATGGTGAGGAATGCAGTGGCTTTGTCCGAACCGCGGGCGGGAACAATAAAGAGTTCGTGGATCCGGCACACATTCGGCCCGGTAGCCTGACGAGCGGCCAGGACCTCGTTCCGGAACCGGGTCAGAGCCTCGGAGTGCCCGGCAATTTCCGGACGGATCGTTTTCAGAGCGACGCGGCCCAGATGGATGTCGTTCGCCTCGTAAACCTCGCCCATACCGCCCCTGCCGAGAAAGCGAACAATTTCGAATCGCCCGGCGATCAGCGCGCCGTTGGCAAAAGTAACTGGACCATCGGGCACAGGCTGCTCCGCATTCTCTGCCGGATGCTCCATCGGCCTGGTCTGCTGCTCGTGCGCACTTAACAACGCCGCAAGCTGCTGCCCGAGAACCGCGTCCGCCGCCGCAATCTCATGAACAAACGCTGAACGCTGCGACGGCGGCTTTTCGCGCGCTTGCTGGAAGAGACGCTTCAGACGACTCCATTGGTCGGCGCTCATAACGTGGCTCGGACTCCGGCTGAGCCGCCGTGAATGTGCCGGTTTGGCCTCGTAATCGCCATAAAGCGGGATCTGAGTGAGGAATATTGTAACGCGATCATACCGTTGCTTTCAGGCTCATTTTTGGATTTTTGGATCGGAAAATGTGGCGGCTTCGATGGAACAAATGATCCGAACCCGGCGTAAACACATATGAGTTCTTATATATGGGACTCAGCAATACTAACCGGCAGCTAACCATGCACGAGAAGACCATACAACCGGAGACATTGCCTCAAACTTCGCGCCATCCTTTATGGCTTCTGGTGGGGTTCTGGCTTTGCTTCGTGATTGCAATTGCTGTCGTTGTGCGGAGGCTTATCGCGCTGAAAAATCCCTCGCATAGCGGCCCGGCGCAGATGGCGGCGCTCGATGCAACCTTTTCCGCGCATACGGCGCTGACCATGATTCATATCATTCCGGCGGCCATCTTCGTGGTCCTCGCCGCCTTCGTCCTGCTGCGCCCGGGCGGCAGCCAATGGCTGGAGCGGCTGTTCTTCCCCTTTGGCCTCATAACCGGCGTGACTGCGTATGCGATGAGCGCGTATGCGGTCGGCGGCTGGGTGGAGCGATCGGCAGTGTTCGTTTTCGACACCTGGTTCCTGTTCTCGCTAGGACGGGCCTACCTGTATCGCCTCCGCGGCGATGCGCTGCGAAAGCGAGAATGGACCACGCGCGCTGTCGGTATTCTGCTGGGGATCGCAACCACACGGCCGGTGATGGGAATTTTCTTCGCTACCAGCCCGCTCACACATCTTGGCCTGCATCAATTCTTCGGGATCGCGTTCTGGATCGGTTTTTCGATCAACGTCGCGATTATCGAGCTTTGGCTGCATTCCAGGCGGCGGGCTCGGTTGTACGCGGCCTAAATTTTCCATAGTTTCATAAGCTTACGGACAACAGCTCCGGATTCTTCTTGCGGTTGATAGCAATTTGCGATATAAACATTGCAGATTGAAATATGACGGTTGCAGATAAAATCCGGTACCTCCGGGTAGTGGAAGGCCACCTGCGCGGGCTCGATCGCGAAATGACCCAGAAGGAAGTGGTCGATGCAATCGGCAAGGAGTTGAAGCGCTCCATCAGCCAGCCCTACCTTTCGCAGCTTGAAAACGGCAGCCGCAAGCACCTGACGAATACCACCAGGCTTCTGCTCGCCAAATTCTTTCGAGTGCATCCCGGGTATCTGGTTGACGACCCGGAAGGGTTTCAAACCGAGCTGATTACAGATCTGAGCAGTCAGGAAGACAAGCTGGACTTGTGGCTAATTCAGGGCGCGGAGCGTTTTCGCCGGGATGCTCCGCTTTCCGAAGCGCTGCTAAAGCTGGCGCGGCACGAGGACACGCGCAAATGCCTTCTGCTGCTTGCGGCCGTACTGGAAACACCGGATCTTGTCGAGCGGCTGTGGGGAGTGCTGCAACCGAAGGAGGAATTACGCCATGAACTGGCCTGATATTTTCCTGCTCTGTTTCGCGATTGGAGCTCTGTGGAGTTTCGCGTCGTTGCTGTTAGGCGGAATGCACTTAGGGCACTCCGCGCACGGACACCTTCATGTACACGCGCATGGTGTACACGCGCATGGACATGCCGCCCACGGGCACGGCCATTCAAGCGCGCACGCCGGTCCTCACGATGGCGCCGCCGCTTCCTGGATCGGGAGCATGGTCAACCCGAGTTGTGCCGCTGTGTATCTGGCGTGGTTCGGGGGCGTCGGCTATCTGTTGACGCGGCATTCGGGCCTGGCGTTTTGGCTTGATCTGGTGATCGCAGTGGCGGTCGGGCTCACGGGCGCGTGGATTCTGGCTGGCTTCTTGCGCTTCTTGCAGTCGCGAGACCAGCCGCTTGATCCGGCCGATTACGAAATGGTCGGAGTGCTGGGGCGCGTGTCGAGCACGATCCGGCCGGATGGCGTGGGAGAAGTCATCTACGTACGCGATGGGACGCGGATACCGGTTTGTGCCCGCAGCGATGGCGGAGTCGAAATTCCGCGCGGCGAAGAAGTTGTAATCGCGCGCTATGAGAGAGGCATTGCATTCGTACGCACCTGGGAGGCAATGACCCAGCAAGGGCCGGCAGTTGACCCGGAATCATTGCAAAAGGAGACCAACGATGTCGAGTGAAATTGTTTTCATTGCCGTAATTGTGGTGTTGACGCTGCTGGCGCTGATGATGGCCATGGCGACGCTGTACCGTAAGGCAGGTCCGCACGAAGCGCTAATTGTATACGGGTTGCGAGGCACGCGAGTGGTGAAGGGGCGGGGCACAGTGATCTTCCCGATGGTGGAGAATTGCCGCCAACTCTCACTGCAACTGATGTCGTTCGATGTTGCCCCGCAGCAGGATCTCTACACCAAACAGGGTGTCGCGGTGACGGTAGAGGCGGTCGCGCAGATCAAAGTAAAAAGCGATCCCGAATCCATCCAGACCGCGGCCGAACAGTTTCTGACGAAAACGGATCAGGCGCGTGAAGGGCTCATCCGCCTGGTGATGGAAGGGCACCTGCGCGGCATTATCGGCCAACTTTCCGTCGAGCAAATCGTGAAAGAGCCGGAAATGGTGGGCGATCGCATGCGCGCCACCTGCGCGGACGACATGAGCAAGATGGGGCTCGAGGTTGTGTCCTTCACCATCAAGGAAGTTCGCGATAAAAACGAGTACATCACGAACATGGGGCGGCCCGATATTGCCCGCATCAAGCGCGATGCGGATGTGGCCGCGGCGGAAGCCGACCGGGATACGGCGATTCGCCGGGCCGAAGCCATGCGGGCAGCCGCCGTCGCCAAGGCGCAAGCGGACCAGGAGCGGGTGCAAGCGGAAGCGCTCTCCCTGGCTGCCCAGGCGGAAGCGCAGCGCGATCTGGAAATTAAAAAGGCGCAGTATGTCGAAACCGTCAAGCGCCAGCAGGCGCAGGCGGACAAAGCCTATGACATTCAGTCAAACATGATGCAGCAGCAGGTTGTCGCCGAAGCCGTGAAAGTGCGGCAG
>JAICXK010000257.1 GCA_025980435.1 Bryobacteraceae bacterium
AGGTTTATCCGAGAGGCCATGCCCTCGCATATCCATTGCGACAAGCCGGTGATCCTCCGCCAGGTCCGAATTCATCTGCCGGCTCCAGGTGAGCCAAGACTGCGAAAGGCCGTGGATGAATAGAATAGGGCGACCGGTTGGCTTGCCTGTCTCCGCGACGTGGAGTTGTATGCCACCGCCGCCCGCGATTCTGTGAGTTGTCATGCTACGGCTCCTCCTACCGGCTATTTATTTAGACGGTGGAAAGATAATACTTCGAGCTCGTCGCGAGCGCAACTAGGGGAATCAGGCCTGACCTCTACTGCGGTTGATGGAAATCGTATTGGCTCGCCTTCACTAACAAGAAAGCCCTGCCCCCTGGGGTCTGCAAATCCTGAAGCTCTGCAGTGATGTATTGCCGTTCTTCGTCCGTTCCGGTTACAAAGGTCCAGGCGCTTTCCGCCTGGATCTTCCAGCCAGTACCAAAGTTGTCCATCCCGAGCTTTTTAATTTTCACGTAGGCCAGCACATCCTCTTTCTTGATACTGGGAAACAGTTTCTCTCCCGGTTTCCAAACCTTGTCGTGGCCCTTTCGGTCCTGGTAGGTTTCGGTGTCGTAGCCGAGGTTTGATGGGCGCACCGCAAACATGTATACGTCGCCGGTGTGCGTGGCTTCAGGAAACTTCGAGGCGCCCAACGCGCCGCGGGAGACGCAGATTCCGGTCTGGCCGATCGCGTCCTGGTTGACCTTCCATAGGCCGAGCTGGCCGAGCCCGGTCTTGACTTGCATGACGCTCCCCCGAACCACGTGCCCAAGCTGGGCGGCGATATCGGGAAGGCTGTAGAGCGGCTGAAAGCCTTGTGTGAGGATCCGCTGCAGATCCGTATCCTTCTCACAGCGGAATCCGATTCCGAAGTGAGCAAACGCTTTCGCTCTGCGGGTGCTTGTGACATTGTGGACCGTGTCACCTGCATCGGGATCCATCATCTGCCGCGCCGTCTGGTTGGGCGCGACCCATTCGACGATAGCGTCCCATAGCTTATTGATAATCGCCATGCGTTCGAGAGGCGGCTTCCCCGCGAACTGCTGGACGGTCATGTCGCCGAGCGCCTCATTTAAAAGCCGGTCGCGATCGGATTTATTCGACGGCGCCGAAATCAGAAAATTACTCAGCGCAAAATCCCAAAGCTTGCGATCGTCGAGGGGGACAATTCGCGCCACGGGGTCGGTTTCCATCGGGACCTGCTGGGCAGGATACACCTGCGCCGCGTAGGTTTTGAGTCCCTTGGGAGGATCCAGTTTCGGAAGCGGTCTGCCCGAGCACACGTGCCTTCCGGTAACCCACTCACGACAAGTTGGACATTGATATCCGGCTCCCATTTTTGGAAGCGGTTTCCCGGAACACGCATGTGCTCCTACAATCCATTCTTGACAAACCGGACACTGCATTCCGACACTCCTCCTGGCTTGCGGGAAACCATCGCCCTGCGGCAAGCACTATAGACGATATCAAATGAGATAGTGGCCCGCGGGTAAAATGGGAATCGAATTTTATGGGTTGCGGCGGTAAGAACGATGGACCTCAGGCTGCTTCCGTTGATCTCGAGCGCGACCGAAATTGTTCACGCGCTCGGGCTGGGCGAATTTCAAGTGGGGAGATCGCACGAATGCGATTACCCGCCGTGCGTTGCGGGCCTTCCAGTGTGTACGAGGCCGGCGATTCCCGTATCGGGCTCCAGCAGAGAGATTGACCGGCTGGTGAAAGAGCGGGTCGCGGCAGCAGTCAGCGTCTATGAAGTGGACTCCGCGCTGATCCGCTCCCTGCGACCAACCCACATCATCACCCAAACGCAATGCAAGGTTTGTGCGGTCAGTCTGGATGATGTGGAACACGCTTTGCGGGATCAGATTGGCGTAACATCGCAGGTTGTTTCACTCGAGCCTTATGCGCTGGCCGATCTGTGGCGCGATATCCGGCGCATCGCCGAGGCCTGTGGATGCCGGGAACGCGGCGACGAGTTGAATCGCTCGCTTCAATCGAGAATGGTCGAATGCTCCGAAGAAGCCCGGAGCGTGGAGAGCCGCCCGGCTGTCGCCGCTCTCGAATGGCTGGAACCATTGATGGCGGGCGGGAACTGGGTACCGGAACTGATCGAAATGGCGGGTGGGAGAAACCTGTTTGGCGAGCCGGGCCGGCATTCTCCGTGGATGAAATGGGAAGACGTGCTCGGCGCGGATCCGGACGTGATTGTCGCTCTTCCCTGTGGTTTTGATATCGAACGCACTCGCGGCGAAATGCACTGGCTAACGGAACGCGAGGAATGGCATCGGCTGAGGGCGGTACAAACCGAACGCGTATTTCTATGTGACGGCAATCAATTTATGAACCGTCCAGGGCCGCGGTTGGTGGAATCGCTCCGTGCTTTCGCGGAGATGCTGCATCCGGAGCTCTTCGCACCCACGCTGGAAGGCGTTGCCTGGGCGCGCTTGTAGCTGGCCGCCGAACGCACTGCCGAGCAATACGCGGCCGAAACCCGTAGCGGTGCCGGCCTCGATCCTCGCAGTTTTGCGCGCTAACGCAAGTAAACATCCTGGCGTCACCTGCACGGAGCGAGGTGCCGCCATGACTGCGTCCGATGTTCTTGTCGAAAGTCTGATCGATTGGGGAGTTGACGTCATTTTCGGCCTTCCCGGAGACGGCATCAACGGATTTATGGAGGCGCTGCGCACCCGTAAGGACCGCATCCGCTACATCCATGTACGCCATGAAGAGACCGCCGCGATGGCAGCTACCGGGTACGCGAAATTTACCGGAAAGCTTGGTGTCTGTTTTTCCACCGCCGCGCCGGGCGCTATTCACATGCTGAACGGCCTTTACGACGCCAAAATCGATCAGGCACCCGTTCTGGCGATTACCGGCATGACCTATCACGATCTGATCGGGACCAACTACCTGCAGGATATGAATCAGGATTATCTTTATCAGGACGTGGCCCTCTACAATCAGCGCCTGATGGGTCCCGCACACGCACGGAACATCGTCGACTACGCCTGCCGTGCGGCGCTGGGGAACCGGGCTGTTGCTCATATCGCTCTCCCGATTGACTACCAGAGTGCGGATATGGCCGATCAGAAGCGGTCCATGCGCAATCTGAAAGGCCACACCTCCGAAGCGTTCACGATTCCTAAACGCGTTCCGGAGCGTCTCCAGCTTGAGAAGGCTGCGCGAGCGCTACAAGGTAAAAAGAAGATCGCGATTCTGGTGGGCTCCGGCGCTCGCGGCGCAAGAGAAGAAGTCCTGCAAGTAGCCGACCGGCTTGGCGCTCCGGTTGTGAAAGCATTGCTCGGGAAAGATGTTATCCCGGACGACAGCGCCTATACCACGGGCGGAACGGGTGTCGTCGGTACGCGCCCTTCTTCGGATGTTTTCGAAAATTGCGATGCGCTGCTGGTGATCGGCAGCTCATTTCCGTACATTGAGTTTCTGCCGAAACCCGGCCAGGCGCTCGGGATTCAGATTGACCACCGGCCGGAACGCATCGGGCTTCGCTATCCGGTAGACATCGGACTCGTCGGCGATGCGCAAGCCACTTTGCGGGAACTCCTCATGTACTTGCCGCGCAATGAGGACCGCACGTTCCTGAAGCAGGCACAAAAAGGCATGGAGGACTGGTGGGAGCTGATGGAAGAACGCGGCACCCGCACCGACAAGCCAATGAAACCCCAGGTGGTGGCGTGGAACCTGGGCCAGTTGCTAGCTGACGACGCCATTATCACCGGCGATTCGGGCACCGTGACCACCTGGGTCGCTCGCATGAAGCTGCGCGCGCAGCAGCAATTTTCGTTCAGTGGGACGCTGTGCAGCATGGCGGCTGGCCTGCCGTATGCGATCGGCGCCCAGGTTGCGCATCCGGGGCGCCAGGTAGTTTCCTTCACTGGCGACGGCTCGCTCAGCATGATGATGGGCGATCTTGCCACGCTTGCGCAATACAAGCTGCCGGTCAAGATTGTGGTGCTGAAGAATAACACGCTCGGGCTTATCAAGTGGGAGCAGATGATCTATCTCGGGAATCCCGAATACGGCGTCGATCTATATCCGATCGATTTCGTTAAGGTGGCTGAAGCGTGCGGCGCCACGGGCGTTCGCATCGATCATCCGAAACGCTGCAAGGATCAATTAAAGGAAGCGCTGGCGGTTGATGGCCCAGTGGTAATCGAGTGCATCACTGACCCAATGGAGCCGCCTATGCCACCGAAGGCGACCAAGGCGGAGATGAAACATTTGGCGCAGGCGCTGGCGCGAGGCGAGAGGGATCGCGGGCGGATCTCCCTTACCATCGGGCGGCAGGCGATGGACGAGTTCCTGTTTCCGGCCAGCGATTACGGCGCTATCCCGCGGGCTGCTGAAAAGATTACCGGAAAAGACAAAAAGAAGGAGGAGGACAAATGATCCCCTCCGAAGAAGTGATGGCGCCGAAGGCTGCCGAAGAATTGGCTGCGGCACTCAAGCGCAAAGTCGATGGCGAGGTGCGATTCGACAGTGGCTCACGGGCTCTTTACGCCTCGGATTTGTCGATTTATAGGCAGGTGCCGATCGGCGTGGTCGTGCCGCGAACGTACGATGACGTGATCAGAACGGTCGCGCTGTGCCGCGAGTTTAAAGCTCCTATCTTTGGCCGCGGCTGCGGGACCAGTTTGGCCGGCCAGTGCTGCAACACAGCAGTCGCGATCGACTTTTCGAAGTATCTGAACAAAATTCTTGAAATCAATCCGAAGCGAAAGTACGCCTGGGTGGAACCGGGCCTGATCCTCGATACGCTTCGGGACCAAACCGAAAAACATCACCTGACCATTGGGCCCGATCCCGCCACACATGAATACTGCACGCTGGGCGGCATGATCGGCAATAATTCGTGCGGCGTTCATTCTGTTACGGCAGGCAGAACGGAGGATAACGTCGAAGAGCTCGATATCCTCACTTACGATGGTCTGCGCATAACGGTGGGGGAGACGAGCGAATCCGACCTGGAATCGATCATCCGCAAGCGCGGCAGGCGGGGCGAGATTTACGCGAAGCTCAAATCGATTCGCGACCGTTATGCCGATAGGATACGGGAGCGCTTTCCGAAAATTCCCCGCCGGGTCTCCGGCTACAACCTCCCCGAACTGCTTCCGGAAAACGGGTTCCAGGTGGCCCGTGCGCTGGTAGGCACCGAGAGCACCTGCGCCATCATTCTTCGCGCCAAGATGAAGCTGGTCCACAGCCCGCAGCACCGCGCGCTAATCATGGTCGGGTTTCCCAACGTATTTACCGCAGGCGACCATGCCGCGCCATTTCGTGATCTAGGCCCGATTGGACTCGAGTGCTTCCATCACAAGGTGCTCGACAACGAACATCGCAAGGGAAATCACATGCCGGGCGAAGACCTGTTTCCGAAGGCCGATACGTATGTTCTGCTTGAGTACGGCGGCGAGTCCTCCAAGGAGGCAAAGAATCGCGCGCAGGCGGCCATACAGAAGATCCGCGCCATGGATAACGACCACACCTGGATCCGGCTGATTGAAGACGAGCACGACCAGAAGTTGATCTGGAAAGTGCGCGAGAACGGAGTCGGGGCGAGCCGCATTCCAGGAATCGAAGACGCCTGGCCGAGTTGGGAAGATGCGGCGGTCCCGGTCGAGCAGGTTGGCAATTATCTTCGAGAACTCTACAAGCTGCTGGACAAATTTCATTACCAGATGACTTTGTTCGGGCATATAGGCGATGGCTGCCTGCACACCCGCATTACATTCAATCTCAAAACAGCGGAGGGCGTGAAGAATTACCGCGCGTTCATGACGGAAGCCGCTCATGTGGTCACACGTTTCGGCGGTTCGCTGTCGGGTGAGCACGGCGATGGCCAGGCGCGCGCCGAGTTCCTTCCTGTAATGTACGGTTCTGAGATCGTGCAGGCGTTCCGCGAATTCAAGTCGGCGTGGGACCCGGAATGGCGCATGAATCCGGGCAAGGTTGTGGACCCGTACCCGATGGATACGAATTTGCGTGTGGGGCCCGACTTCAAACCAAAGCCGGTGCTCACCGTTTTTCAATTTCCCGAGGATCAGGGCAGCTTCGCCCATGCGACGGAACGCTGCTTCGGGGTGGGTAAGTGCCGGGGTCTGGATGGCGGCACCATGTGCCCCAGCTTTCATGCCACTCGCGAGGAGATGCACAGCACGCGCGGCCGTACCCGCCTGCTGTTTGAAATGTTGCGCGGCGATGTCATCCAGGACGGCTGGAAAGACCCGCATGTCAAAGATGCGCTCGATTTGTGCCTGGCCTGCAAAGGCTGCAAAGGCGATTGCCCGGTCAACGTTGACGTGGCAACTTACAAATCGGAGTTTCTGTACCACTATTACGAAGGCAAGACACGGCCCACCAGCGCCTATGCGATGGGCATGATCAACCGCTGGGCCGAAATTGCGTCTCATTTTCCCGATGCTGCCAATCTGCTGACCCAGACGCCCGGGCTGTCAAGGATTGCAAAGACGCTGGGCGGACTCACGCAGCGCCGCAGGATGCCCGCTTTCGCCAAACAAACTTTCAAAGCGTGGTTCTCGGAGCATGACGATCGAACAAAGCGGAAGAACGACACCCGGCCGAAGGTAGTGCTGTGGCCCGATACATTTAACAACTATTTTTTCCCGCACACTGCGAAGGCAGCCGTTGAAGTGCTGGAATCGGCGGGGTATCGGGTAGAAGTACCGCAGCGTACTCTCTGTTGCGGGCGGCCGCTCTACGATTACGGTTTTCTCGATCAGGCGAAAACATACCTGCTGAACATCCTGGATGCTTTGCGGCCGCAGATCACTGAAGGCGTCCCGATCGTTGTCCTGGAGCCAAGCTGCGCCTCGGTGTTTCGCGACGAGGCGACGAACATTTTTCCGGGTGACGAAGACGCCCAACGCCTGCGCGCTCAAACGAAGCTGCTCAGCGAGTTTCTTGTCGATGCAAAATACAATCCGCCAAATCTGCAGCGCAAGGCGCTCATCCACGGGCATTGCCATCACAAGTCGCTTTGGGGCATGTCGGCAGAGCAAAAGGTCGTGAGCCAAATGGGTCTGGATGCAGAACTTCTGGATTCGGGCTGCTGCGGCCTGGCGGGCTCGTTCGGTTACGAAGAAGGTCATTACGATGTATCGATGAAAGTCGCCGAACGAGTGCTCTATCCCAGTGTGCGCGAAGCGGACCGTGACACACTAATCATCTCCGACGGCTTCAGTTGCCGCGAACAGATTATGCACGGCACGCGACGCCACGGATTGCATCTGGCGGAGGCAATCCAGATGGCTTTACACCAGCCGCTGAC
>JAICXK010000218.1 GCA_025980435.1 Bryobacteraceae bacterium
AAGCCGGTCAGCGGCTTGCGGGCTGATGGTTCCGGGCAAGCGTGAGGACATCTACCGTATCCGGGTCCGCCTCGCTGAACCCGCGTGCGCGCAAATGTTTCAGTTCGGCGCGCGCCTGCTTTGCTTCCACTCTTCTGTGCAACCGGCGATCGGCTTGTGCGAGTGCGCGCAGCCCCTCAGCCCTCATCAAGTCGAGATCCGGCGACGAACCAGCCAATTGAAGCGCACGTTGAAGCTGAATTCGGGCTTCGGGGCAACGCGATTGCAGATTCAGAAGAACACCGTAGGTTTCGGCGACGATCGCGGCGTCTTGCGGAAAGTCATATTCAAATGGCCCGATACGATTTTGCGCTTTCATCAGCGTGGCTTCTGCGGCGTCAAATTGCTTGCGAAGAATCTGAATTCTGGCTAAGAAGGCCCAGGAGAACGCGAGTTCCTGAGGCGGGGCTCCGGGAACTTCCAACTCAAGCGCGACGCTATGCTCCAGGTACTGGATACTCTCGTCGAGCTTACCGATTGACGCGAATAATTGGCCGTAATCGCGATACAAGTGTGCCCGCAATGCGCTGTTAATGCCTTCATCCCTTCCATACGATCGAATGAGGCCGCCGATAAGGCTCAGAGCGTCGGATAGTCTGCCCTTGAGAAAGTCCAGATGCATAAGTGCATCCTGTCGCGTAAGCTGCTCCGTCTTATCCGGATTCCGCGCACTACGTTCGGCACGAAGGGCCTCGTCCAGGTAGCGTTCAGCCGAAGGAACATCGGCCGAACGCACATAGAGCATGGCAAGATCCGAATAGACGCGGGCGGCATTCGTCATTTCCGAGGCGCCGGCTTGGGAGAATGTCCGGGCGGCGAGCAGATACTCCTGCACAGCTCTTGCCTTCTGGCCCATGGCATTACAGGCGCTTGCGAGTATGTACTCGTCCATCCCTCTTTCCTGAGCCGGAATCTGTTCGCCATATTCAAATCCGAGGGCGGCGCTACTGGCCTGCCGGGCTTCCCGCATTTGTCCCAGGCGCAAGTGGATTCCTGCTTTTTCCGTGAGCACAGTTGCGCGAACGCTACAACGGCCGTCGAGTTTGCCCAAGCTACTTTCGAGCAGATGCAGCGCCGCATTCAACGAGCCGCGTCTCGATAAGGAAGACGCCTGTAACATGGCCTGGCGGCCCAGAGCCTGCTGCCCCGCGCTGCAGTTTAAGGCTCTTTGTTGTGCGCGTGCCGGAGCGGCGGCAAAGATTGATACGAAAGCTATTGCAAGCATCAAAACAGAGGGAAAGCGCCATCGAACAGGCATAAGTGAAAACGGCATTGCGACCTACTACATTGGTTGGAAAGGCCGGCCGTGTGGATACTTTCACTCGAATGCTACGTACGAAATGTCGCGAGACAAACTGGAGCTGTGGTAATTCCGGCGTCACGCCAGAGCGACAGCAAGCGTCGACAATAACGGGTTCAGGTTCGGCTTTTCTGATAAAGTAGGAGCCCATGACCGCACTTTTTCGACCCAAACGGATCGTTTCCTGGATTGCCTGTCTCGCCTTTTATGTGGGACTATGTCTGGCTCAACAAAACAGCCAGCTACCCGGCAAATGGAACATGGTTTCGCTGACGCCCGACGGCGACCAGATCGCCTGGACCTTATCGATCGCTAATGGCGACGGGAAATATAGCGCCACGGTTGACGGGAACGACGGGCCGAGCGCTGCAAAGGATCTCAAGGTCGAAGGGTCCAAAGTTCACTTCCGGACCACCTACCAGGACGAAGATTACGATATCGATCTGAAGCTGGATGGGGACAAGCTTGCGGGCACCTGGTCAGGCAACGGAAACAGCGGCGAAACCAGGGGGACGAAGGCCGCCGCCGCTTCCGCCGCAAAGTAGCCCTATTCGCCCGAGGACCACGCCACCCGGAACTCGGGATAGAGCGTCAAACCGCCACAGGCGAAGATGGTTTGCCCGGTAATATAGGACGACTCGTCCGACGCGAGAAACGCGAATACACCCGCGATCTCGTCCGCTTCGCCGGGCCTTCCCATGGGGATGTGACTCTGCACTTCGGCGCGCGCTTTGGGATCGTTGATCCAGGCGTTGTTGATGGGTGTAACTATCGCGCCAGGGCCGACTGCATTCACGCGGATGCCTCGGTCGGCGTATTCGAGCGCAAGCGACTTGGTGAGATTTTCCATTCCTCCCTTGCTGATTGAGTAAGGCACGTACTTGGGTTTGGGAATAATTTCATGGACGCTTGAGTTATTCACGATCACGCCCGAGGCTCCACGCGACAGAAAATGGCGGATCGCCTCGCGCGAGCACATGAACGCTCCGCGGAGGTTAATGCCAATGACGCGGTCAAAATCGGCCATTTCAACTTCATGGCTCGCGGCCGGTTTTTGAACGCCCGAGTTGTTGATGAGAACATCCAGTGTCCCGAATTCCTTGAGCACTCTGTCAAACATGTCTTTAACGTCTGGCTCGCGAGATACATCGCCTTTTACGGTGATGTGCTTTGAGCCCTTCGCCTGCGTGCCGGCCTTCTCCGCCTTCCGCCTCACTTCCTCCGCACGATCGGCCCCGCTGTAATAGTTGATCGCGACGTTCGCGCCTTCCTGCGCGAAACGGATGGCGATCGCCTCTCCAATTCCCGACGATGCTCCTGTGACTAGTACGTTCTTCCCTGATAGTTTCGGCATTTGCTCCTCAAAACGGAATTCCTGATTATTTCAGATCGGTTCTCCGCAACTGTCCGGAGCGCGTTACTAAGGAGGGGTTTTGGTTGTGGAAGTCTTCTCGGCATTCGGGGATTTCGCTTCACGTTGCTTTACCCGATCGGCCTCAGTCGCGGCATTTCCGACCACGCCTTTGGATACGTCGTCCTTCACGTCCTTTCTTACTTGCTGAACGGCTTCCTTGGCATCCTCGTGTGTTCCATTTCCCAGTTGAACGACTTTGACGCTCACACGTTTTTTCCCGAACTTTTTGGCCTCCACCGTACTCGGGATATAGATGTCCAGCTTTCGTCCGACGATCTTCTCTCCGGTATCCGCCACCACATACTCTCCGGAATAACGGCCAGCGTGTTTAATTTTGATTACCGAGCCCATGGGCAGTATGTCCGGATCCGCAGCTACAATGTGACGGTGCGTATAGACGCCCGATGCCGTTTTGCCCGAAACAGAATAGGCGGTGGCGATGTATCTTCCATTGGCGTCTGGCGCCTCCGCTGCCAAGATGCCGCAGACAAATAGCAGGAGAAATGATGCTCGGGGGAGCGGCCGTACCATCTATCAGGTAGACGGAAGAACCGCACCGAATTTGACATCGGACCGGGCGCTACGGTACTGGGAAGAATTTACCCGGCTTATTCCCCTTCGGCGAAGCGCGCCCGAATCTCTTCTTTCCAACTCCCGTGAAGAGGCGCTCGCAAAGCGCGCGAAAACAGATCCTGGTCAATTGTTTCGTGCTTAAGCAGGCGTACCACGTCTGCGACGCTCACCTGCAAAGCATCCGCGTGCAACTGTTCTATGGAATCACCGCGCCCCAGTTCACCCTCTTGCACAATCGAGAAATAGATACCCGGCTTGCCGCTTTTCCAGAAGCGTTTTACCATGTCTGCGCGTCCGAAACGGAGCCCGAGTTTGTAGCAGGGCATTCGCGGCTGAGAGATCTGTAAGACGACTGACCCAATCCGGAATTGATCGCCGATATGGGCGGTCTGTTCCGTGATGCCTTGCGTGGTTAGATTCTCACCAAACACGCCGAACGGGAGATCCATACCCGGCAGTTCTTCTGTCCAATATTTGTAGTGTTCGGATGGATACACGTAAATCGCTTTCCAGGGTCCTCCATGAACCGTGAGGTCCGCCTGCCGATCCCCGTACAGGTTGTATCGGCGCGCCGCGATGCGGCCTTCTACTGGAGACTTGAATATGCTCGTCAGTACGGTCGCCTCACCCGACTGGATCTGACGTGGCTGGCCGACGTTAACGGATAGGACGCGCATCATTGCGATTATGAACCGGAGCCGATTGCCGGCTGCCGCGCTAGCCTCAAGCCGTTTTCAAGTCCAGGAGTTGGATTAAGAGCGGCCTGCGCGCCACTACATCCGCCAACGAATACCGGTCCAAGGTTGCCAAATACGCCTCGAGAGCGCGGCGCAGGATAGGCTGCAGTCCACAGCCGCCCGAAATAGCGCAGTGGTTTGATTCAGTATCGAAGCACTCAACCAAATCCCAATTTTCGGTCGCCCGCAGCACTTGCCCGATATTGATCTGTTTCAAAGGGCGGGCGAGGCGGAGCCCGCCTGCGCGCCCGCGCATCCCTTCGACATAGCCTGCCTGAACCGCGCGATTCGCAACCTTCATGAGATGGTTGCGCGAAATTCTATAGTGGTCCGCAATTTCCTGGATGGTGGGGGTCGCGTCAGGCTGAACAGCAAGATAGATCAGCAGACGCATTGTGTAATCGGAGTGACGGGTGAGGTGCATAGGAGCCGGGGTTCCCCCTAAAGATGTATTATAGATACATATTTGTGTTCTGACATGTACAGCTCAACAGCCGCGGTCAATGAGGAGAACATCGGCGTTCTCGTGGATGCCTTCTACACGAAAGTTCGCGACGACCTCCTTTTAGGGCCCATCTTTGCTGAGGCGATCGGCGACGATTGGGGGCCGCATTTAGCCAAGATGAAGGCTTTCTGGTCATCGGTGCTGCTGGCCTCGCGCACTTATAAAGGGAATCCGATGATCGCTCATCTACGACTGCCGCGTTTGACACGCGATCACTTCGACCGCTGGCTGCAGTTGTGGCGAGCGACGGCAGCAGAAGTGTGTTCCGAGCAGGCGGCATCTGTGTTCATTGAACGAGCCGAAATGATAGGCGAACGGCTGCTGTACGCGATTTCGATGTACCACGAGGGCGCGGCTTAAACAACCGCCCAGCCAGATCCACAGCGTTTCGATGGTTCCCGGCAGTCCGGAAGGCGCGGAAAATCTCCCTGACACTTCCCTTTCGCCTTATCATCAAAGAGATCATGAGCGCACTCGTTCAGCCGCTACCCGAGGTGAACCCCCTGCAGGATACGCTGCGGTTTGCACGACGGGTTCCGCCTTGCGCTGTTGTCATCTTCGGCGCAAGCGGCGACCTGTCAAAGCGGAAGCTTCTGCCATCGCTGTACAGGCTGTTTTATGAGCGGCGCATTTCTCCCAATTTCGCCGTAATCGGCAGTTCGCGAACACCCATGTCCGACGACCGGTTCCGGGGTGTGATGAAGGAATCGGTTTCTAATTTCCTGGAAGACGCGCCGTTCGATGAAGACGTCTGGAAATCGTTTGCTCAATCTCTGTTCTATGTGCCGGGCGACCTCAATAACCCGGCTTCCTACGACGATCTTCGCGACAAGTTGGACGCAGTTGAAAAATCTCACCAGACGGCCGGGAATGTTCTGTTCTACCTATCGACCCAGCCAAGTCACTATGCCGAAGCGATTCTCGAACTCGGCCAACACAATCTGAACCACGGGACAGGATGGCGGCGGGTCATTATCGAGAAGCCGTTTGGGCACGATTTGGACAGCGCGCGCAAGCTCAACGATGAGATTCACAAGGTGTTCGACGAATCCGAGGTTTATCGCATCGATCATTACCTGGGCAAGGAAACGGTTCAGAACATCCTGGCTTTCCGGTTTGGGAACAGCATGTTCGAGCCGCTATGGAATCGCCGGTATGTCGATCACGTTCAGATCACCGCCGCCGAATCGATCGGCGTAGAAGGGCGCGGAGCGTATTATCAGGAAGCCGGCGCGCTGCGCGACATGATCCAGAATCACCTGAGCCAAGTAATGGCCACAGTGGCAATGGAGCCGCCGAGCGTGTTCGATTCGACAAACGTGCGGGATGAGCGGGCGAAGCTGCTGCGCTCCGTTCGCGTGATGAAGCCGGAAGACGTTTCCACGCACGCGGTGGCGGGCCAATATGGTCCTGGCAAAGTGGGCGGCCAGGACTTGCCCGGATTCCGCCAGGAACCGAGCGTCGATCGCGATTCACAAACCGACACCTACGCGGCCGTGACCTTCCTGATAGATAACTGGCGCTGGGCGGGCGTGCCCTTTTATGTCCGGACCGGCAAACGCCTGCCGAAACGTGTAACGGATATCGCGATCCAATTCAAAGCTCCGCCGCTTGGTTTGTTCACGCAGGAAACCAAGACCGGGCCGCGCGAAGTGAGACCGAATCTGCTGGTGGTGCGCATTCAACCGGAGGAAGGGATTTCGCTGCGCTTTCTTTCAAAGAGCCCGGGCAGCGGGATGCGAGTCCGACCGGTCTCGATGGATTTCAATTATGGATCAAGCTTTGGCGAGCGCACGCCAACAGCGTATGAGACGCTGCTGGTAGATGCGATGGCGGGTGACCCGACGCTTTATACGCGGCAAGATATGGTAGAGGCAAGCTGGCAGATTGTGCAACCGATTCTTGACGTCTGGGCCCACAGCCGGTTTGAATTTCCCAACTACGCGGCGGGGACGTGGGGACCGCGAACGTCGGATGAGATGCTCGCTCGTAATGGCCACGTCTGGAGAATCCCATGAGCAGCGCGGTGATTTTTCCAGCCCAGCCGGAACAGATTCTCAAGGGCCTCGGGAAATTGTGGACATCGCTGGGCGAAGAGGAGAAGCAGCACGGCAAGCCGACGGTTTTACGAGCTTGCGCTATGACCCTCATCGTCGCGACGGATGAAGCCGACCGTGGATTCTGCGCCTCGCAGACGATTTCGGAACTAATGCGGGAACACCCCAGCCGAGGCATCGTTCTATCCGTGTCCGATCGGGCTGAAAAGAGCCTGGAAGCGCGCGTTCTGGCGCAATGCTGGAAGCCGTTCGGGAAAGCCCAGCAGATCTGCTGTGAGCAGATCGAAATTACCGCTCGTCCGGAAAGCTGGCCGAACGTCGGGCCGACACTGATCGGTTTGACCGCCGCGGACCTGCCGGTTATTTTCTGGTGCCGGCACCAAGGCGCTCTGAACGCGAGCGCAACTGACGATCAGAAGGCCGGACTTGAAGCCGTGATGAACATCGCGACAAAGATGATCGTCGACACGTCGAGCCTGGATCCGCAATGGGCCTTCGATTTGCTTGCAAGATGGCAGGCGCAGGGCCGCCTGGTTGCCGACCTGGAATGGACCCGGCTGACGGTCTGGCGGGAACCGCTGGCGCACATTTTCGACAACACCGCGCGGGTAAACAATTTCTCTAAATTTCACACGGTGGAGATTGCACATACAGGCGAGTATCCCGCTCCATCGGTTCTGTACGTGGCCGGTTGGCTTTCGGGGCCGTATCGAGCGCATGTCAAGTTCAACAAAGAAGAGGGGTACGGCGCCGGCATTCACCGCATCACCCTACGTTCGGATGCGGAAACGATCGAATTCGAACGTTCTTCCCCTGACTGCATGACGCTGCGCAGCACGAACGGGAGAGAACGCAAATATAGCTACGAAGAGGCAGGCCCGGCCGCGCTTATGACCGAAGAGTTGTCGGTGCTGGGTCCGGATGCGGCATTCAGCGCCGCCTTCCGCCGTGCCCAGGAGTTAGTCCGTGAGCTTAGATAGATCCCCGCAGTTACGAATCCGCAAGACGCCGGAGGAAGCCGCCGGGTTGTGCGCGGATTACATCCTTGAATCTCTTTCGGAAGCATTGCATTCGCAGCCGCATGCCACCATCGCCATCTCGGGAGGCAGCACACCCAAGCCACTGTTTTCGGCGCTCGCGAAAGCCGATTTCGACTGGTCGAAGGTGCATTTTTTTTGGGTGGACGAGCGCTGTGTTCCTCCGACCGACGATCAGAGCAATTTCAAGTTGGCGAACGATACGCTGTTGCAGCCCGCGGGCATCCGCCGGGTGAATGTTCACAGGATTTTTGGAGAGATGGATCCGGCACAGGCAGCCGCACGCTACGCCGCTGAGATCGCGGCGTTCTTCGAGCTGAGCGACGGTGAATTGCCGGCCTTCGACTTGATTCATCGCGGAATGGGCGCCGATGCGCATACCGCAAGCCTGTTTCCGGGAAGTCCGCTCATCGATAATCACACGGATATCGCGGCACATATTTGGGTGGAAAAAGTTAAGATGGACCGGGTGACATTTCTCCCCGGTGTTCTGGAAGCTGCCAGGCGGACCGTGCTGCAGGTTGCCGGCGGCGATAAGGCGAATGCTCTGCGACACGTCCTTACGCAAGGGGAAGACCCGCTCAATTATCCGTGCCAAATTGCGAGCCGCGATTCACGCGCGATCTGGTTTCTCGACGAAGCCGCTGCTGCCAAGCTGTAGTGCGATTCGCGCTGCTGCTCGCAATTCTATGCGCGGCGGGCTGCTCGCATTCGGAGCTGAAGCAACAGGTATTCTCGAAACTTTCTCCCAAGCTACCCCTTAACCGGCTGATCTTTGGGGGCGATGTCATGCTCAGCCGCGGAGTGCGAAGGCAGATCCTGGCGGCCCACGATCCGGCGCTACCGTTCCGAAAAATTGCGCCGCTCATGGCGGGGTCGGACAT
>JAICXK010000114.1 GCA_025980435.1 Bryobacteraceae bacterium
ACGATCTGGATCAGGTTGCCGTCGTCATCGAACATCGCCGTCATCTTGTCCGCCGAGTAGCTTGTCTGGCGGTCCTCCCGGGTATCCGTTCCGGTGGCATGGTCGGCGTCAATCTGGTGCAGCACGCCGTCTTCTAACGTGATCACTGAGTTCTGCGCCTGGATCGTCGTCGTGCGCCGCTGCATCTTTGACCAGGGCGAGAGGTAAACCTTCTGCTCGGCCTCTTTATAGACCAGGTCGCCGGCTTCCACGTGCATCTTGTTTTCCGGCGGCCCGTTGCCGATCCAGTCCAGGGCGACTTGCGATTTCATATGCAGCAGCTTCGTGTTCGGGTCATACTCGGCCCCAACCGCCTGCCCGTCCCCCTGAGAAAAGACAAATGACGCCAGCTGGTCCGTAGTTGCCTTTCCTGTTTTCGTTTCGTACTTCACCCCGGAGGTGGTGACCTGTACGTGCTTCTTGGCTTCGTTCGGATCTTCCGCGTTCTTTTCTGCCGGGACGTTGATCACGATGTGAACCGGCCCTTCCGATTGCAGTACGCCGCTCCCTTCATTGAAGAAAGCCTTTTCGCTCTGCACGTACGTATAGGACTCGGCCTTTTTGTCGTACAGCCGCAGCTTTACATCTTTCAGTTCGAACGTCGCCGGATCGTGGGTGCCCTCGAAGGAATCGGCAACCACTCGAACCACCGGTTTATTGGTCTGCGGGTCGTCTTTCTGATACCGCCAGCTCTGCGCGATCCCTTCATCGCCCGTTTTGATGTGAGGCACGGGTGCAGCATGCCGCGAGCGCGCCTTGTCCAGGCGCAATTTGTATGTGTAGCCGACAGCAGCGGTTAGGAGCACAGCGGCAAGGGCTAGAAAAACAGAGATCCGCCGCATGTTCTAAAGGACTTTTACATCTTCAGAATATCAAGCGCGCAGAAATGTCAGGCGCGCTTCCTGTGCCCGCTTGCGACGCTTCACGGCGCTTAACCGCATCCAAGCGAGAACCGCAGAGCCAGACAAACCTGCTCCATGCGCTCGTCACTCAAACTCGCGATACGTTTGCCCAGACGTTCCTTTGACACGGTAACTGAATTATGCAGGTTTACAGCGCATGGGGCCTTCATTCCGTCGTCCACATCCAGAATCACCTCCGATGGCACGCCGCGAATTGTGGATGAGATGGGAGCGACCGTAACAGTAGACAGATGACTGATTGTGCCGTCTCGTGTGAGTATCAGAACCGGCCGCTGCTTATCGGGAGACTCGAACCGGTAAAGATGGATGTCCCCGCGATTTAGTCGTCCGGCCAAGCCGCGCTCTCCTCCCACACGCGATATTCTTCGGCGCGCTGCGGCTGGGCCTCATAACCGCGGCGGTCGCGCTTCTCCAACTCCAGTGAATGCAGATTTTTCAAGTGTTCTTGAAGCGCCTGACGAATCAGCGCGGACCGGTTCAACTTCTGCCGCTTCGCCGCCAGATCGGTCGCCCTCAGCAGCTTTGCATCGAGAACAAGCTGTATCGTTTCCACTGATCCACACTCCTATCCACAGTATACTCAACACCCGAAGGATCTCTTGTGCCCTACTGTTGTCATGCAAGGCATAAAATGTGAGTGCGCCATTGTCATACCAACGATTGTCAAAATTGTATTTAGTGTGTTTTCAAGTACTTGCAATAAAATCTTGTCACTCTGCTGGCAAGTGTGCTAAAACTACGCATGGGTGATCGGGCGCTGCCCGGAACCCGGATCTCGATCCTTCAATCCAGAAGATCGAGTTCGTTCACCACACAACTGGAGGTTTTGATTATGGATATTCGTCCGCTACACGACCGCGTCGTGGTCAAACGGATCGAAGAAGGCGAGACCATGATAGGCGGTCTCATCATCCCGGATTCCGCAAAGGAAAAGCCGCAACAGGGTGAAGTTGTTGCCATCGGTAAAGGTAAAAAAACCGAAGAGGGCAAGCTGCTTCCGCTCGACGTACAGGTTGGCGATCGCATTCTCTTTGGCAAGTATTCCGGTAGCGATATCAAGCTCGACGGAACGGAGTACCTGATCATGCGCGAGGAGGAAATCCTCGGTGTTCTGAGCAATGGTGCGGCCGCCGCGAAGGCGAAATAAGGAGGTCTTGGAAAACGAATGGCTGCAAAACAGATTGTTTATAGCGAAAATTCGCGTCAGGCAATTCTTCGCGGTGTAAATCAGCTTGCTGATGCCGTGAAAGTGACGCTGGGCCCTAAGGGCCGGAATGTTGTTCTCGAGAAGAAGTTTGGCGGGCCGACCATCACCAAAGACGGCGTAACGGTTGCCAAGGAAGTGGAGCTGAAGGATCCGCTCGAAAATATGGGCGCGCAGATGGTGCGTGAGGTTGCTTCGAAGACCTCCGACATCGCCGGTGACGGCACCACCACCGCCACCATCCTGGCGCAGGCCATCTTCCGCGAAGGCGTGAAGTCGGTTGCCGCCGGGGCCAACCCGATGGCGCTGAAGCGTGGTATCGAAAAGGCGGTCGACGCGGTCGTCGAGGGCGTTAAAAAGTTCTCCAAGCCCGTTTCCGGTGACGCCATTGCCCAGGTCGGAACCATTTCCGCCAACGGCGATTCGCAGATCGGCGACACCATCGCGGAAGCGATGAAGAAGGTGGGAAAGGACGGCGTCATCACGGTCGAAGAGTCGAAGACCATGGTGACCGAGCTGCAGACCGTCGACGGTATGCAGTTTGATCGTGGCTATCTCTCCCCTTACTTCGTCAGCGATCCCGATCGCATGGAAGCGGTTCTCGAAGATCCCTACATCCTGATCCACGAAAAGAAGATCAGCAACATGAAGGATCTGCTTCCGCTGCTTGAGCAGATTGCGCGCTCCGGAAAGCCGCTACTCGTCATCGCCGAGGAAGTGGAAGGCGAAGCGCTGGCCACTCTCGTGGTCAACAAGCTGCGCGGCACTCTCAACGCCTGCGCCGTCAAGGCCCCGGGCTTTGGCGATCGCCGTAAGGCCATGCTCGAAGACATCTCCATCCTGACCGGCGGCAAGGCTCTCATGGAAGAGACCGGCATCAAGTTGGAAGGTGTGCGACTCGAAGATCTGGGCCGCGCCAAGCGTGTCACCGTGGACAAGGACAACACGACCATTGTGGACGGCGCAGGCACTCAGAAGAACATCGAGGGCCGCATCAAACAGCTCCGCAATCAGATCGAAGAAACCACCTCCGACTACGACCGTGAGAAACTGCAGGAACGTCTTGCCAAGCTCGCGGGCGGTGTGGCCGTCATCAAGGTCGGTGCTGCTACCGAAACCGAGATGAAGGAAAAGAAGGCCCGTGTCGAAGACGCGCTGCACGCCACCCGTGCGGCCGTTGAAGAAGGCATTGTCCCGGGCGGCGGCGTTGCGCTGCTTCGCGCCGGCAAGGGCCTTTCCGAACTGAAGGGCGATGGCGATGAGCAGATCGGCATCGACATTATTCGCAAGGCCAGCGAGGAACCCCTCCGCCAGATCGCCGGCAATGCCGGTTTTGAAGGCGCAATCGTCATCGAGAAAGTTCGCTCGAATGCCGATCATTCCTTCGGCTTCAATGCCGCTACCGGCCAGTTCGAAGACCTGGTGAAATCGGGCGTTATCGACCCCACTAAGGTTACTCGTTCGGCTCTGCAGCACGCGGCTTCCATCAGCGCTCTCATGCTGACCACCGAAGCCATGATCGCTGAAATCCCCGAAAAGAAGGCTGCTGCCCCGATGCCCGGTGGTCACGGCCCCGACATGGATTACTAGAATCTGTGGGACAGGCGCTCTCGCCTGTCGACGCCCGCTCGGCATTCGCCGGGCGGGCTTTTTTTACGCGCTTGCGCTCAGGCTGCTTGCGCGGCCAATCCCCTCGGCCTTGCTCTTCAGTTCGGCTACCAGAGAATTCACACTGGCGCCGCTAATCTGAGAACTGGTACCGCTGACGCTGATTGCGGCCAAAACCCCGCCGACCTCGTCCAGAATCGGTACGCCAATACAGCGCATTCCGATCTCTTCCTCTTCATCGTCAATCGAATAGCCCTGCCGCCGCACCCGCTCAAGCTCCTCTTTGAGTCTCTTGACGGAGGCGATCGTATTGTCGTTGTGGCGAAACATTCCCCGGCGGCGCACCAGCTTCTCAACTTCTTCGCCGGAAAGATACGCCGCCAGGCATTTGCCCAGCGCCGTGCAATGGATCTCCAGGCGCTTTCCCACCCAAGTGTTCACCCGCGAACCCAGCGGCTCAAATTTCTCGATCAGCACCACCTCATCCTGCTCGAGCACCGCCATGTGACAGGTCAACTGAGTGTTTTCGCGAAGCTGCCGCAAGTACGGCGAAGCCTGGTCGCGCAATGCGCGTCCGCCGAGCGCCGCGCTCGCCAGATCGCAGAGACGCAGCCCCAGTCGGTACCGGCCCGTGCGCTCATCGCGATACAGATATCCGTGGCGCTCAAACGTAAGCAGGAGGCAATGGACGGAACTCTTCGGCAGATCAAGCTGGCTGCTTAACTGCGTTAGCGTTAACCCGCACTTTGACTTGCCAACCGACTCCAAAATGGATAGACCCCTTTCCAAAGCGGGGACGGATTGAGTCTTTTCTGCAAACATAGGCTGCTATCCAAGCAGGAGAAGCGAAGCAATTCCGAGTATAATTCCCACTGAACCGTACATGCCGACGCGCTCGCGAAACATGAAAATACCCGCGGCTGCCACAATGAACAGGTTTCCTCCTGTCGTAACGGAGAACGCGATATGCCCAGGCACAAATGCGAGCGCAAGCGCGGTCGCAAGTTGTCCGCCGAGGCTGCAGCATGCCATAACGATTCCTATAGATAGTTCGGAGCGCGTGAGCCGTGCCGGACGCCGCAGGAACGGTATCACGGCCAGCAAAAATCCTCCGGCATACCACAGAGCAAGGTAGGGCAGGCGATTCGGAGCCAGCAGGCCTTTATCTTCCAGAACGCGCAGCCCGAACGGACCCAGGCCATTCGCGAGAAACGCAATCGCCATCAGCCTTAACCACATACTTCATCTCCAATTTGCGCCGCCGCGAGTTTCGCCTTACGCTCATCCTCCTGCTTGTCTTTCCAGAGCAGCGCGACGGACACGACCATCAGGCAGAGCGCAAGGATATGACGCGTGCTGATCTTTTCGTGATAAAAGACAACGGATCCGATGGTGGGCACGGCCGCGGACAAGTTGATGATCAGCCAGCTTGTCGCTAACTTGCCGTACCGAATGCCCGCTTGAAATGCGACTCCGGCAAGCGCGCCCAGTGCACCGAATGGAATCGCGATCCAGACCACGACCCCCGGAACATGAAGTACCGAACGGCCGGAAGCGAGACCGGCGGCAGCCGATATCGCCGCCGCCGAGAAGCACATGATCACGTAAAGCGCGGTAGGCCGGCAGCGCTTCAGGTCCGCGATTTTCGCGAAGATCCCAAGCAGGCTAAAGCTTGCCAGCCCCGCTGCAAGATATATGTAACCGGAACTCATCCACTACCCGTGCCGGCCGCGCGCCGTTCCTTCAGCCGCATTAGAAAATGAGCTTTAACCCGAACTGCATGACCCTGGCCGGTCCCGCGCTAAAGATTTGTCCCGTTGTGGACTGCCCGATCGAGGTGTTCGGCAATCCGAGATTCACGTGATTCAGCGCGTTAAACATCTCCCAACGGAATTGTACATATCCCGATTCGGAAAAGTTGAAATTCTTCAACAACGCCGTGTCCAGCGTATGACTCGCCGGCCCGTCGAGAATGTTCATTCCCGAATTGCCGTAAAGGAAGGGGCCCGGAGCCGCGAGAGCCGCTGGATTAAACCAGAGCGACGAACTCTGCTGCGGTACGGCCAGGCTGCCAACCAGGTCAGGGCGCGTATCGTAGCCATTGCCGAGAGTTGCGCCGGGCACATCGAACGTTAGCGGCTGGCCGGAGCTAAAGCTGTAAATGCCGCTCAGTTCCCATCCGCCGATCACCCAATTTAAGGCGCGATTCATGCTGCTGAGATATCTCCGGTTGGCGCCGACCGGTATGTCATAAATTGCGTTGATCGTCAGGATATGCGTACGGTCATTGTCGGAGCGTCCTCTGATATAGCCGTTCGGAGTCAACGGCTGGACGCTGCAATAGATGCAAGGCGCCAGATCATCCAGCATGAGCTTGCTGAACGAATACGAAGTGGCAAACGACAGGCCTTTGGAAAAGCGCCGCTGCCACTTCAACTGGAATGCGTTATACCAGGACTCGCCCATATTTTGATAGAGAATGACGCTGCTGAAGCCCGGATAAGGGCGCGCCGCCTGCAAATCGGAATAGTTGCCCGGAGCCACGTCATCCCACGATTTGCCGGAGATACCGTCGAACACGTGGTTTCCCACGTAGGAGAGCGTGAGCGCCGAGTTCAGCCAAAGCGATTTCTGGATCGAGAAGTTCCATTCGTGCGTCTTTTGCGGCTTTGTATTGTAAGCGGCAGCCGCGATACTGGGAGCGATAAAGTCCGACGGTGTCGAGGGAAACGCAGTCTCCCACTTCTGGTTGGAAGCCGGGCTGAAACTCGGGGTCTCATAACTCCAGTACGGTGGTCCGACGATCGAGGACGCTGAGATGTTCCCTTGAAAGCTGCTCGTGTAAATGCCGTAACCCCCGCGGATCACCAGGTCGTGTCCCATGAACGGGCGCCAGGCAAAGCCCAGACGCGGCGACAAGTAGCCGGTGCCTTCGAACAGGCCGGCGGGAATGTGAGCTTGCGTGGCGGGTACCCAGAGCCCGGCGGTTGCAGCGGCAAGATACTTGGCAACAGGCTGCGCCGTGAGATCGACGTTTCCGTTCTTGTCTACGCCCGCTACCGCCTTTCCGATTTGCGGATCAAACGTCGCCGCGTTTCCGCGTACGGCCCGCTTTTCGCCCCAATAATCGAAGCGCAACCCCAGGTTGAGCGTAAGCTGCGGAGTGACTTTATACGTGTCTTCAATGAATTCCGCGTAATACGGAGAGTGCGACATGCCGAAGGTTTGCAGCGGGTAATTGCGAGCCGCCGCGGACGTAAGGCCGAGTAGGTAATCCGCGAAGCCGTCTCCGGTGTACTGTCCGTTGAAGCTGAAGTTTCCACGCGAGGCAAACGAGGCGTGATTCCCGAATGCAGTGCGGTTGTCGTATTCGAAACCAATGCCGATGGTGTGCTTGCCGCGAATCATGTTCAGGCTCGTTTTGCCGTTCCAGCTATTACCCCACAAGCGCCCGGGCACGCCCCACAGCGTACTGAAGCCGGTGTAACCGCTGATGCTCGCGCTCGGCAGTCCGACTGCATTCGCGCGGCCCGCAGTCGGAAATCCTTGAATCCCCGCCTGCTCCGTCAAATTCGTCGTGCCCACGTTCGGGCTGGTGAATGTATTGAAGGACCTTTGAAAGCCGGCGCTGATGCTAAACAGGGTTGTCGGCGTAATCGTATATAAATAATTGAGACCTACGCTGTTTTGCCGTGTGGTGTTCGTCTCGTACATGCTCGGGCTATAGCCGTAGAACAGGTACGGGCTGTCATACACCACCCAGCGTCCGTAAATCCGCTGTTTCTCGCTGATGGTGTGGTCGATCCGCAGCGTTCCTTGCGTGTTGTCGCTCTTATTCGCCGCGTTCTGATGGAACCGGCCGTCGGGAGCATTCGCCTGCAGCAGATAAGGAAAGAAAAACTTAGCGGCCGGATCGATCCGGGCGCTTGGGATCCGGTCGTTCGGAAATGGGTTGCCGGTGGCCGGATCTTTGATCGCCGTTCCCGTTCCGGAAAAGTCGCCTTGGAGCATCGCCGCGGATGGCACGGTGCTATTGAAGATAGTGTCGCTCCGGACCCGCAGCCCTTCGAAACTGGCGAAGAAGAATGTGCGGTCGCGAATGATCCTGCCTCCGCCCGCCGCGCCAAACTGATTTTGGATCAGCTTGGGCGTGGTGGACGCAAACGTGTTCCGGGCGGCAAACTTGTCGTTGCGAAGGAACTCCCAAAGCGACCCGTGGTACTCGTTCGTGCCCGCTTTGGTCATCATGACGACTTGCATCGGATCGCGGCCGTATTCCGCGCTGAAGCTGGATCCCTCGACGTTGAATTCCGCAATCGTATCGACGTTAGGAATCGCGATCGCGCCTTCATCCATACCGCCGTTCGCGTTAAATCCATCGAGGCTAAATTGAGTCTGGCCGCTTTGCACTCCCACGCCTTGGACCGTCGATCCGCGCTCCGCCCCAAACTGGCCGCCCGCTTGCCCCTCGTACTGCATACCGGGAGCGAGGCTCACCAGTTGCACCGGATTCCGCCCATTCAACGGCAGGTCTCGAATCTGCTTTTGCGAAACGACATCTTCGACGGAAGCCTTGTCAGTCTGAATCAGCTCCGTCGTGGCTTCCACAGACACCTGCTCCTTTACATCGCCGACCTGCAGTACGGGGCTTAACCGGCTTCGATCGCCAATAGTCAGGGTGAGCCTGTCCACTTTCCAGGTTTTGAATCCTGCCAGCGACACTGCCACCGAATACTGCCCGATGGGCAGCGCTAAAACTTCAAAGTTCCCGTTTGAATCGCTCGCCGCAGTCTTACTGAGCCCGGTATCCAGATTTTGAACAACGATCGATGCGCCCGAAACCGGTGCGCCGCTGGAATCCGTCACCACCCCCAGCACGGCCCCGTCATTTGCAATTTGCCCCGGAGCAACCGTGGCTACGGTCAACAGCATCAGTAACCCGATTACGTGTTTCATGAAAAGCTCTCCTAGGCGATTCTGTACGCGGAAGCCGCGCGAGTCAACGGCCGTAGGAGCGCTTCATGCCGCGGCGTACAGCCTAATGGACAGGGCGTCTTTGGGCAGCCGCGCAAAGCCGCGGCTCAAGGTTAGAATGGCAAGCAATGGAACCGGCGTTTCTTGCGGCCGCAGCGTCCTGACATGGCCGCAATCGTTATTCACAACCCGGCTGATATCGATTTCGACAAACCGGGAAAAACTCATTATCAGGTTGCCTTCCATCTCGATTCCAGTTGGGGGTATTCGCTGGTTCCTCTGACTGTCATCAATGGGACGGCGGAACAGAACGCTGCAAGTCTTCCCGGCGTTGCCATATTTGGCGGGACACACGGCAATGAATACGAAGGACAAATCGCCGTAAAGCGCTTGTGTGCCGACCTCGATCCCGGCGAGATGTGCGGCCGCGTGATCCTGATGCCGCAGCTCAGCGAGACCGCTTGCCGCGCCCACCAACGCCGGTCTCCCGAGGACGGCGTCAACATGAACCGGGCATTTCCCGGTAACCCGGGCGGCACACTTTCCTACCGCATTTCCAATTTTGTGAAAACGCAAATCTTCCCTCGCGCACGCGTCGTAATCGATATCCATGCCGGCGGGAAGGAAGCCGTGTTTCCACTCTGCACGTCTTTTCATCCACTTGCTGATCCGGCTCAACACGAGGAGACCGCCGCTGTAGCGCGCCTCTTCGACACTCCGTTTATCTTCGTTTACTCACGGCAGATGGCGTCCGGCTTACTTTCGGACGAAGCGGAGGATGAAGGCAAGATCGCGATAGGCGGCGAGTTTGGTCACGCCGAAGGCGCGAATCCACGCGGCGTGCGCCACGCCTACGAAGGCGTTAATAACGTGCTGCGCCGCTACGGCATGTTGACTGGTACTGTTGTTCGAATCCGGCCCGAACGCGACGCGCCTCCGCGGATCGTGCAGGCTCCTAACCTGGCCGACTATATACCCGCACCACGAAACGGTATCTGGGAACCGGTCGTGGAACCAGGCCAAGATGTCAAGCAAGGCGAGTTGTTGGGCCGATTGCACGACTTCTCGGATCACAGCGCCCCGGCTTTGGACATTCGTGCCCACAAAACAGGCGTTGTGATTGCGATGCTTTTCGCCGCTCAATGCGAAAAAGGGGTCACCCTTTACGTCATTGGCGAGGATTACTCCCGGTGAAAATCACAAACGTTGAAGTCCTCGTATTGAAGTCGCCGGGCTTATACAGCCGCCCGGAAGCATCCGAAGAGCCGCCCGGCCCCACCTACATGGGCCTGGTGCGGGTCTCTACGGACGCAGGAATCACGGGCTATTCGGACATGGAGACCGCGCCATCGGTTGCGAAAGCCGCTGTGGAAGCGCCGCCGTGGAGCGAACCGGGCATGGAGTGCTTCGACGGCTTGGCTTCGCTCATCATCGGCGAGAACCCGCTTGAGCCTGAGCGGCTCTGGTACAAAATGTACCGCGGCAGTATCTATTACGGGCGCCGCGGTGTTGCCATTCAGGCCATATCCGCCATCGACATTGCGCTCTGGGACATCATGGGGAAGCTTTATGGTCAACCCGTTTGCATCCTGCTCGGAGCGCGCTGGTGCGAGCGGGTCAGAGCCTACGCGAGCACGTTGTTCCGGCCTACCCCCGAAGCAATGGCTCATGCCGCGCGGAGGTACATCGACCGGGGATTCACTGCAATTAAGTTCGGATGGGGCGTTTTCGGCGAGGATCCGAAGCGTGATATCGAACTTGTGGCAGCGGCGCGATCGGCTCTCGGCAACGGCCCCGATCTCCTTATCGATACCGGATGGTTCGTGGAGCGGACGCCGAAACAAGCCATAGGCATCGTGAAATCGCTCGAGCCCTATCGGCCGTTTCTGATTGAAGAAATTCTTCACCCGGAGGATTACGATGGCTATCGTCAGGTGGCGGACTCAGTCTCCATCCCGATCGCGTGCGGCGAGCAGGAAGCAACCGAGTGGGGCTTTCACGAACTGATCGCACGCGCAAGGGTGGATATACTCCAACCCGACCTTACGCGCTGCGGCGGGTTTACGGTAGCCCGAAAAATCGTCCACATGGCCGAGCGCGCGAATGTTCTTGTGATTCCGCACTCCTGGTCATCCGACTTGCTGACCGCGGCCTCCTTGCATTTGAACGCGTTTCAGCGTCGCGCCGTGCTAGTCGAATTCAACACTTCGCAGGGACCGCTCAGTCGCGAGCTCGTGAAAGACCCGCTTCGACTCGAGAATGGTTGTCTCCGTGTTCCCGACGGCCCGGGATTGGGTGTTGAAGTGAACGAGAGCGTAATCGCCAAGTATCGTATCGCGTAAGAGGCTGCGAAAACGAGTGAGTGGCGCCCCTAGTACAGCAATTTGAGCGGGCTGCCGTATTGCGCGGCCGCTACTCCCTGGCAGCCGCCTCCAGCGTGGCGATGTCCAACTTTATCATTTTCATCATCGCATCCATCGCCTTTTGGTGCTTCACGACATCGCCAATCTTCTCCGGCACGATTTGCCAGCACAGGCCGAACTTGTCCGTCAGCCATCCGCAGGCCATGGGCTTGCCGCCCTCAAGCAGTTTGTCCCAGTAGGAGTCGATCTCGCCCTGGTCCTTGCACGCTACGGAGTACGAGAAAGCCGGCGTGAGCGCCTGCGCGGGGCCACCGTTGAGGAACGTCATTTGCTGGCCCATAAGTTCGATCGTGATGGTCGCAATCTTTCCGGCGGGCCAAGGCCCCACTCCGCTCGAACGCAGCTCACCCACCCTTTTCGCTTGCGGAAACACCGAGAGATAAAACTCCGCGGCTTCTTCGGCGTTGTCATTGAACCACAGAAACGGTGTGATCTTGTTCATGCTCTGGTTTCCATTTCGATGTATCCATCATCGAAGCCGGAGAGAGCCGGCACCCTAGCTTAATCTAACAAAGCTGACAACCAGGCGTAGCTCACAATGCTAACTCGCCGGCTCAAACGACCAGAACGCCACACCCCACGGTTCCAGATCGATACTGAGTTTTAACTTGCCTTTTTCCACCTTTTCCGGCGTAAGCGGCCGGAGCCGCGCATTCTCGTCGTAAGAAGGCGCCTGTGCGTCCAGCAGTTCCGGCCGCATCAAAAGCAGCTCAGGTACGTCCTCAGCCGAAATCGCGATGTGAACCGGAGTAGGTGAGAAATTCCAGAGCATGAGGTTGTGCGTGAGATAGAGCGGATCATAGGTAAAGAAGCCATGAACCGCGGAATCGCTCGATTTCAGGGAGAGCCGATCGCCGTTGAGCCTGGACAGCAGCTTAAAGGCATAGTATGCAGGGCGAACCGTGTCCTGGTAATCGAAAAGCCCGTCGAACTGCGGCATCCGGTTCCACCACCGGCCCATAAATGCCGCGCCTTGAGGCGACATGAATTCGGAGAACTTACCTACATCGACGTAGTAATCGCGAATATGGTAATAACACGAATAATTCAAACCGCTATCTATCATCTGATAGGCAGTTTCGGCGATGTAACACGGCTGGAACCTGGGATTCTGAACGGGATTTCCAAGCGACATATTCCACTCGTCAAGAATCGTTTCGGGCTTAAAGGAAGGCGTTTTGGCCAGTAATCCGTTCACGTACCCGATGGTTGACCTGATCTCTGATGGATCGCTCGAATAGATGTGCCAGGAAATGAAGCGTACCGGCGCTTTCCCTTGCGCTCCTAAGTCGATCAGCGCTGGAAGGATTCCGGATTTATAGTTTGCTACCGCGGGCCCGCCCACGCGCGCATCGGGATCGGCTTTCAGGATCGCCGATACCGTGTGTTGGTAATACGGCAGGTAGTTCTCGGGCGTGAAGCGATAGGGGCATCCGCCGCTCTCGCCGATATCGGGTTCGTTCGCCACTTCCCAGTACTGAATGCCCGCATCACGATCCTTATAGTGGCGGACCAGCGCCGATATCAAATCTTCCCAGTCCTGCCAGTTGCTCGGCTCAACGATGTCCTGATCGACCTTCGGATAGAGAGCGCGCGGCTTGAAATCGATATTCATCAGCGGCTTCGCCCCGGTCTTCAGGATCAGATCGACAGAGCGGTCGAGCGCCTCAAAATTGTATTGACCCGGCGCTGGCATCAGGTCGAAATATTCTTGAATGAATAGCCGGATCAACTTCGGGTGCAAAGCGCGAATCTCAACCGCGCGGCTGTCCCACATGGGCTCTGCGGACAAGCCGCCCTGTCCGAGCGAGATTCGGCCAGGATCCAATACGCCGGATTTCTGCGTGAAGCCGATCTGTACTGTGGCGGAGCGCTGTTGAGCCTGCAGGCCCGCGGCAGCGGCAAAGATTAAAATCGCAAGCTGAAGTTTCATGCTATTCCGAGGAGGTCCAGCGTGTCCCGGTGGATCAGCGCTTCTATTTTTGCTTCGGGAATACGGGGGAGATTTGTCCCGTCTACCATTCGGTTGACGGACCGGAGAGCTGTAATCGTCGATTCCGGCGTGGTGAACGGATAATCGGAACCTAACAATAGGCGGTCCAAAACGCCGTATTCCATCGCCGATACCAGAGCGTTATAAAACTGCCACGGCCGGTAGTAAAGAGCGGAAATATCCGCGTAGAACTTACGATTCTTGCGAATCAGAACCAGAGTCTCGTTGATCCAGGGATGCCCCATATGGGCGATCACCACACCCAAGCGCGGGAACTCGAGCGCGAGCGGTTGTAACTGAATCGGATTTGCAATCTCCAGCGACACATTCGCGCAAAACGTCGCGCCTTGATGAATCAGCACCGGAATCTTCAGCTCTTCTGCGCGGCCCATGATGCGGCGAAAGCGTGAGTCTGTCGGAGCCACGTTCTGATAGATCGGCCCCATCTTCAATCCTTTGAGTTTCAAGCCCTGAACTGCGTGATCGAGTTGATCGACGGCATCCGGGTCTTGTGGATCCACGGAACAGAAGCCGATCAGCCGCTCGGGATGCCTTCCCACGTATTCAGCCACGTACTCATTAGGCACCAGAACGCCCACGTGCCGGGCCCGGAAACCGAGCACTACCGCACGATCTACCGCCTGCATCGCTTCCCAGTGCTTTCCGAGATCGACGCCGATATCTTTGTAACCTTCGCCGGCCGTAACCCTGGCGTCGTGGATAAACTGCTCGCCGATATGGCACGGCGTTTCCCAAACGTGGGTGTGGACGTCAACGATCATAGGACGCCATACCTATCGAAGACATCGCGCAGATATTTGCCGCTCATCAACTCGGCGCGGCTGCTGTCCTCCCGGGATACTTTGCTGGTTGCAAGCCGTACGACTTGTTCAACCGCGCTTGCCGGAATGGCCACTACACCATCGAAATCGGCCACCACGAGATCGCCGGGATTCACCGTCACGCCGCCGCACTCGACCGGAACGTTGTAATCCACAACTATTCCCCGGCCGCGTGAATCCACCGGCTTCATTCCGGCCGCAAAAACGGGGAAGCCCAGATTGAGAATCTTCTTGACATCCCGTATCAGCCCATCGATGACTGCGCCGCGTGCGCCTCTGGCCATTGCCGCGGTGGAAAGCAGTTCGCCCCAGGGCGCGTTTCTCACCGACGCCCCCGTTCCGACGACAACCACTTCTCCCGGCAGGATGCTGTCGATAGCCCGGATCTCCAGAGCATATGGGTCTTCCGGAACATAATGCACATCCATGCAGAGAACTGTTCTGGCCCATCCCGCAAACACGGTGTCCGGTGCAACGGGCCGCAGATTCTCCCGCATTGCCCGATCCCGGATGTCCATCTCGTCCAGCGCATCCGACAATACCGCGGTATACAACGTCGTCTCGATATGTTTGAACAGATCGAGATCGTGCGGGCCCGCGGGCCGGCCCTCATACCGCTGATTCAGCAAAGTTGTTTTTGAAGACACTCACCACTCTCCAGAGAGCGACCGGCATTCCGTGCCGCGCGTGTAACCATAAGTCGGTCGATGGTCCGCGCCATCATTCTCAAATGAATTTGGGTCCTCGTCAACGCCTCCACCGAGGTTTAATGCGCCCGATTCCCATCTATTGGACGAAGACAGCAAGACGCTAACATTCGGAAGATGCATAGAGTTCAGGATAAAATCGCGCTGGTCACCGGCGGCGCAAATGGAATCGGAAAGGCCATCGCTGAGCGTCTCGCCTCCGAAGGGGCCCGGGTGTTCGTATGCGATGTCGAAGATGCCGCGGGTGTCGAGACAGTTCAGGGCATTCGCGGAAGAGGTGG
>JAICXK010000275.1 GCA_025980435.1 Bryobacteraceae bacterium
GCAATATTCCGAAAACCGTGCTCGATGAGGGAGGTGTGCCGTGCGCTGGAAGAACTGCTTCAATAGGATAGGCCTCACCGCGCTTGCGATAACCGTTTTGAGCGCGCCGGGCGCGGCGCAACAGCCGCCTTCACCGGAGACTCTGCAGCACATTCTCGACCGTCTCGACACGCTGGAAAAGCAGAATGAGGCGCTTCTTGTAGAGGTGAAGCAGTTGCGCGAAGCCGTGAAGGCCGCGCAGACGGAATCGGCGGCGCAGTCGCAAACTCTGCAGGATAAGGCGGAAGTCACCGCGCAACAAGTAAAGGACCAGGCCCAGACGAAGGTAGAGGCCTCGCAGCGATTCCCCATCTCGTTGACCGGGATGTTTCTGTTCGACAGTTACCTGTTCACGGGTCCTCCCGACCCGGAATACGGATATCTCAGCGGCTACGCGGCGGGAAATCCCAGCGCCGGTGCCACCCTCGCGCAGTCAATTATCGGACTGGACTTCAGAGGACCACAGTTGCCGGGAGGCGGGAAGCTTCATGGCTCCCTCTCGATGGATTTCTATTCCCAGTCCGGAGGTTACAACCTCTTTCGGATCAGACGCGGCGTGCTCTCCTTTGATTGGGCCCGAAGAACTTTGACCGTGGGACAGGACAAGCCGCTGATCTCGCCGTTAGAGCCAACCTCATTTGCCAGGGTCGGGGTGCCGCCGCTTTCCGGAGCCGGAAACCTGTGGCTGTGGCTTCCGCAGATCCGCTACGAAGAGCGCGTTCCCCTTTCAGCCAATACACAAGCTGCATTTCAAGGCGCCGTGATCGAAACGAATGAATCCTATGTGGCTCCGTATCTGCCGGCTAATACGCCTGTCGAAACGGCTCGGCCCGCCTTTGAGGCGCGCTTCGAGATTGCGCACCGCTGGAACGACGAATCCAGATTCGCCATCGGCATAGGCGCGCATGCGAGTTCCAGCCATCTGCTTGGAGTATCCATTCCCTCCCGTGTAATTAGCGCCGACCTGTTCTATAAGCCCATGCAGAAGCTCGAAATCAGCGGGACAATTTTCCATGGTGAAAACTTCGCCAGCCTGGGAGGTGAGCCGCCCGGCGTAACCGTACAAAAAAACGGCGCTGTCATCCCGATACATGGCAGCGCCGGGTGGATGCAGATCGCGGTTCCGGTCACCAGCCGGCTGACATTCAATGCCTACGCAGGCCGTCAGGTGAATGACGCCGGCGATGTGAACCTATATACATTTGTCCGAACCCTCAGCTATGCGGGAAACGTACTCTATAGGTTGAGTCCAAATGTGATTGTCGGCCTGGAAGGATCGCGAAACGGATTGGAATACCTGACCGGGCGGAGCTTAGTAACAAACCGCTATGATGCGACGGTCGCTTACCTCTTTTAATGGCCATTTAGTTTTGACGGCCGTTGTGGCGCGCGCGCTCGTGCGTGCCGCGTCGAGACTCATCTCGACGCGCGCTTGGCTCTATGCCTTGACGCTCATGCTGCTTTCCCTGCCCGCTCCGGCCGCAACCGTCTCGGGCACTATCCAGATTGCGCAGCGTGCAAAAGCGCGCGAAAGTCTGTCGGATATCGTCGTGTGGTTAACTCCCGCCCAACCGGACGACGCACCGCCGGTCGTTCCCGAGCACGCCCAGCTCTTACAGAAGGACAAAATGTTTCACCCGCACGTCCTGGCTGTTCCGGTCGGGAGCGTGGTGGATTTCCCCAACGCCGATCCAATATTCCACAATGCATTTTCCAGTTTTGACGGCCAGATATTCGACGTTGGCTTGTATGCGCCCGGCACGAGCAAAGCGATCCGGTTTCATGAACCCGGTATTGTACGGGTATTCTGCAATATTCACCCCTCCATGTCCGCCGTAATTCTGGTTCTGGACACTCCGTATTTTTCAAAGGCCCGGCGGAATGGAAAGTACCAGATCCCAAACGTTCCGCCGGGAAGTTATGAACTGAGGGTGTTCGACGAACGGGCCACCGCCGGCCCCGACGTGAAGATCGTAGTGAACATCGAAGAAGGCCAGGACCAGGTCGCTGCGCCGCCGGTTCACCTCTCCGAACTCGGGTATGTTCGTTTGCCGCACAAGAATAAGTACGGTTTGGATTACCCCGCCTCCAGCAACGATCTGGAGCTCTATCCGGGTCCGGCCCGATGAGGCGATCCTTCGGCCGCATTCCGCTCCAATGGCGAGTCTTTCTCGCCACCTCCATCACCATCACCGTGCTGTTCATGCTTGCCGGATGGGGGCTCCAGGATTATGCCCTGTCGGTAGCGGATGAAAGCGTCCGGGCTGAGATCCACGCCAGCCTCCAGGCGTACGAGGCGGTCTGGAGAGGCCGTACACAGGTGCTTTCGGCCACCACCGCTCTCATGGCGCAGATGCCTGACGTGCGCGCGGCCTTCGGAACCCGCGACGAGTTAACCATACGCGATTCGGCGGGGGAATTGTGGAGGCACATATCCGATCAGTCGGCCGCGTTCCTGGTGCTCGATCCCGAAGGGCATTTGATTTCGTCCCTGGGAGCGGATAGCGACGATTTTGTTGTCCCGCAGATACCGATGAAGGAAGCCAGGGCGCGATTCCCCACTCAGCTTGCCGGCTATCTGCATCAGGGTTCGAAGCTGTTCTATGTCGTGCTCACGCCGGTTTATGTTCAGACCAGCCACAAACCACTGCTGTTAAACGTCCTTTGCGCCGGTTTTCGGATAGACAGCCTGGTCGCCGGGCAGTTGAAGGCGCTGGCCCCCGGCAGCGATTTTGTGTTTCTCGATCACAAGCAGGTTTTCGCCTCCACACTGGAGCCCAGGTTCGGCTATCTCTCGCCCGGCACCCTGCTGCCTCCTCCGGGTTCGGATCGGCAGCGTATCCGCGGCCAGGAATTTATCAGCCTGGGACAGAGGCTTGAGGACGTTACGGGCAAACCTGTTGCGGAACTCCGGATTTTGGATTCGTACCAAAATGTGCAGGCCGCGCTCGGTAAGCTGCGCCGCAGCCTGGGGCTGGCCTGGCTCGCCACAGTGGCCATCGCTCTGCTGGTCAGCCTGATGATGACTCGCCGTTTGCTGGATCCCGTCAAACTCCTGGATCGGGCCGCTTCCGAAATTGCGGCGCGCAACTACCATTACCGCGTCCCTGTGAGCGGCGGCGATGAACTGTCGCGGCTCGCGGCGACTTTCAATCACATGTGCGATTCCATCGAGCAGGCCCGCGCCGATCTCATCCGCCAGGAGCAAATTAACACCATCGGCCGTTTGGGCAGCTCGCTCGTCCACGATCTGCGGAATCCGCTCGCCGCAATCTATGGCGGCGCCGAAATGCTGGTGGACGGCCAGTTACCCGCCGAGCATACGAAGCGAGTCGCATTGAATATCTATCGAGCCTCGCACCGCGTTCAGGAGCTGCTGCGCGATTTACTCAACGTATCGCGGGGCGAAACCGGAAATGTAGAATCCTGCCGGCTTCGTGACATCGTCGAGGCTGCCGCCGAAGCCGCGCAAACCGTCAACAACGAAGTGCGGATCAAAATCGCCGTTGAAGATCACGCCGAAGTTCTGGCCGACCGCACACGATCGGAAAGAGTATTCACGAATCTCTTTTCGAACGCGATCGATGCTATGCCCGAGGGCGGAGATGTTTACGTTTACGCAAAAAGTGACGGCGGCAATTTACTGGTCTTCGTGGAGGATACCGGGCCGGGCGTCCCGGCCGAGGTGCGCGCGCAGCTCTTCAAACCGTTTGTTACGGCCGGCAAGCGTACCGGTCTGGGTTTAGGGCTGACGCTTTCACGGCAGACCATGCTGGAACTCGGCGGAGAACTACAATTGCTTTCTCGCGCCGGACCGGGAGCGTGCTTTTGCCTTCGCTTCCCGAAAGCTTTCGCGGGGCGAAACGGCTTCCACGCGAGCTGAGGATGTAAAGGCTATGACCGCAGCAGAGCGCGCGCAACTGGACAGTGTGGGGTATGTGGTTGTCGAACGATTCCTCGATGCCCCGATGCTGGAAGAAGTTCGGGATCGGATCGAAGAGCTTTACGAACGGGAAGGCGAGAACGCGGGCTCGGAGTTCCGCAACGAACCGGGAGCGCGGCGTTTGGCGAACCTGGTCGATAAGGGCGAGGTCTTTCAACGGCTGATCGCGATGCCGCGAATCCTGGAACTGGTTCGCTACGTCCTTGGAGCAAATTTCAAACTGAGCAGCTTCAATGCGCGATCGGCAAATCCATACTCAAAAGAAGCGCAGCCGCTGCACGTGGACGCGGGTGCGCTGCCGGATGGGAACGGATTCTGGGTTTGCAACACAATCTGGCTGCTGGACGATTTCACGCCGCACAATGGAGCGACGCGGGTGATTCCCGGCTCGCAAAATTGGGGCAAGCTCCCGCAGGACGTCTTGGCCGATCCCACCGAGCCGCATCCCGCTGAAGTGCTGGTGCTGGCCCCGGCCGGCAGCGTGGTTGTGATGAACACACATGCCTGGCACGGCGGGACAGCAAACCATACCGGGAATTCCCGGCGCGCTCTGCACGCCTTCTATTGCCGCTCCGACAAGCCGCAGCAGCAATATCAAAAACGCCTGCTCCGCCCCGAGACACAGGCCGGGCTTTCGCCGGAGCTGCGCAATCTGCTCGCGCTCGACGATCCCTTAAACGATGAACTAAGCGCCTTGGAGAGCAAACCCAGCGGATTCCTCAAGTAAGCGCGGCGAATTTTGTGGGGCGGCTCCCCTGAGCCGCGCCGGACGCCTCGTCCGGCTTGCTCAAGTTTACGTTGATTCCAGCGCGGCCTGCAGCATGGCTCTGGCGTAACCCACGTTGTAAGCGAAACCAGTATAAGAACCCCCGCCCGGATAATACGGCTTGAAGCCGGGCCGCTCGCGATCGTAATCGAGCGCTCGCGGATGTTCGGGATAAACCAGACGCGGGTATTTCTGCCGCACCAGTTCCTTCATCACCGCGAACATATCCACCTGTCCGGCATCGATGAACACTTCGGTGTATTTCTCGTACGGCTCGAGTACGCGAACGTTGCGGTAGTGGACATGGTTGATGCAGTCGCGCTCGGAAAAGTAGCGGCAGACCTCGACAGGATTCTCGCCCATTTCGCGCGTCACACCGCAATCGAACGTGATGCCGTTTGAAGGGCTCGGAACGATATCCACCAGGCGCTTCCAGCCCTTCACGGTTCCCATAATCTGGCCGGATCCCCGGCTTAGCGGCGCGGGAGGATCGTTCGGATGCAGTGCCATCCGAACGCCGGATTCGTGCGCAGCCGGGATAATGGCCTTCAAGAAATAGGTAACGTTCTTCCACATTTCATCCAGGCTGTGTGCGCCTTCCGCCGGAAGCGGAGGAAGATCTTTGACTCGATCGTAAGCGAAGGCGGTCAGCCCGGCGCCGCCGCGCCCCGTCTCCTCGTAGTAGCCTTCCACCAGGCGATGCGCGTAGAAGTTGTACTCAATGACCGGTAGCCCGGCGCGCCCGGCCGCGCGAATCGATTTGACCACTTTCTCAATCTCTTCGTCGCGCCCCGGCCGGCCATAGAGCGTGTTGGGGAAACCTCCGATCATCATGTTTCCCAGAGTGAGGCCGCCTGCCTTCAGTTCCTGCATGATCGTTCGGAGGCGGCTTTCCTCCCAGGGAATGCGTGGTCCACCCATAAGAACATCGTTGATGCCAAGCTGCTTTATCCGCCGCATGCCTGCGGGATCCAGGGAACCTGCAGAGAGGCTGCCTCCCCCCATTTCGAGGCAAAGGCGAGGAACGCCGCTGGCGGCTCCGGCGCTCCGGCCCAGAGTGGTGAGTGCTCCGGCTACGCCGGTCAGCGCGCTTAGAAAGGATCGCCGGTAAATCATGTCTGGATCATTCTATTACCGCGACCCGGCACGAACACCGATTTTCTGATACACCCGCACATAATCGACGGTCATGAACTGTGGAAGCTTGGAATCGTCCGGTGCGGGTTCGTCAGGGCCGCCGCAGGCGATATTCATGATGAGATACATGGGGTGATCGAAAGACCAGCCCACAGCAGGATCTTTGTGGTAACTGAGAATTTTCGCGTCATCCAGAAAGAAGTCCATGTGGTCCGGGTACCATTCCACGGCGTAAAGATGAAACTTGCCATACAGGTCATCGACGCTCACTGTCTTGGATGGGGTCGGCCCTTCGGTGCCGTGGATGTGGACCGCGGTGCGGTTCGGCCGGCTTCCCCAGCTCTCCATCAGGTCGATTTCGCCTTGCGCCGATTCCCCTCGGTAAGGCCCTCCCGCCGGTGGTTGAACTTCCTTTCCATCCGGTCCGCGAGGCGCCGGAGGCCCTGGAATGGCGGGCATCCGGAACGGACTCAAAAACCAGATTGCCGGCCACGTTCCTTTGCCTTGCGGCATCTTGGCCCTCACTTCAAAACGGCCGTACGTCCACGAAGCCGTATTGCGCGTGTTGACGCTGGCCGAGGTATACCTGTGCCATTCATCGTTAATCGACGTGGGCAGGAAACTGTCGGGTGTCTCTTTGCGCAGCTCGATCAGAAGATTGTGGCCATCCACCCGGGCGTTCTCCAGACGATTGACCGTGTAATATTCCAGCTCATTGTGGCGCACGTAGCCCTCTTCGTAGCCCCACTTGGTTGGATCAGGATGTCCGTTGTAATTGAATTCATCCGACCAGACCAGC
>JAICXK010000005.1 GCA_025980435.1 Bryobacteraceae bacterium
AACGGCCTGAAGCTTACGAACCTTCGCAGGCAGCGGGGCGTGGCAACCGGTCTCGACGTCCACCAGGCCGAGCAGCTTCTTTACACCGCAACCGCGCAGATCGCCGCAACAGAGCGGGCTATCGCGGAGACGGAAAACGCTTTGAATGTTCTGCTTGGCCAGAACCCCGGCGATGTCCCCCGCGGTAAACCGCTGGTCGATTTGGTCGGGCCTCCTGCCGTTCCTGCCGGTCTGCCTTCGGATCTTCTGGAACGCCGTCCGGATATCCGTCAAGCGGAGCAAATCCTGATCGCGCAAAACGCGCAAATCGGTGCGGCCAAGGCGCTGTTCTTCCCGCAGATCTCTCTCACGGGACTGCTGGGCGTGCAGAGCCGGGCCCTAGGTGATCTGTTTAGCGGGCCGGCGCGCAACGAAAGCATCGCGCCTGCCGGCGTCTTGCCGGTATTCAATGCCGGCCAGCTTCGCAACAATCTTCGCCTGACGCACGCGCAGCAGCGCGAAGCGCTCGCCAATTACAGGAAGACCATCCAGACCGCCTTCGGAGAGGTTTCCGACGCCCTGACCGATTACGAAAAGAATCGGGAGCAGCGATCGCAGGAGGAGCTTCTGGTCAAGGCTCTTCAGGATACCGACCGGCTTTCGACACTGCGCTACAAAGGCGGACTGGACAGCTATCTGCAGGTGCTGGATGCCGAACGGAACACGTTTTCGGGCGAGTTGACTCTCGCTCAGCTCCGCAAAGACGAACTGCTTTCGATCGTGCAACTTTATCGCGCGTTGGGCGGCGGCTGGCAGAGATAAGGTCCAGACGGGTCGCAAGCTCCGGATAAGCGCTTCAGATAAATACATCTCTCGGCCATTCGCGCAGAGACTTTCGAATCGCATCGGCAACTGGCTTCCTGGAGGACTAGTACTAACCAGTGCCCGAAAAAGTATCAGGTCGAGGCGTTTCAACACTATGATGCGTATTGGTCATTGAATAAGTTGAAAGACACACTGCCCCTGGGACTTGTCATCCAGCCTGCGTTCTGTTGGGTAGCACTGTTAGCTATTTCTCTCTCGGCCTTGTTTTCCCCGGCGCTCGCTTTTCCCGCGCGCTCACCGAAGCCAGCCCACGTCGCCCGCGTAATCGGGATGCCGGAGGTCAAAAGCTATTCGTTCCGCGATTACAATGGCGGCGGACAGATCTGGACGATTGTTCAGGACCGCCGCGGGATCTTGTATTTCGGCGAGTCGAGCTCGGCATTGCTCGAGTTCGACGGCGCCGGCTGGCGGAAGATCTTTCTGCCTTCTAGCGTGGTGCGGTCGCTTGCTGTCGATGATAGCGGCCGGGTTTGGGTAGGAGCGAGCGGGAACTTTGGCTATCTTGCAGCAGATGCGAACGGCACGCGGAGGTACATCTCGCTCCTTCAAGAGCTTCCCGCGCGGGATCGCGGCTTCACGGATGTTTGGCAGACTCTGGTAACCCCGCAAGGTACTTTCTTTCGCAGCTACGAGCGGCTGTTTCGCTGGGATGGCAAGCGCATGCAGGTGTGGTCGCCGCAAGCAGCAAAATCAAGGTTCCAGGCGCTTTCCTATGTCCACGGTCGCGTTTACACTGCTCAAGACGGAATCGGTCTTCAGGAGATTGTGGGTGATGAGCTTCGCGACGCGCCGGGAGGCGAAAGTTATCGCTCCTCCGCGAAACTATTTCTGCATCCCTTCGATCAAAGCCACATTCTGGTTTCGTCCCGCAATCAACTGTTCACTCTGTATGACGGCCAAAAAGTCACCCCATTTGTAACCCAGGCCGACGGGTATTTCCAAAAACACAAGCTTTATACGTCCACTGTGCTTCGTGACGGGACCATCTGCGCTACCACATTGAGCGGTGGCGCTGTACTTATCGAGCACGACGGCAAAGTTCGCCAGATCATTGACACCAGCGACGGGATCCTGAGCTCCGATGTTCTCTCCGCCTATCAGGATCGGGAAGGCGCGCTCTGGCTCGGCATGGACACCGGTATCGATCGCTTGGAAGTGAACTCCCCCGTTTCCATCTTCGCGCGCGATGCCACCTTGGATGTGGCGGAGTTTAACGGCTATCTCTACCGTTCTACGGCCGCGGGGCGCAGCGGTGTAGCGCGCATTATTCCCGATCCGCAAACCGGCCGTCCTACCGATTTGCCGCTCCGCGGTCCCACCCAGGCATGGACATTGCTCGCTTTCAAGGACCCCGCCGGCAAGGTACCCGACCAATTGCTCGCGGCCACGAGCGAAGGCGTGATGAGGCTGCAGGGTGATGCGCTTGTTCCTGCTATGCCCGCCATACACGGCTTTACTGAGCAGACGTACGACATAAGCGCTTCCAAAAAGAACCCAGCGCGTGTCTTCATCGGTCATTCCGACGGCGTCGGTTCGATGCGCTGGAATGGACACTCATGGATCGATGAAGGCAGGCTCCCCAACCTTGTTTATGGCGCCCGGGGCGTGGTTGAGGACGCGAAAGGAACTCTCTGGGCGAGCGGCGGGGACAACCAAATTATTCGTATCGATGTGGCTCCGACGGGCATGCGAGACTCCAAAGCCGAGCCGCTCGGCGCAAAAGAGGGGCTCCCCGATGGTCCAGCCTTTGCGAACTTCGTAGCCGGTAGCATTATCGCAACCGTCGACCGTGTAAACCGGGAATTCCGTTGGGACGATGCGGCTCATAAGTTCGTCGTCGATAACCGCTTTTTGCTGCCGGTCGATGCGCCCGACGTTACCTATGGTCTGTATGGAGACGGTAACAGTAAAGTGTGGTCCGGCTCTTTTTCGTCGGGGGTCCGGCGTCAGGGCCTGTTTACCCGGCAGCCTGATGGGAGTTGGCATCTGGACGAAGACACTTTCCGCCGCCTGGGCCGCTATCGATTTTTCTCCGTACGGCCCCAACCGGATGGCACGGTCTTTTTCTTTGGCGAGAACCTTGTCCGCTTCGACCCTCGCATCAAAGAAGCCGCGCAACGGGAAATCGGGCGGGAGCAGTTCCCAACGGTGGTGCGCAGGGTCACCGCGGGGTCGCAGGTGATTTTTGGCGGGTACGGAGCGACCGATACTTCTGAAAGACGCCTGCACCCGGGCAGCAATGCGCTCCAGTTCCAATTTGCCGCGCTCACTTACGGTAATCCGTCCGGCACCGCTTATCAATATTTTCTGGAAGGTTTGGACAAAGACTGGTCTGCCTGGGGCACGCAAAAAGAGGCCAACTACAGCGGGCTGGGTCCGGGCAGTTATCGTTTCCATGTGCGTTCCCGCGCCGACGACGGCCGCACGGGCGCGGAAGGGATGTATGCGTTCACGATCCTGCCGCCCTGGTATCGAACTAAGTTCGCTTATTTTCTTTACGTACTTCTCTTTTTGCTGGTGACGTTTGGTTTCTGGCGGCTCGTCGTCGCTTACGAACGCAAGAAGGCATTTCGCAAAACGCAGGATCTCGAGGCTCAGGCGAAAGCGCTGGAAGCGACTGTCGATGAGCGCACAAGCGAAATTCGCGCTCAGGCGCGAGAGATTGCCGCGCAAAGGGACAGCATTGAACTGCTGAGCGAGATCGGCCGAGAGATCACCGCTTCGCTCGATCTCAACACCATCTTGTTCAAGCTGTATGAGCGGGTAAACCAGATCGTGGACGCCACCATCTTCGGCGTTGGCCTGTACCGGCCGGAGAAGAAGCTGATCGAATACACCCTCGCGATCGAAAACGGCAAACGCTATGCGCCTTACACGCGCAGCACGGAGGATAAGAATCAGTTGGCCGTGTGGTGCATCGACCATCGCCGGCCGATCCTGCTGAACGATGTCGATGCTGAGTCCTCAAAGTACATCGCTTCGTACCAACACACCGGGCGCACCTTGGAAGACGGCAGCGTGGCGCAGCCGCCCGCCTCAATGATCTATTTGCCCCTCATCGCGCAGGAACGCGTTCTGGGTGTGCTCAGCATTCAGAGCTTCAACAAGAATGCATACACGGCGCAGCATCTTAGACTGCTCGAAAACCTGGCGGCCTACACGACCATCGCGCTGGATAATGCGAACGCCTATCTTGTCATCAACGAGCGCGAGCAGCAGGTCCGCGAGCGCGCCGCGGAGCTGGTGACAATTAATCGCATCACACAGGCTCTCGCTACGCAGCTCGATCGAGACACTCTGGTTCAACTGGTCGGAGATCAAGTGCGCGATCTCTTCCATGCGCCCGTTGCATATGTATCGCTGCTCGATCGCGCCACGATGATGCTCCATTTTCCGTATACATTCGGCGAAGAGGCGCCGTCGCGGCCTTTCGGAACCGGGCTCACTTCTCAGATCATCCGCAGCGGCCAGCCTCTGCTCATCAATGAGGACATGGATCGAAAGCGAACCTCGCTCGGCATTGAGCAGATGGGTCGCGCTACGGCCTCCTATCTGGGAGTCCCGATTCTGTCCGGCGGCCAGACTATCGGGGTAATCAGCGTTCAGTCGACCGACCAGGAAGGTCGCTTTACGGAAGCCGACCAGAGGCTGCTCGCAACCATCGCTTCCGCGGTCGGCGTAGCGTTCCATAACGCCAAACTCTTCGACGAAGCCCGTCAGGCAAAGCAGGCGGCGGAAGAGGCAGATGCCGCCAAGAGTTCGTTTCTCTCCACCGTGAGCCATGAGCTGCGCACCCCTCTGACATCCGTCCTTGGGTTCGCGAAAATTATTCGCCGCCGCCTCGAAGAGCGCCTTTTCCCGCTCATTCCGGAGAATGAACGGAAGGTTGTCCAAGCCAAACGGCAAGTCGTCGAAAATCTGGGCGTGGTTATCAGTGAAGGAGAGCGCCTGACCAAGCTCATCGATGACGTCCTCGACCTGGCCAAAATCGAGGCCGGCAAGTTCACCTGGAACATGGCGGCAGTGTCCATTTCCGATATCGTGGAGCGCGCGATTGCGGCTACCGCTTCGCTGTTCGAGGCCAAAAATCTTCAGCTCGTTCGGGCTATCGAACCGGATCTGCCGCCCACCACCGGAGACCAGGACCGCTTGATCCAGGTTGTGATCAACCTGATTTCCAATGCGGTGAAATTTACCGATTCGGGTTCTGTCACCTGCGCCGCACTGCTGCGCGATAGGGAAGTTGTTGTCAGCGTCATCGATTCCGGAATCGGCATTGCTCCGGGGGACCAGCCAAAAGTCTTTGAAAAGTTCAAGCAGGTCGGCGACACGCTAACCGACAAACCGAAAGGCACCGGCCTCGGATTACCCATCTGTAAAGAAATCGTCGAATATCACGGGGGAAGAATCTGGGTGGAGAGTCAGCCCGGCCAGGGCAGCACCTTCTGCTTCACGCTTCCCCTGTCCGGACAGTCTGCCGGGATCGAGAAACTGCCGGTCCGGCGTTCCGTGGATATCGAATCCCTGTTAAGGCAGTTGCGGGAAAGGACCGCGGCTCACGAGCCCCAGAACAAGTCTGTGCTTGTGGTCGACGACGACCCGAACATACGCTCATTGCTCCAGCAGGAGCTTTTGGAGGCCGGCTATGCCGTGCGCCTCGCTGAGAACGGCCGTAAAGCTCTCGCGCTCATCCGCGAGGAGATCCCGGGCCTGGTGATTCTGGACGTGATGATGCCTGAGATGAACGGCTTTGACGTGGCAGCGGTGCTGAAGAACGATCCAGCCACCATGGACGTTCCCATCATCATCCTGTCTATCGTCGAAGACAAGGAACGGGGCTTTCGCGTGGGCGTCGACCGCTACCTCACGAAGCCCATCGATACCGCATCGCTGTTCCATGAAGTAGACGCGCTCCTCGATCAGGGCAAATCGAGGAAGAAGGTGATGGTGGTTGATGAGGACGCCTCTACGATCCGCACGCTTACCGATGTCCTCGAGACGCGCGGCTATGACGTAGTCGAATCGAATGGCTCGGATTTGATCTCCAGAGCCGTTCTCTCGAAACCGGACGTCATCATCCTGAATTCGCTGCTCTCCAGCAATGAAGGGGTCCGCGCGCTGCGCTTTGAGAGAGGCATGGAAAACGTTCTCTTTCTCATTTACCCCTAAAGCCATGAAGATCCTGATTGTTGACGACGAACCGCATTTACGCACGCTGATACAGCAGACGCTCGAAGAACTCGAAGACGACGGCGTGGACCTTCTGACGGCCGGCAATGGGGAAGACGCGCTGCAAACGATACGCGAAGAGCAGCCTAATCTTGTCTTTCTCGACGTGATGATGCCCAAGCAAAATGGCTTCGATGTCTGCAATGCGGTGAAGAGAGAACTGGGGCTGGGCCACATTCATATCATTCTCCTCACGGCGAAGGGGCAGGAGTTCGACCGCCAGCGTGGGCAGGAGGTGGGCGCGGATTTCTACATGACCAAGCCGTTCGATCCGGATGCCCTGCTCGCGCAAGCCCGCTCTGTGCTCGGCTTATCGACGCGCTGAGCGAGCCCTATGCCCGGTCTGAAACTTAAGGCTTTGCTCAGCCCCAAATCCACGGCCGCCACGGCTGTTACAGCTCTGATCGACGCGCTGGGCAACAACACTTGCATTGCCGATGCATCGGGTAAGCCGCTTTTGGGCGATGTTTCAACGGAGACCTCTAACGCGGTGTGCCGCGCGCCGGTGCTCTATGAGGGAGCAACGCTGGGCTTCGTGATTGGCCCATCAATCGCCGCGACTGCATTAGCCTCGCTTCTTGGACATCTGGCGGCTCGCGAGCTTGAAAATCGTGCGCTCGCTTCCGAAGTCCTTCATCTCTATCGCGAAGTCCACCTCATTGAGCAGCTTTCTGAGCAGCTTGCTGCGCTTTTAAGCCTTCCCGCCGTCGGAGAATCCGCGCTCTCCCAGGCCCGGCGGCTCATTCCCGCGACCCACGGCTCCATTCTCGTAATGGATAAGGCGGACGGCCTTCGCCGCGTCGCTTCCTTTGGTGACTCCACCGGTGTGTCCGGACCGTTCGCGCTGGATTCCCGCTTCTCCGCTGTGATTCTTGAACGAGGAATCGGCAAAATCGTCAACAATTATGCTCCTGATTCGCCGGTTTGCGATTCCGAGCGCGGCCTGTGCGCTCTAATCGCCGCTCCTTTAAGAGCCGGGCAGCACACCGTGGGCCTTATCGCCCTCGGCAATGCCGCCGAGGGCTCCGTATACTCGGCAGCCGATCTAAAACTCCTGAACACGATCGCCCTCCAGACCGCCGCGGCCGTTGAGAACTCGCTGCTTTGCGTGGAGATGATAGCGGCCGCTCGCGACCGCGAACAGCTCGCCACCATTCAACGCGAACTGGACACTGCGCGCACCATTCAACATTTGCTGGTGCCGCGGGCCTTTCCGCCTTTCCCGGGGCGCACGGATTTCGATCTGCACGCTCAAATGACCTCCGCACGCGCCGTGGGGGGCGATTTCTTCGATTTTTTCCTCATCGATGAAGACCGGCTCGGGGTGGTAATCGGGGATGTTTCGGGCAAGGGGATCCCCGCCGCTCTCTACATGGCAGTCACCAGCACACAGATCAAGACCACGGCTCGACGAAACATGCCTCCGGCGGAATGTCTCGCCGAAGTCAATCGCTTTCTTGTACGGGAGCGCGTGAGCACCATGTTCGCCACCTGCTTCTATGGCCTTCTGAACCTGCGCTCCGGAGAATTTCACTACTGCAATGCCGGCCACAACCCGCCTTTTCTGCTGAGAGCGGAAAGAAAAGCGGCCGAGCCTGTCGCCGATGTCGGCGGGATTCCGCTGGGTTTATTCGACGGCCCTGGATACACCGGCAGTTCGGTCAATTTGCAGCCGGAAGATACGCTGTTTCTCTATACCGATGGCGTGCCTGAGGCGCAGAATTCAGCGGAAGACGATTTCACGGCCGAGCGCCTGCTTGTCACACTGGGGGAGTGCTTCGCGCTCGGCTGCCGAGACTTGATCGGCCGCGTGACCCGCGAGGTCACAGCATTTACTGGCGGGGCCCCTCAATCGGACGACATCACAATGCTCTGTGTCAGCCGCTCCGCGACAATAGATGCAGCCGATGTCCGCCCTGCGTTTTGAGATACAGGCAACCTGCCCGGAGACAGGCGCTCGCGCCGGCCTTCTACATACCGATCACGGAGTGATTGAGACGCCGGTTTTCATGCCGGTCGGGACCCAGGGTACGGTAAAAGGCCTCAGCCCGCGCGAACTCGCAACCGATCTGGACGCCCGCATGATTCTGGCGAATACGTATCATCTGTTTCTCAGGCCGGGGCACGAACGGATTGAGCGGCTGGGCGGCCTGCACCGTTTTATGGCCTGGCCGCGCGCGATCTTGACCGATTCCGGCGGCTTCCAGGTGTTCAGCCTGGATACGCTGCGCAAGATCACCCCCGAAGGCGTCCTGTTCCGCTCGCATCTGAACGGAGATGAGCATTTTTTCTCGCCGGAGAGCACCATCGATATCCAGCTTGCATTAGGAAGCGACATTATCATGGCGCTGGACGAATGCCTGCCGTACCCGGTGGAGCATGCCGTGGCGCTCGACTCCATGCACCGGACCGTCCGCTGGGCCCGGGCCGGCTACGCACATTACCTCCAGCGTGACAAAAGCTTCCATTCCGCCTTGTTTCCGATCGTCCAGGGATCCATGTACCAGGACCTTCGACTGGCCTGCGCGGAGGCGCTCAAGGAATTGGATGCCCCCGGGTACGCGATCGGCGGCCTTTCGGTGGGCGAGCCGCGGGACCTCAGCCAGGAAATCGTAGCGATAACGGCTCCGGCGCTTCCCGCCGACCGGCCGCGCTATGTCATGGGAGTGGGGATGCCCGAGGAAATTCCCTGGTACGTTTCGCACGGAGTGGACATGATGGATTGTGTCTTGCCTACCCGGAATGCGCGAAACGGCTACCTATTTACATCGCAAGGGAAAGTAGTCATCAAACAGGCGCAGTATCTGGAAGATGAAGGGCCTTTGGACCCCGCCTGCAACTGTTATACCTGCCGCACTTTCAGCCGGGCGTACCTGCGCCATCTGTTTCAGGCCGGTGAAATTCTGTTCTCCTGTTTGGCCACGCTGCACAACATTCATCACTTCCTCGACTTGATGCGGCGGGTCAGGCAGTCTATTATGGTTGAGAAGTTCCCTGAATTCTTGAGAACGTTCCGAAGCAGCGCGCTGGTTGAGCGGAGGAGCTAGCCTGGCTCCCCCATACGCCGCAGTTGTCTTCTCAAACTCACCACAAAGTTCCGGGCAGGACACAAGCGTAAGAAAGTGATCGTTCATAGTGAGATGACGCCCCACAGGCGGAAACTCACCCAAATATAGTAGAACAGGATGGATGTATGTTGTACTCTCTGATCCTCTTGCAGGCGGCGGCCCCATCCGCCCCCACCAGCAGTCTGATGACGGGAATCCTGCCGATCGTTCTCATGATCGCCATTTTTTACTTTCTGGTTTTCATGCCGATGCGGCGTCAGCAAAGAAACCAGAAAGAGATGGTAAAGTCGCTGCAAAACGGCCAAACCGTTCTGACGACCGGCGGTATCATAGGAACCATCGTGGCTGTGAACGATGATACGCTTATACTGCGCATCAAGCCCGACAATCTGAAACTCCAGGTCTCCCGGAACTCCGTGACAAGCCTGGTGACAGCGGAAGATCAGGTCGTCAAGAAGTAGAAGCAGCCCTACCCAATTCGCAGTGCATTAGAAATGAAACGCCATTTACGACTCAAGTTTTTCTTCATCGTTGCCGTTATTCTGATCTGTATTTACGGCATCATCGGGCTTCCGAAGAGCAAGGCTGAGTTGGTTGAGAACTGGAACAACAACATCCGCCTCGGTCTTGATTTACGCGGCGGAACTTACCTGGTGGTGCAGGTTCAGCAGCAGGACGCCTTTAATGCCCAGGCGGGCGGGGACGCCGAACGGCTCAAGGACGCCATGCGGAAGGCCAACGTGCAGTTCTCGGACGTGTCGGCCGAGGACGCGAAAACGATGGAGGAAGCAACGAACGTGGCTATCTCCATCAAGGGCGTGCCGGCCACCCAAGCGGGTACGCTGCGAGGAATTCTGAGCGAGCAGTTCGCGCAGTGGCTTCCGACCGCGGTGAATGCCACCGATTACCGGCTGACGATGCGCCCCTCCGAGGCTCTGAAGATGTGGCAGAGTGTTCTTACTCAGACGAAGAACACGCTGGACCGGAAGGTAAACGCGCTCGGCCTCGCGGAGGCGACCGTCCAGCAGCGCCGCGCGGATCGCGATTCAGAATTACTGGTCCAGTTGCCCGGCGTGGACGATACCGCGCGCGTGAAGCAGATTCTGCAGACTGCGGCGGTGCTGGAGCAGTATGAAGTGAAGAGCGGCCCATTTCCCAGCCGCGATGCCGCTCTCGCCCAGACCGGCGGCATTTTACCTCCCGGAACAAAGCTGATTGGCCAGTCGCAGGCGAATTCCAGCGGCGGCGAGGGCGGTGTGTATGTCGTGGCCCGAACGCCCATTTTGCGGGGAACCGACATTCGCAACGCCCGGCCCGAGCAAGGTCAAATGGGGGGCAGTTGGGAAACGGCTTTCGTGTTGAGCCAGGATGCGGCCAAAAAGTTTTCGGCTTTTACCGGGTCCCACATCGGCGACCGGATTGCTATCGTCCTGGACGGCAAGGTTTTGCTGGCGCCTTCCATCAAAGGCCAGATTAGCGACAACGGTGTGATCGAGGGAATGGGCTCACAGCAGGCCGCCTCCGACCTCGCGCTCAACCTGAACTCCGGGTCACTTCCGGCCGGGGTCAAGTACGAGCAAGAAAATACCGTCGGTCCATCTTTAGGCGCCGACTCCATCAAGGAGGGTTTTCTCGCAGGTATTGCCGGCGTGCTGGCCGTCATTGTGGCCATGCTGGTCTATTACAAACGGAGCGGGATTAACGCCACACTGGCCCTGATCCTGAACGCGATCATTCTCATTGCCTGCCTTAGCTATTTCGGAGCGGTTCTTACGCTGCCCGGCATTGCGGGCATCATTCTTACGATTGGTATGGCGGTGGATAGTAACGTGCTGATTTTCGAGCGCATCCGCGAGGAGCTGCGCGCCGGCAAGGCTATCATTCCTGCCGTAGATATCGGGTTTAACAAGGCGTTTTTGACGATCGTCGATACTCACATCACTACGATCGTTTCCTGCGCCATCCTGTTTTTATTCGGATCAGGCCCCGTGAAGGGTTTTGCGGTCACCCTGGTCATCGGATTGATGGCGAACGTGTTTACAGCCGTGTTCGTCTCCAAGGTTATTTTTGATTGGGAGTTGTCCAGACCCAAACCGGTCACGGCTCTCAGCATTTGACCAGCCTTTCGGGGCCAAAGGTCCTGAGGGCGGTTAAGCGGTAGAATTGGGAACATTTGTAGTAAACCGGTGTCTATTTCCTATAGATGCCGGCCTCTGAAGCTCGATGGAAATCTTCAAGCACACGAACTTTGACTTTCTCGGCAAGAAGTGGCCGTTCATCATTGTGTCTCTTCTGCTTACGGCGGCCGGACTTACGAGCCTGGCGCTCAAAGGCGGGCCGAGATACGGAATAGATTTTACCGGTGGAGCGCTGATGGATGTGAACTTCATCAAACGGCCCCCCGCGGAAGCCATCCGGTCCGCGCTTCACAAGAAGCTTTCGGGCGAACTCGAAGTGCAGGAAATCAGCAACTCCCAGGAGGCCCTCATATCATCCGGCGCGGCGAACGAACAGGCTTTACAGATTGCGCGTAATGATATGATTGCGGCTCTGAACGCTTCCTTCAATCCGGATTCCGGCGGCAAACTGGACATCAACAACGCCGGGCAGGCTGCGCTTTCCGATGCACTGCGCCAGCCGCTCGCCAACGCAAGCGTTGCGTTATCCGACGATCAACTGCAGGCGCTGGCGAAATCGATCACCAGGTATCGGGATGCGCATTCCGGGCTCATCCGCAATCTGGACGAGCTTGCCGGCGTGCCGGGGGTGACCCCGCAAGTTCTGAACGTCATCAAGCAGGTTTGCTATCCGGGAAGCTTCAACATCAGAAGCTTTGAGTTTGTCGGCCCGAAGATCGGCGCGGATCTGCGCCAGCAGGCCATAAATGTTGTGCTGATTGCGCTCGGCGCGATGCTGATCTACATCGCATTCCGCTTTGAGTGGATCTATGGCGTCGCGGCAGTGATTGCCGTGTTCCACGATACGATCATCACGATCGGGCTGTTCTCGATCTTTCATAAACAGATCGACCTAACGGTGATTGCTGCTTTGCTTACCCTGGTTGGTTATTCCATGAATGACACGATCGTTACTTTCGATCGTATCCGGGAGAACCTGAAACTGCAGATCCGCGGCTCGTTCCCGCACATCGTCAACCTGAGCATCAATCAGACCCTGAGCCGGACGGTGTTGACCTCGGGACTGACGTTCTTAACAGCCTTGTCGCTGTTTCTGTTTGGAGGCCAGGTCTTGAACGGCTTTTCGTTCGCCCTGGTAATTGGTATCATCATCGGAACTTATTCGTCGATCTTTATTGCCAGTCCGATTCTGGTTTTCTGGCAGGATGTGGCGGACCGCCGGAAGAGAGGCGCGCGGCCGCCAGCGGTTCCGAGCCGGCCGCAGAACGTGGCTAAGCCCGTGAAGAGTGTGAAACCGGTGCGCACCGCGAAGTGAAATAATTTAGTGAATTGCAAGCCGGACCGCTGAGCCAGGGCCCGGAGCAAGGGGACTTACATGTTCGAGCAAACATTTGTAGACGCGACTTCGAAAACCAAAAAGCCATACACGATCGCGCTTTCTCTGTTGGTGCAGATCGGCGTGATCGGCGTTTTGATTCTCATCCCTCTGATCTATACCCAGACGTTGCCGAGCGCGCAGTTGAAGAGCATGCTGGTTGCCCCGCCGCCACCACCTCCTCCGCCGCCACCGCCACCTCCGGCAGCGCCTAAGGTGCAGAAGCCGGTTGTCAAACAATTTGTTTCAAACCAGTTGCTGGCGCCGAAAGTCATTCCCAAACAGATCAACAAGATTGAGGAAGCCGCTCCTCCTCCCGATACAGGCATGGGAGTGGTAGGCGGTACAGGTGAAGCCGGCGGAGTTGCCGGTGGAGTTCTGGGAGGAGTGCTGGGTGGTGTGCCCGGCGCACCGCCTCCGCCTCCGCCTCCCAAGCCCAAGACTCCCAGCGTCGTCCGCATCGGAGGCCAGGTGGCCGAGGCCAACCTGATCCGCAAGGTGCAGCCGGTGTATCCGGCGCTCGCCAAGTCAGCGCGCGTTCAGGGGACAGTCGAGTTCACTGCCGTAATCAGCAAGGAAGGCAATATTGAAAATCTGCAGCTTGTTCGCGGCCATCCACTGCTGGTCCAGGCCGCCAAAGAGGCCGTATTGCAGTGGAAGTACCGGCCGACTTTGCTGAATGGCCAGCCGGTCACAGTGGTCACCGACATCATCGTGAACTTCACGTTGAGCCAGTAGAGTTTCGTTTTAGTTCGTTCAGTAATCGATTCAACTTAGGAGATAAGCATGGTATTACAACTTCAGGTATGGGCTTTCTGGTTACTCCAGGAAAACCAGGGAATCGCCTTCGACCCACGATCGGTCTGGGGCAATATGGGCACGATCGCCAAATGCGTCATCATCGTGCTGTTTATTATGTCGGCGTGGTCGATCGGTGTCATGATCGATCGATTCATCGCGTATAGCGCAGCCAGGAAACAGTCGCGGGCATTCGCTCCAGCAGTGGCCGGCGCTCTTCGCGAAGGCAAGCTGGATGAAGCGATCAAGATTGCCGACCGCTTCAACAAGAGCCATCTGGCGAAGGTCGTGGTTGCCGGCCTTCAGGAATTCAAGGCTCACCAGGTGAGTTCCGATATTCCCGGCGAAGACATTGAGGCCTCGCGCCGCGCGCTCGAAAGAGCCGAGGCGATTGTGCACGCCGAGTTGAAGCGCGGCGTCAGCAGCCTGGCGACCATCGGTTCCACAGCGCCCTTTGTGGGGTTGTTTGGAACGGTCGTCGGAATTATGCACGCGTTCCAGGAAATTTCCACCTCTAAGTCAACCGGTATCGGGGCCGTCGCCGGCGGTATTTCGGAAGCCCTGATCACCACCGCGGTCGGCTTGTTTGTGGCTATTCCGGCGGTCTGGGTGTTTAACTATTTCTCGAATCGGATTGAAGCATTCGACGTCGAAATGGGCAACTCCAGTTCCGAGCTGATCGATTATTTCCTCAAGCGCAGAGAGAGGGTCACGGCGGCCCGGTAACCCGGCCGATCCTTGACCTCTGCCCCGGTTGAATCGAGGGACGGCGGGAGTGGTTTACGACCGCTCCCGCTTCCTGCAGGCCGTCAAGCGAAGGATAGTGTCAAGAGGAGCTCAAATATGAAGTTAATGAAGGCCCCGCCGGTAGTTTCCGACATCAACGTTACACCGATGGTGGACGTGATGCTCGTGCTGCTCATCATTTTCATGGTGATCACTCCTATGTTGTCGAAAGGGGTCAACGTCAACAAGGTAAATACGTATAACGCGATCAAAATGGCGGATGCGGACAAGGAAGACGCCGTACTGATCGCCATCACGCGCGACGGCAAAGTCTTTTTAAGCCCGGGCAATTCGCTCATACAACCGGGCGAACTGGGCGGCAAAGTGAAAGATTTGCAGCAGAATCGCTCCGACAAGACGGTTTATATCAAGGCAGACGCCAGGGCGCGTTTTGCGGCGATCACCGACGTGATCGATAATCTGCGCACCGCGGGCGTTGATCAGCTTGGCCTGATTACCGAACAGATCAAGAACAAAGAGACAAGTAGCAGTTCAAACCTGTAACTGCATCTGAGAGGAGTTTACTTTTTATGTCAATGGCAGTTGGCGGCAAGACCGGGGTCATGGTGGATATGAATGTCACCCCGCTGATTGATGTGTTACTGGTGCTGCTGATCATCTTTATGGTGATCACGCCGCTCACACCATATGGTCTAAATACGCTGGTGCCGCAGCCGCCACCGCCCAACCAGCCTCCGCCCCCGCCAAGTCAGGATCCGACTGTTGTGATCGAGGTCGCTAAGGACGCGAGCCTTCAGATCAACGGCCAGCCGATTAAAGAATCCGATTTGACTGCGCGGCTGCAGGACATTTTTAAGACGCGCGCGACCAAGGTCGTGTTCGTCAAAGGCGATCCGGACGTGGACTACCGGTACGTAGCAAAGGCGATCGACGACGCCAAGGGCGCGGGTCTGGACAAAGTGGGTATTATGACGCCCAAGGTCGAGGCAGGGCAGTAGCTTCCGGAAGAGGATCGAGATAAATGCAAAGTTCTAGATGGTTGATGCTCGCCTTGTGCGGCGGTCTGGTGGTACTCACCACGGGATGCGCCAAGCTCGAATCGCGAGATCAGATGAATCAGGGCGTCCAGGCGTATAAGAACAATCACTACGCCGAAGCGGTGAAGCACTTCAAGGAAGCCGTCCGGCTGGATGCCGATAACCAAAATGCCCAACTGTACCTGGCGACCTCATACATGATTCAATGGGTTCCGGGCGCCGAATCACCAGATAACAAAAAGAACTATGATGCCGCGCAGCAGGAGTTTGAGCGAGTTCTGAAGAAGGACCCGACAAATTCTCTGGCACTGGCTTCGATGGCCTCCATGGCGTACAATTCCGCAGGGACGGGAACGCCGGAGCAACGGCAAGCCGCTCTGGAAGAGGCCAAGAAGTGGAACCGCCGCCGCATCGAAGTGGATCCGAAAGATGCCGAAGCCTACTATTACCTCGGCGTCATCAACTGGGCGCAAGCGTTCACGCCGCTCCAGACGGCGCGGGTGGACGAGCATATGAAGGCCGATGATCCTGGTCCGTTAAAGGACAAAAAGGTCCGCGCCGAGATGCAGGAGAAGTACGGCAAGGTGATCGAGGATGGTCTCGACAATCTCAGGAAGTGCTTGCAGTACGACAAAGAGAACGAAGATGCGATGTCGTACATGAACCTGCTGCTTCGCAAGAAGGCGGACATCGCGAATTCACCCGATGAGGCGAAGGCGCTGATTGCTCAGGCCGAAGACTGGTCGAACAAATCTCTCGACACGAAGAAGATGAAGGCCAGCCGCCCGCAGAAATCGACTCAGGCAAGTTAAGGCAAGGGGGCCGATTCACAATCGGCCCGCAGATTAACAATCTGCCCCACAAAGCTGCTAATTCAAAAAGTAAGTCCGATATAGCGTATCGCGCTGCTTGGGAATAAACCCCGCATCGCGGATCAACCGGCGTAACTGCTCTTCAGTCGCGCAATGGTGGGTTCCTGCCGCCGAGACAACGTTCTCTTCGATCATGATGCTGCCCACGTCGTTGCCGCCGAAGCGCAATCCAAGTTGGCAAACTTTCAATCCGGGCGTTACCCAGGATGCCTGGATATTCAAGATGTTATCGAGATAGACTCGCGACAGCGCCAGCATCTTCAGATACTCGACGGCTGTAGCCTCCTGCTTGACGAATCGCCCGAGTGAGGTGTACTCACGCTGAAAGAACCAGGGGATGAAGGCGGTGAAGCCGCCGGTGTCCTCCTGAATGTTTCGCACGATATCCAGGTGATTCATCCGCTGTTCAATCGTCTCACCGGTGCCAAACATCATCGTTGCGGTCGTCCGCATGCCGAGCGAGTGCGCTGTCCGGTGCACATCAATCCACTCTTGCGTCGTGCATTTCAGCCGGCTGATCCGATGCCGGACCTCGTTGTCGAGTATTTCAGCGCCGCCGCCCGGAATCGAGTCCAGGCCGGCGTCCCGAAGCCGGGCAATCGTGTCGCGGAGCGACAGACCGCTGACTTCGGCAATGTTCACGAGTTCCGGCGCGGAGAAGCAGTGGCACCAGATGTTGGAGCGCGACTTGATGGTCCGAAGAAGATCCTCGTACCACTCGATCTTCAGATCCGGATGGAGCCCGCCTTGCATGAGGATGCCGGTTCCGCCCAGGTCGATGGTCTCCTGAATCTTATCCAGGATGGTCTGTTTGGGGAGGATGTAGCCCTCCGCATGGCCCATAGGCCGGTAGAAGGCGCAGAAGCTGCAGTATTCGGTGCAAAAATTTGTGTAGTTGATATTCCGGTCGATGATATAGCTGACGATGCCTTCGGGATGCAGCTTTTTACGGACGGCATCCGCTTCCAGTCCGATTCCGACCAGGTCGTCGCTCTCGAACATCTCAATTGCTTGCTGCCGGGTGATCATACGACGCTCTGCACGACGCTGCGCCGGGGCAGATCCGCTAATTCGAGGAATGCTTCCAGGCCCTTTTGTTCATCCGCGCCAAGTTCGAAGCGGATATGATGCGAGAGGTAGCGCTCCGCGAGTTCGGCGGTTATGCCCCGTGCGGCGTGTTCCTGCTCCACGATGTCTTCGATTCGTCCCTTGCCGAATAGATACGAACCGCATGTGATTTGTTCCAGAGCGGCCAGGGGGATTCCCGGCTTACCAGCCCAAGCTGCGAATACCATCGGCAGTCCGGTGAGTGCCAGCCATTCAGCGCCGAGATCCAGGCACTCATACGGCAGCTTGTCCGGTTGAAGCCGCAGCGCCGGGTCGCCGATGACAAGCGCGGCATCGGAACGCGCGAGCATCTCGTTCAAAACGGGTTCCTGCGGCGTAATTCCCGGAGCGACGCCGAAGCGCTCTTGAAGAATGACACGCGCCAGTTGAACAGAAGTCCGCGAGCTGGCGTCCGCGGCAAGGATACGCACGCGGGGCCAGGGTACGCGAGAAAAAAGCAGAATACTGCGCACTGCGCCCCGGCAGGTGATTCCGACTCCCGGAACGATTTCCAGGGCCTGACGCGCGATCTCGGCGACCGGCACGAGACCTACGTCGATAATTCCTTCTTCGACGCGCTGGGCGCAAAGGGAGGGAATCGAAAAAGAGAGGTCAACAGCTTCGCGCTCAGGGCCGTGGAGCATACCCCAGACCAGCGGAACAGTATTGAGGTAACTGACTGCGCCGACGCGCGGAATGGGGCGTTTATCGCTCAAATCTCAGTTTATCGGACCGTCACACGCCGCGCTTATCGCCCCAAAGATCGATGTGCAGCCGGGGGCTGTAACGGTAGCCGGTGTTTTTGCAAACTTCAGCTAGCCATAAGCCTCGTTCCCGGATGATTTCTCGCCGGGTCCCCTCCGGCATCAGCACAATATTCGACGGTGTCGCGGCAAGCTCTTTCCGGATCGCCTCGATTTCCGCCATGTCCTCGGGCTGGGCGACGACAAACTTGAGCTGATACGGATAATCCGTCATCAGCCGGCGCAGAATATCCGGTTGATACCGCAGCCGTTCGTGCTGTGCGGCCCAGCGGCCATTCTCGCGGTCCAACGGAACTGAATTCGAGAGCTTCGGGCTGATGCTCATCAGGTCGCACGTGACGGATGCGTAAACCGTTCCTGCCGTTTCCATCGTGATGTGCAGTCCAGCCCGGCGGAGCCTCTCCGTCAGTTGGACAATTTCCGGGGCGATCATCGGCTCACCGCCGGTGACTACGACGTGATCGCAGCGGAAACTCGCGACAGTTTCGAGAATCGCCTGAAGCGGCTGCTCCTGGCCTTGCGGTTGCCATGAGGTGTATGGCGTATCGCACCAGGTACAGCGCAGATTACAGCCCGATGTCCTTACGAATACCGACGGAACGCCCACCAGCATCCCTTCGCCCTGAATGGAGTAAAAGATTTCGGCGATTTTCACAGGTTCTTACGCCAACAGCGGATCGCGAATTCCCATTTCTTCGAAACCCTTCGCCCGCAACAGGCAGGAATCGCAGCTGCCGCAGGGCTGTCCATCCGGATTGGGATCGTAACAACTATGCGTCAGACTGAGGTCTACTCCGAGCGCGGTGGCCCGGCGAATGATCTCGGCCTTTGTCATTGCGATCAGGGGCGTCTGGATCGTGGTTTTCAACGCGCCTTCCACGCCGGCCTTGGTAGCCAGGTTTGCCATCTTCTCAAAAGAGTGAATGAACTCCGGGCGGCAGTCCGGATAACCCGAGTAGTCAATCGCATTCACTCCGATGAAAATGGCGGCGGCATGAACGACTTCCGCGTAAGCGAGTGCGCACGAAAGAAAGATTGTGTTCCGTGCCGGGACGTAGGTCGCCGGAATGCCGGCGCTCATATCCGCTTGTGTTCGATGCTTCGGCACCTCGATGCCGGAGGTCAAAGCGGAGCCGCCCAGAGCCCGCAAATCCAGTTTCATGGTGCGGTGCTCTCGTGCGCCCAACTGGTTTGCGATCCGTGCCGCTGCCCGGAGCTCCACCGCATGGCGCTGCCCGTAATCAAACGACAGGCAGTAGCATTCATAGCCTTCCCGGCGTGCGATTGCCAGGCAGGTGCTGGAGTCCAGGCCGCCGCTCAGCAGGCAAATAGCGCGGCCCGGGTCCATGCTCACGATGCCTCTTCCTGAGTTGACGTTACGACAGCTCGTAGAACGCCTTCGTGGAGCCGGATCCTGATCTGTTCTTCCAAAGCAGTGTCGACGGAAGAACGAACAATCTGTCCGTCCGCTCTTTCGACGATGGCGTACCCGCGGCCGAGGACGGTGAGAGGGCTGATTTGATTAAGGTGCAGGTGCAGCGATTCAAAGCCGCGGCGTTTCTGCCACAAGCGGGTCTGCATAATGTTCAGTATGCGTTGGCGCAATGCCCCTTCGCGCTGCCGGTCTCGCGCGAGCCGCAGCCTCAAATCGCACGCCTGCAAGCGGCCCGTAAGTCCGGCGAGGCGGCGGCTATGGCCCTGCAAATGGCCTCGCTCCAGATGGTCCAACTGGTACTCCAGGTCGTCCAGCTTTTGCGCGCGCCGCGCAAGGACGCGGTGCATCGTCGCGGCGCTGCGGTCCGTTCCAACGTCCCGCAGATCGCGCGAGGCAAGCAGCAAACGATAGCGGATCGCCTGAACGGCTTGCGCACGGCAGCCGGCGATCTGTTCCAGCAAACTCTCTCGCGTGCAAACCACCATCTCGGCTGCCGCGGAAGGCGTCGGGGCACGGCAGTCGGCTACAAAATCCGCAATGCTGAAATCCGTTTCGTGCCCGATGGCGGAAATAACCGGGACAGTCGAGGCTGCAATGGCCCTTGCGACGGCTTCTTCATTGAAGGTCCATAGATCTTCCAGCGAGCCGCCTCCCCGTGCCAAAATCACCACGTCAGCCCAGGCGCTCTCGCTGAAGAAGCGCAGCCCCGCGCAAACCTGCTCGATGGATCCCTCGCCCTGGACCTGGGCCGGGTAGATACGCACATGGATGCCTTCAAAGCGCCGCGCGAGCACGTGGAGGATATCGCGGATTACCGCCCCCGACGGAGATGTCACCACGCCCAGACGCCGCGGGAGCTTCGGCAGGGGCCGCTTCCTGCCGGGCTCAAACAGTCCTTCCGCCAGAAGCTTTTTCTTGAGCTGCTCAAAGGCAAGCTGCAGCGCACCGGCTCCCTGCGGTTCCAGAAGCTCGACGATGAGCTGGTACTCGCCGCGCGCTTCATATACCTCCAGGCTGCCGCGCGCAATCACCGACATTCCGTCTTGCGGCTTGAATTTCGCAAACCTCGCGCTACCCTTGAATAGAACGCACTTCACCTGGCTCTGTTCATCCTTCAGGGAGAAATAAGTGTGGCCGCTTGCGGCCGCCCTGCAGCCGGAGATTTCGCCGGCCACCCAGATGTTCCGAAACTCGCCGGCAAACAGGTCTTGAATGGCCGCGCTCAGCTCGCTTACCCCGAAAACTCTTCGTTCCGGAGCAAGCGCCAGAGTCATTTGACCGGTTTGGCTATTGGTCCTGACAGGCATCTCATTTCATTTTCGAGCATGCAAACGTTTGGAGCCCCAGGAGCGATGCGCTATTCTATCGGATTCCTGGAATATTTCGGCGGCTGAACCAGCCGCCCTCACATTCCTGCTCAAAAGATTTTCCGCTGGAGAACTATGAACGCACAAGAAGTTCTGGATTATGCGAAGAAGAATGATGCGCGGCAGTTTGACCTGCGCTTCACCGATCTTCCCGGTCTGAGCCAACACATCTCTTACCCCATCAGCATGCTGGATGAGGGATCGTTCGAAGACGGCTTCGGCATCGACGGCTCGAGTATCCGCGGCTGGGCGGCTATCAACGAAAGCGATATGTTGATCATTCCGGACGGCTCCAGCGCGTTCATGGACCCGTTTGCCGAGACACGGACCCTGGTGATGCTCGGCGACATTATCGATCCGATCACCCGGCAGCATTATGATCGGGACCCGCGCTGGATCGCCAAAAAGGCCGAGCTGTTTCTAAAGAATGGCGGGCAGGCCGACACGGCGTACTTCGGCGCCGAAGCCGAATTTTTCATCTTTGATAACATCCGCTTCGATCAGAACCAGCACAGCGGATTCTACTTCATCGATGCCGAGGAAGGACGTTGGAACTCCAGCCGCGAACACAACAATCTTGGATACCGGCCGCGCTACAAGGAAGGCTATTTCCCGGTTCCTCCCACCGATCACTACCAGGATCTGCGGAGCGAGATGGTTGCAACCATGCTCGAGTGCGGGTTGGCTATTGAGTGTCATCATCACGAAGTTGCTACCGGCGGCCAGTGTGAAATCGACCAGCGATTCGACACGCTCGTCAAATCCGCCGATAACATGATGCTGTATAAGTACATCGTGCGGAACGTCGCGTACCAGTACGGCAAGACCGTCACCTTCATGCCCAAGCCGCTTTTCGGAGACAACGGCAACGGCATGCACACGCACCAGAGCCTCTGGAGCCAAGGCAAGCCCTTATTTGCGGGAGACAATTATGCGGGCTTGAGCCAGATGGCGCTCTGGTATATCGGAGGCCTTCTGCGGCATGCCCGCGCTTTATCGGCCATCATTGCGCCCACCACGAATAGCTACAAGCGGCTGGTTCCGGGCTATGAAGCTCCCGTGAATCTGGCGTATTCGCGCCGGAACCGGTCTGCAGCAGTTCGAATTCCCATGTACTCGAACAGTCCGAAAGCAAAGCGTGTTGAGTTCCGCCCGCCCGATCCTGCTTCGAATCCCTATCTGGCATTTGCCGCTATGTTGATGGCCGGTCTCGACGGAATCGCCTCGAAGATCGACCCGGGCGAAGCGCTCGATAAGGACATCTATGACCTCTCTCCGGAAGAAATGAAAAAAGTTCCTTCCATGCCCGCATCGCTGGATGAAGCGCTGACATGCCTGGAAGAAGACCACGCTTTTCTCACGAAGGGCGATGTGTTCTCCGAAGAACTGATTGAGACGTTTGTCTCCTACAAGCGCAAAGCGGAGGCCGAAGCGGTCCGCTTGCGGCCGCATCCATACGAGTTTGCGCTCTATTACGACATCTGATCGCAGTCCGGCCCGCCTGGCTAGGAGGTTGGCCGGTAGCTGCCCAGCACTCGGACGAAACGGGTCGTTTCGCTGAGATTGTTCAGCGCATTCTGAACAGGTCTATCGTCCGCCCGGCCGATAAGATCGACGTAGAACAAGTACTCCCACGGTTTGCCGCGTAGCGGCCGCGATTCGATCTTGGTGAGGTTGAGGTCGCGAAGCGCAAAGCACGCCATCGCCCGAAACAGGGCTCCCGGCGCGTTTTCCGTCGAGAATGCCACAGATGTTTTCCACACGCCGGATCCGGTCTGGCGATGCCGCGGCTGTTTCGTCAACAGAAAAAATCGCGTAAAGTTTTGACGGTCGTCCTCGATATTACGCCTCAGGATCTCCCCTTTGTAGATTTGGGCTGCCGTTTCGGATGCGATCGCCGCCGCCCCTGGTTCACTGCGTTCGCTCAGCATTTTTACACTTCCAGCCGTATCGTAGAACGATACGGGCTCGATCTTTTTATGCTTTTGAAAGAATTGCCGGCACTGATTCAGTGCGACCGGGTGAGAAAACGCCTTTCGGACATCTCCGAATCGAGTCCCCGGCATGGCTATTAAGTTGTGGGCAATGCGGATATTAGTCTCCCCACAGATTGGGAAACCGTACTCCAGCAAATGGTCATAATTCTCATGCACGCTCCCGTGTAATGTGTTTTCAATAGGAAGGACGGCGAACTTAACCTTGCCGGATTTCAGCGATTCGAAAACATCTCGAAATGTTGCGCACGGCAAATCCCGTATTGAAGCGCCCAATAATTTCAACGCGGCGGAGTAACTGAAGGCTCCGCGTTCGCCTTGGAATGCAACAGAAGCGGTGGCGCGCTGCGACATGTCCCTCTAGTGTACGTTAAGGCTTCCCGGCCCTACTACGATCAGAATTCTCTTTATCTTCAGTACCCTCCAGCGACTCAGGACGCCTCTGAAGGCGGCGTTTGGGCTTTTTGCTCCGGTTGCAATTGGATCCGAGGTGGTATACTATCGACGTTTGTTCTGAAAACAGAACAACATGCCGGGACGAGCGCTTTCCCGCCCGTGGCGCGTCCGCGGGAAGGCGCATGCCCCCCACGAAAATGCAGGAAGCCGGTAAAAAATTAAGGAATGCCCGCGAGCGTCTGCGGTTGAAATACCGCGATGTTGAAGAAGCGAGCCAGCGAATCGCGGCGGCACGCGGCAGCCAGGAATTCTGCGTCGGTCTCAGTCGACTGGCAGATATAGAAAACAAGGGGACTATTCCTTCCATTTACCGCCTCTATTCACTCTGCGCAATTTACGGCCTTGACTTCGAGGCCGTCCTGGCGTCGTACGGCGTTGATCTGGCAAACATGCCGGCAGACGGCTCCAGAATTTCGCTTCCGCAAACGCGTCCGGTGGATTTCCACATTCCTGAACGCACCTGCATCGATCTTCCTGTCGAGTTCGACTCTATTGCGGAACTCCGGCGCACATCCTATTTGAGCCGTTACCTACATCGCTGGGGAAAGCTTCCCCTGACGCTGCTAAACTCTGCGGACGTACGGAATCAGCGCTACGGGCTTATCGGCTCTGATGACTGGTCCATGCACCCTCTGATTGCGCCGGGCTCGCTCATTCAGATCGATGAGGCCAGGCGGCACATCGCCAAAGGGGGCTGGCTGCATGAATTCGAACGCCCTATTTATTTCCTGGAGGACCGCAATGGCTACCGTTGCCGTTGGTGTACCGAGAGGGGAGGATTTCTGATTCTTCAGTGCTATCCAAATTCCCAGGTACTGCCGGAAGTTTTCAGGTTTCCCGGAGAGATCGACGTAGTAGGGCAGGTAGTCGGCGTTGCTATGCGTTTAGATCTGGTGAGGCGACGCCATACACATTCCTCAGCAGGCCGAGAATAGCTTCGAAGTCTGAGATGTGTTTTTCCCGTTCAGGACCGCGGATGGAAGCAGGTACCAAGTTCTTATAAGGCGTAAGCCGCAGCCACGCATCTAGTAATTCGGTTCTGTCTACTTGGTCAATTCCCGATATATACAGCTCAATATCGGCTTTCTTGCGTTCTAGGGGATAGCTTACCCATTCCCGAAAGATGGATTCATGCACCCGCTTTAGAGCGCGGCTCGCCACGAGAACGCCCGAGTATGCCTGGTTAAATCCATAGTGCTCATACCGTCCGGTATCGGGATTGCGCAAACCCGCCAGGTAAACAAGCCTGCCATAGGAGCTCTCAATGAGGGATAAATCTCTGACCCAGAGTGTTTCTGAGGTCTCGTGCTCGTCAATGGCCGCCTTGTCCCGCAGCATTTAACTTCGTAATTTCAATGATACACGGATATTACGGGTATTCAAGTTTGTACAGTACCGGGAGGACTAGACCGTTCCGATACCGGAAAACGTGGTAATTACCCTAGAGTTCCCTGTTTCCCCACCGCTATCTTACGGGTATAACGCTCTGCGAAAAACCTCCAGTCTAAACAATCTAATTGATCTATGAAACAAGGAATACTCGGTGCATTTCTAGCTATTGCTCTGGTTAGCAGTTTGTCTGCCAAAGCAGGGGACCGGCTCGTTCCCCATCTGGACGACTCACTTACCCGATCGGTTACAGCTTTCAACCCGCCGCTTCCGCACCCGGGCAGCCCCTATCCGCCGCTGCTGATCGGCTTCAACCCGCCGCTTCCACACCCGGGCAGCCCCTACCCGCCGCTGCTGATCGGCTTCAACCCGCCGCTTCCACACCCGGGCAGCCCCTACCCGCCGCTGCTGATCGGCTTCAACCCGCCGCTTCCGCACCCGGGCAGCCCCTACCCGCCGCTGGGCTAGGGACGCACGAGATGCCCATTATCCTCTCCGGGCAGCGCCCTGGCCAGGTAATCCGGGTGGGGTAGTGTCACTTCCCTGAGGTTGATTGATTCTGGGTTTTGCTCTAACATCCAAGGAAGCCTGCGATTAAAGATGAATTGGACTCGCGCAGCACAGGAAATTTGCGATGTGCTGAGCGTCTGCCTTGTCCTTCGTCTGCTATTTCTGCGGTTGCATAGCGTCTACCGGGTGTTCTGCATTTTCCTGATATTCGATCTGCTCTCGTCGTCGGTTGCGTTTTACGAATTTTTCGCGCACGATGCGCGGCTGGATTACCGGCTCACCTGGATGGCGATGCGCTGCATCGCGTGGATCCTCTCGCTTTGGATGGTCTATTCCTTCGTGTCCGCCGTACTCCACTCGGTTCCTGGCATTCTGAAGTTCTCCCGAAAGCTGCTCAATTACCTGATTCCGATCGCCATTGGGTTGGCAATCCTAAGCTTTGCTCCTGAATACTCCGCCGCGCGGGTAGCGGCTGCGGAGAGCCCGATCGTCCATGCCCTCGGCATTGCATTCATTGTGGAACGCGTGGTCGCCACCATCGCGGTTCTCGTGTTTGGTGGAATTCTGGCCTTTGTCCTCTGGTTCCCCGTCCAGATGCCCCGGAACCTGGCCGTGTTCAGCGTGGGCCTGGTGGTTTATTTCGGCGCGGAAATGGCATTAATGTTGGTCCGCAGCTATTTCTCCCCGGGCAGCCTCGATCTGGTGAGCAACGGGATCAGCTTCGTTTTGAGCGCGTGCTATCTCTACTGGTTGATCTTCATTCGCGCCGAAGGCGAAACCGTTCCAGTCCGAATGGGACACAGTTGGCGGAAGGAGGAGCAGAAGCGCCTGATCGGGCAGCTGGAGGCCTTAAATAATGCCTTGCTGAACGTGAATCGCAGGCAGCAACTCGGCTCCACTTCGCATAGCTGAAAATACGCCGGTTCGCCTCGGTGCCCAAATTACGGTAGGGCTTTTTCGGGTTTCCGTAAATAAATCAGCGGTTACCGTAAAAAAAGAAACCTCAGGTCTTGAAATACGCCGGGCATTCCTGTACTGTATACACTACGGAGACCATCTTGCCTACTGCGTTGGTTCTTACTCCACTGCTCCTCGGGGCCCTAGGGCTGGCATTGCTCTTGCCAGTGATTTTGAGGCTGTTTCGAAAGTGCACCATCGAGGAGATCACTCCGGAGTGGCTGGAAAGCTTTTCCCCTTCCTCTTATTACCCGATGCAGAATTTACTGGCCGAAGAGGATTTCAATTTCCTCTGGCGTCAACCGGGCTTCGATCTTTCGCTGTATCGCAAGTTAAGGCATGACCGGCTGCGAATCTTCCGGCAATACCTGAATCGGCTGATTCTCGATTTCAACCGGTTGCATGTGGCCGCTCGCGCGATTCTGGCTAACTCGCCCGACGACTGCTCCGAACTGGTTTCAAAACTGGTCTGGTTGAAGGTGCGCTTCTCACTTAGCGTACTGAGAGTTGAGCTAAACTACGCTTGTTGCAAAATCGGTTTCCGCTACGTAGCTGCTGCGGGCTTGATTTCGCGGCTGGAGGAGATGAGCGCGCAACTCCACTCGATTGCGGCCATTCAGATGGCCTGACGTTTCGCCATCTTATCTTACAGCTTTGATTCCACAAAGCTCCTTAGTTCTGCCTTTGCCTTCCCATACTCTTCGAAATTCTTCTCGGCCGCTTTAAATTCCTTCGTGTGAACGCAGCGGCGCGCGCCCCGATGTTCTGTCGGAAAACGCAAGTGAAGCATCTCATGGAACAGAATGTAGTTCACAATCAACTGCGATGCCTTCGGGGAATCGAGCAGGTTACTTAGCACGATTACATTGTGGGAAGGATCGTAGTGTCCCAGCGTACTGCGCGAGGGGCGCAAACTCCACCCTAGCTGCGGCCGGGCCATGAGGCCATGAAAATATTTGAAATTCAGCTCCTCGAAGAGTTGTGCCAGATCGTAAAAGCGGCCCCTGGCATCGAGAAAAGCCTTTCGTCCGCGTTCCTGTTTCACAAGGTGCAAGGTTCTGCGAACGTCGGCGCGATTCAGATAGCGCCGGTACCGCGCGACAACACCATCGTCGAGGGTTTTTCGAAACAACTTCGAAATCAGGATCAATGCCAGCGCCTCTTGGATCGGGGCGGGCGCTCCTTGGAGCAAATCGCTGATATCGACCCGGAGATGACCTGCTTCCAGACGGATACGACTGTTTGCGTTCGCGTACTTCCGAAAGCGCACCGTGATTTCCGGGAGCGGCGTCCGCGGCTTCAGGGTACGGAAAACGCGCTCATAAATCTGCTCAACCGTCTCAAAGAACAGAGCAGTCTCGACTTGCATTTCCAACCAACTGTAACATGGTGATTCCGGGTCCTTTCCAGGATCCGGCAAGATTCAAATTATGGAGAGGACAGCGTAATTGCCTACCGCCAAGATCAGTGCCCTGGGCTGCTTTGTGCCGCCTGGAATTCTAACCAACGATGACCTTTCCAAAATGGTGGAGACAAATGATGCCTGGATTGTCGAGCGGACCGGCATCCGGGAGCGTCACATTGCAACCAAAGAGATAGCCACCTCCGATATGGCCGTCGCCGCCGCTCGCGAGGCGCTCGGCCAAAGGGGTATCGAGGCATCAGAACTCGATGCGATTATCGTGTGCACGGTCACGCCGGACATGTTGTTTCCTTCCACCGCGTGCCTGGTTCAGAACCGGCTAGGCGCGGTCGGCGCGTGGGGTTTTGATCTGGTCGCGGCCTGCTCGGGGTTTCTGTACGGCCTGACAACGGGCGCTCACCTGGTATCGGCCGGGACGCACCGAAAAGTGCTGGTAATTGGCGCTGACACAATGTCCCGCATCATCGATTACACGGATCGCGGCACTTGCATTCTCTTTGGGGACGGCGCCGGAGCGTTTCTGATTGAGCCTTCCGAGAACCCAGCCGAAGGGTTTATCGGCCATATAAGCGAAATTGACGGATCGGGAGCTCAGTTTCTGAATATGCCCGCGGGCGGGAGCCGTCTCCCTGCCAGCGCGGAGACCGTCGCCAAGCGGCTGCATTATGTGAAGCAGGAGGGCCAGCAGGTGTTCAAGTTCGCGGTTCGCAAGATGTATGAGCTATGCGACAACCTGCTAAAAAAACATGGCCTTAAACCGAGCGATGTGAAGCTGCTGATTCCGCATCAGGCCAACAAACGAATTATTTCAGCGACTGCCGAGCGTCTCGGGCTACCTCCGGAAAAGGTTGTCTTGAATTTGGATAAATATGGCAACACAACCGCCGCAACCATTCCCCTTGCGACCCGAGATGCGATTGCGGACGGGCGTTTAAAGAAAGGTGACCTGGTGCTCTTCGCGGCTGTGGGCGCGGGCTATACGGCGGGAGCTAGTTTGTGGCGCTGGGCCTACTGATGCGCTCTCCGGCGCTGGCCTTGGACTCCGGCGTGCGTTGCCGGGAGTACTCGTTCAGAACTCTGGTCACATATCGACGAGTTTCTTCATAGGGCGGCACGCCTCCGAAGCGGGCCACTGCCCCCGGTCCCGCGTTGTATGCGGCCAGAGCAAGCGCGGAATCGCCGTGGTAGCGCAGCAGGAGCGACCGCAGGTATTTTGCCCCGCCTTCCGCATTCTCGGCAGCGCACTGGGGGTTCACGCCCAAGCTGGCTGCTGTTCCGGGCATGAGTTGCATCAGTCCGAGGGCGCCCCGGCGGGAAACGGCATCCGGCCGGAAGCCGGATTCCGCGCGAGCTACGCTTTGCACCAGTTCTTCGGGTAAACCTTGCGCTTTCGCCGCCGCCTTCAGCAGGTCGCGGGCGGTCGCTGCCGGCGCACTGGAATGGCTTTGGATGCTTTGGGCGTGATCGCCCGGCATAGTCTGAATCTGAGAGACCGCGCTTGCCGGGAACTCCAGAGTGCCGGAGCCGATGTGTAGGATCAGCACCTGATCGTTCCGAGTATGGGAATCGGCCTGCATGCAGAAACCGTTCTTCAGGCAGACATTCTCCGCTGCAGAACACAGCGAAATACAGGCTATGAAGAGTCCGCCAGCCTGCAAACAGCGGGTAAGTATCGAAATGGCGCTAGTACAAACCGGCGATAATCCCATCCAGATCGGCTTCGCTTATGGGTTCCTTATCTCCCTCTAGCAGCATGAGTTCGTGCTCAAGCAGCGTTGCTGATACAAGGGTCTTTACCGCAATTTCAGCGATACTGCTGTTTTTACCATAACGCGCTGCAAACAGGTCTGAAACGTCCTGCAGTTGCTTCCTGATACCAGACAGGTATCTGGCCATGGCAGCGTGTTCTTCCCGGCTTAAGGGATATTGCACGTGCGCTCCTTGGCAAGTTTTGGGCTTACGGGTATTGTGGCACAAGATTTCGGCCATTGTCACGAAAATGGGGCTCAATTTTGTCTTACCAATACGGATGTAACCGAAAAAACTTGACAGAGTTACGATTGGCACAGGCTTATGGGCAAACCATCCCAATTGGAATGCAGCCGTTGCGGCAGGGCTTTCGACGCGAACCAGGCTCAAAACGTTTGTGAATGCGGCGGCCCGCTGCTGGTCAAATATGACCTGGCAAACATAGCCGCCGCTTGGAAACGATCGGATCTTCGCGACGCGTTGCCAAGCATGTGGCGCTATGCCCCGGTTCTGCCGGCCGAGCTGGGTGAGGCCATCACCTTACAGGAGGGCTGGACTCCGCTGATGCAGGCCCGGGCTCTGGGGCAAGGGATCGGCGCGGAGGACCTATGGATCAAAGACGAGGGCCGCAATCCAACCGGTTCTTTCAAAGCCCGCGGGCTGTCGTGTGCTGTGACCATGGCCAAAAAATTCGGTGTGCGAAAGCTGGCGATCCCGTCCGCCGGAAACGCGGCCAGTGCTCTGGCGGCATACGCCGCCGCCGGTGGCCTTGAAGCGCACATTTTCATGCCTCGCGATGTGCCGCAGGCGAACTTCATTGAGTGCAAGTCGTTTGGAGCAAATGTCACGCTGATTGATGGTCTCATCAGCGATTGCGCACGCGTCGTTGCCGAACGAAGGGAACGCGAAGGATGGTTCGATATCAGCACGCTCAAGGAGCCCTACCGTATCGAAGGCAAAAAGACCATGGGTTACGAAGTTGCCGAGCAGTTCGGCTGGCACCTTCCCGACGCAATCTTTTACCCATGCGGAGGCGGCGTGGGCTTGATCGGCATGTGGAAAGCGTTCGCTGAATTGGAAGAGCTAGGCTGGGTCGGCAATCGGCGGCCGAAGATGATATCCGTCCAGGCGGCCGGCTGCCAACCGATTACCCGCGCCTTCGAGGAGAATACCGAGGCGAGCGTGTTTTGGAACGATGCCCACACAGTGGCCAGCGGTCTGCGCGTACCGAAAGCGCTGGGAGACTTCCTGGTGCTGCGGGCTATTCGTGAGAGCAAGGGAACCGCAATCTCTATCGCGGACGAAGAGATACTCGATGCCACTCTCGAACTGGCTGAGCGGGAGGGGATTTTTGCTGCTCCAGAAGGTGGCGCTTGTGTTGCCGCCGCGAGACGTCTGCTGCAGACCGGCTTTCTAAAATCACAGGACCGCATCGTTCTCTTTAACACAGGATCCGGCTTGAAATATCTGGAAGCGTTCTCGACGCGCTTCTCGCGGCAAGGCGCGAGCGAACAGGATAAACTCGGCGGCCTGATTACTCCGCGATGACCGCGCAACCAGGTTTCTTGAACGGGTCCCTGGGGAAATTGCGTGACGGATTGGTTTCGGCTTTCTTCCTATCCCGAATTATGGGACCATTAATAAAGTCAGTTTGGAGTCTTCGGTTTTCCCCCTTGGAGTGACCCCTCAATCGATCGCCCAACCCAGATACCAGGTTCCCGAACAACAGTTAGGAGAGTGTGAGTGATAAAGCTGTTCGTAGGCAATTTGCCCTACAAAGCTACGGAAAGCGACTTGCAGGCTTTCTTTGAAGAAGCAGGCGTGCACGTCGATAGTGTGAATATTCTTCGCGACCGCTTCAGCGGTGAGGCAAGAGGCTTTGGATTCGTGGAGATTAACGACGATGCGGCTGCAACGCAGGCCGTGCAGAGCTGCAATGGCCGCGCTTTGATGGGACGCGCATTGGTTGTGAACGAGGCTCGTCCTCCGGAACGCCGTGAACGGTCGGCCGGTGGGGGCGGTGGCCGCCAACGCGATTTCGGCGGCAGCAAAAATCGCTGGTAGACAGCTTTACTTGTAGGCGCGCGCGTCTTGTATGCGCCCCTTCCATTCGCCGCCTTTACCACGGCTGTATTGCACTGCCGAGTGAATTGTAGCGGCCGTGTAGAAAAGCGCCACTGCCGGAAGGCAGAATATCCACCAAAACGAACGCCGGTAGAATCGGACGATCGGGCGGTATGCGGTTGCTATGAGCAGCCAGCCGCCGGCTCCCAGAGCAGCAGGCATCCGTCTGCCTGAAAATAGCAGGACCGGCGGCAGCAGATACGTGAAGAACAGCGCGATTACTGTGCCTGCCAGCACCAGCGGTGAATGGTCCAGTTGATTAAACGCTGTTCGTGAGATCATACGGCCAATTTCGCCGGCGGTTCCGTAGCTGCGGATGCTTTCGGTTTGAGCGGTCATCCCTAGCCAGATTCGGCCGCCGGCTTGCTTCACAGCTTGCGCGAGCGCACAATCGTCGATCACTTCGTTGCGGATTGTTTGCAGGCCGCCGATCCTTGTGAGCGCCTCTGGACGAATCAGAATGCAGCCGCCGGCCGCTCCTGCGCTTCGCTTCCGGTCAGACGCGATCCAGGCCGGTGGATAGAGCATGAAGAAGAAGAACACAAAAGCCGGAATCAGGGCCTTTTCGGCTGCCGTTTCGCACCGCAGCGTAACCATATATGAGGCCAGATCGCAGCCGCGCGACTCCGCTATTTCCACCAGCTTTGCCACGCTGCTCTCGCCGTGGCGAATATCGGCATCCGTCAACAGCAGATAGTCGGGATTGAGCGCCATCGCGGCCTTGCTGCCTTGGGAGAGAGCCCACAGCTTTCCCGTCCATCCGGGAATCAAAGGTTTTCCTTCGATTACGCTTAAACGAGCCTCTGCGCCGCATTGTTTCGCCGCAGACTGCGCCGCCTCCGCGGTGCCGTCCGTGCTTGCATCGTCAACCACGATAACGCGCAGCGGGGCGGGGAAGTCCTGCTCCAGTAATGAAGTCACGGCAGTGTCAATAACCTTTGCTTCGTTACGGGCGGGAATGACCGCGACGACGCGCTTTGTGCCCGGTCGCGCGAGACCTACAGGCCGAAGGAGCTGTGGAACACGCCAAAATCCGCCGCGGCCGAAGAGCAGGTAAGTCCAGATCAGTACGGGGATCGTCGCGAGGCCGGTTAGCAGCATGCAAATATCAGGCGGGCTGCTGCTGGGTCATGCAGTGCAAAGCGCCCAGGCCAAGTACCAGGTCGGTTGAGGCGATGCCGACCACTTCGCGATCCGGAAATAGCTCAGCAATTTTGTTGAGCGCGCGGCGATCGTTAGCGTCATTAAAGGTCGGGACCAGGACCAGCCGGTTCGCAATGTAGAAATTCGCATAGCTCGCCGGTAAACGCTGTCCGGCAAAGAATACCGGTTGGGGCATCGGTAACGTCTCTATGCGGAGTCCGGCGCCATCCTGATCGCGCATCTCTCGAAGCAACGCCAGGTTCTCTCTCAACGGCTCATAATTCACTTCGCTCGGATCTTCCTCTGTGACAATCACCACCGTACGCGTATCGGTGAAGCGCGCCAGATCGTCAATATGTCCGTGCGTATCGTCTCCGGCGATGCCGTTTCGCAGCCACAGAGTGTGACCGGCGCCCAGGTACTCCTGGAAGATCTGCTCCAGGTCGCAGCGGCTCAATTCCGGATTACGCGCCTGCACCGGACTCAACAGGCATTCCTCAGTAGTCAAAATAGAGCCGGTTCCGTTCACATCGAAGCTGCCGCCCTCCAGGACTACGCGTTTGCCGTCCCAGGCGGGCATCCACATTCGCAACGCGAGCCGTGGTGCGAGCGCTTCCGGCACCGCGTCATCCCGCTCCGAGTTCGCATACTTGGCCCATCCGTTGAATCGCCAGTTCAGGATGCCGCGGCCCCCGTCTTTATCGCGCACAAAGATAGGACTGTAATCCCGGGTCCAGCTACGGTCTGTCTCGATCTGGAAGAACTCAACCGCATCAAGCTGTGCGCCGGATTTCTTCAACACGGCGCGCGCCTTTCGCTCTACTTCTTCGTTCTGAGCCAGTATCCGCACTTTTTCCACGCGAGAAAGGTGTCTTACGATTTCACCGTAAACCCAGGCTATCGGAGCGAACTTCCCCGGCCAGTCCGTGATTTCGTGCGGCCAGGCGAGCCAGGTCGCTTCGTGCGTCTCCCACTCGGCCGGCATCCGAAAGCCGAGCGCGGCGGGTGTTTCGTTTGCCATCAATCAGCCAAGCCACCGGTTCGTGATCGGCGCGTAGGCATCGATCCGGCGGTCTCGCAGAAACGGCCAGTTACGCCTGACTTCATCCATCTGCTTCGGATCGCATTCCACAACCAGGACCTCTTCTTCGTGTGTTGAGGCTTCCGCGAGCACCCGGCCGAACGGATCGGCGACGAACGAGTTTCCCCAAAATTCAATGCCGTTGTCGGGAGGTCCTTCGAATCCCGTCCGGTTGACGGCCGCGACAAATACGCCGTTCGCAATCGCATGTGCGCGTTGTATGGTTCGCCAGGCGTCCAGTTGCGCGGCGCCGTACTGCTCTTTTTCAGAAGGGTGCCAGCCAATCGCGGTTGGATAGAACAGCACATTTGCGCCCTGCAGGCTGGTGATGCGCGCACCCTCCGGATACCACTGATCCCAGCAGACCAGCACCCCGATTCGCGAATACTTGGTCTCGAAGTTCTGAAACCCAAGATCGCCCGGCGTGAAGTAGAACTTCTCGTAATACAGGGGGTCGTCGGGAATGTGCATTTTGCGGTAGACGCCCACGAGTGAGCCGTCCGCATCCAGAATCGCGGCGGTATTGTGATACAGCCCCTGGGCACGCTTTTCAAAGAGTGAAGCCACAATCGAAACCTGCAATTCGCGTGCAACCGAGCTGAGCGCTTCGGTAGAAGGCCCTGGTATCGGTTCCGCCAAGTCAAACAATTCGGCCTTCTCTTCGCGGCAGAAATACTGGCTGCGAAAGAGCTCCTGCAAACACACAATCTCCGCGCCCTTGCTTGCCGCATCGCGAATGCCGTCTATTGCCTTCCGGAGATTCGCGTCCGGATCGGTTGAGCAGGCCATTTGCACCAGGCCCGCATTGAATTTTTCGTCGCGATGGGTGCCGATATTGTTTGCCATCTCTACCCAAGCTACATGTAAATCCCACCGTTCACGTCCAGCACGTGTCCGGTGATAAAGGCCGCCTCGTCGCTAACAAGAAACTTCACCGCTCCGGCTACATCTTCCGGCGTTCCCATACGCTTCAATGGCGTTTCGTCGATCATCTTCTGCTTTAATTCGTCAGTCAGGCCGTGCGTCATGTCGGTGCCGACAAATCCGGGAGCAACCGCGTTCACCGTAATGTTCCGGCTTCCGATCTCGCGGGCCAGCGATTTCGTCAAGCCAATTAGCCCGGCTTTCGATGCGACATAGTTAGCTTGGCCTGGATTTCCCATCTCGCCTACGACGGACGAAATGTTCACGATGCGTCCCCAGCGTTCTCGCATCATGCCTGGGAGAACCTGCTGAACGGCATAGAACGGGCCGCTCAGGTTTGTTTGCAAAACCATATCCCAGTCCACCTGCTTCATGCGAACGGCGAGCCCATCTTTCGTGATTCCTGCGTTATTCACCAAGATGTCAATCCGCCCAAACTCCTTCGCGGCTTTTGAAAACCCGTTCGCAATGGATTCCTGGCTGGCGAGATCCACCTGAATAGCAAAGGCTTCTCCACCTCGATCGCGAAGGCTAGCCGCTGTTTCCTCCAACTTGTCCGTCGAGCGCGCAGCCAATACAACGCGATACCCAGCCGCCGCAAGCGATTCCGCGCACGCCTTGCCAATTCCCCGGCTTGCGCCGGTAATCAGCGCCGTTCGTCCACTCATAATTCCCTCTCATGATAATGGGTGTACCCATGCCCTTCGACGATTTGAGAGATTTCATTCGAGCGCTGGACAAGCAAGGCGAACTGAAGCGCATTTCGTTGGCGGTCGATCCGCATCTGGAAATCACTGAATTTGCCGACCGAGCGGTCAAACAAGCTGGACCTGCACTCTTGTTTGAGAAACCCAAGGGTTCTACGGTTCCGCTTGCAATCAACCTCTTCGCCAGTATGCGGCGTATGGAAATTGCGCTCGGAGTCAATCATGTGGATCAGGTCGCCGAACGAATTTCGGGCTTCCTTGAAATGCAGAAACCCGAGGGTTTGGTTGAGAAACTCAAGCTCCTCCCGAAACTCGGCGAGTTGAATGCCGCTTTCCCAAAGACCGTATCGAGCGCGGTCTGTAAAGAGGTCATACGACGGACTGATTTTGCGCTCGATTACTTTCCCATTCTGCACTGCTGGCCCGGTGATGCCGGACGTTTCATCACGCTTCCCATGGTGTTCTCGCACGATCCTAAAACCGGGAAACGCAACTGCGGCATGTATCGCATGCAGGTCTTCGATGGCCAAACGACCGGTATGCACTGGCAGAAACACAAGCAAGGAGCCGATCACTATCGCCGTCTGGCCGCTGAAGGGAAGGAAACCAGAATGGCGGTAGCGGTCTCCATTGGGGCCGATCCCATTACCATGTTTTCGGCCGTTCTGCCGCTGCCTCCCAATATTGATGAGATGCTGTTTGCCGGGTTTCTTCGCGGCAAGCCAGTGGAAATGGTGAAATGCGAAACGTCCGATATCCTGGTTCCGGCAAACTCGGAAATTGTTCTGGAAGGCTACTTGAATCTCGGTGAACTTCGCCGCGAAGGTCCGTTTGGCGACCACACCGGTTTCTATTCGCTCGATGACGATTACCCTGTTTTCCACGTCGAGTGCATTACGCATCGCAAGAATCCTGTTTACGCGACGACCATTGTCGGGCCGCCACCCATGGAGGACTTTTATATGGGCAAGGCAATTGAGCGCATCTTTTTGCCCTTGATGCGGATGCAGTTGCCGGAAGTCCGCGATATCTGTATGCCCGCCGAGGGCATCTTTCACAATCTCGTTCTGATTTCCATACGCAAGTCTTATCCGGGCCACGCCCGCAAAGTCATGCACGCCATCTGGGGACTGGGCCAGGCGATGTTCAGCAAGTGCATCGTTGTGGTGGACGAAGATGTGGACGTGCAAAACGTCGCTGAGGTCACCTGGAAAGCCCTCAACAACATCGACCCGCAGCGGGACGTCGAATTCTCCCTTGGCCCCATCGATTCGCTCGACCACTCCAGCCGCTTGCCGAATTTTGGTTCGAAGATGGGCGTTGATGCGACGACAAAATGGCCTTCGGAAGGGTTCCAGCGCCGCTGGCCAAATGTGATTCAAATGTCTTCCGAAGTGGTTCAGCGAGTAGATGAACTGTGGAAGCGCGCGGGCCTGAGCCGCAAATAATTGAATGGAGCGTGTTCCGTACCGTGCAACCGCTGTAGCCGGCGCCTATTCCAACCTGCGGCTGCCGGTCTCAATTCTGCTCGATAATGTTCGCAGCATGTATAATGTGGGCGCATTTTTTCGTGCTGCCGACGGAGCGGGAATCGAGCGCCTTCTGATCAGCGGCATCACCGCGCATCCCCCGAAGAGCGGCATCACGAAAACTGCCTTGGGCGCCGAAACGCGCGTCGCCTGGGAAGCTGTTAGCGATCCGCTTGCCGCAATCGACCGCCTCCGTCTTCATGCGTATGAAATCGCCGCTATCGAAACCAGTCTGCAGGGGGTCGATATTTTCGATTGGCGTCCGCGCTTTCCTGTGTGCGTTCTATTCGGTCACGAAGTCGATGGCCTTGCGCCCGAACTCCTGGCGGTTTGCGACACGCACGTGCGTATCCCCATGCTCGGACTAAAGCATTCGTTAAACGTTGCCAGCGCCGGAGCGGTAGTTATGTATGAGCTGCTGCGCAAATTCCGCGCTCTCCATCATTCGGTTTCTATTTGATGGCCCGCCAGGCTCGCCCATCGTGTTTGAGCAAGTCGTCCGCCTCTGCCGGACCCTGGCTGCCCGCGTCGTAGTTCGGGAACTTCGGTTTTTCCGCAGCCCAATAGTCGAGAACGGGCTGAACCACTCGCCAGCCGGATTCGATATTGTCGGCGCGCTGAAACAACGTCGCATCCCCGATCATCACATCGTAGATCAGCGTTTCATATCCTGTGGCAGGCGCGGTCCCGAAGTAATCCTGATATTTGAAATCCATACGCACATCGCCGAGCCTCATGGTGGGGCCCGGAATTTTCGCGCCGAACTCGAACGAAATGCCTTCGTCCGGCTGTATGCGAAGCAGCAACCAGTTCGGGGCCGGCTTCTTTACCTGTGTATCGCGCAGCAGCGCGGCAGGGGTCTCTTTGAACTTGATTGCGATCTGCGTCTTCCGGATCGCCAGCCGCTTGCCGGTCCGGATATAAAAAGGCACGCCCGACCAGCGCCAGTTCTCAATTGCCAGCTTTAGCGCCACATAGGTTTCGATATTCGATTCCGGCGAAACATCCGGCTCCTGCCGGTATCCCGCCACTGCCTGGCCGTCCATCTCACCGGCGGCATATTGTCCCCGAACGGCATTACAAGGGACATCCTTCAAATGACAGACTCTGATCGCTTGTATCGCTTTCACTTTCTCCGAACGAACTGCGTCCGCGCTGAATGAGTTCGGCGCTTCCATGGCGGTCATTGCCACCAGTTGAAAAACATGATTCGGAACCATATCGCGCAGCGCTCCGGTCTTTTCATAGAATTTACCCCGCCGCTCCACCCCCACCGTCTCGGCAACCGTGATCTGGACGTGATCGATGCGGTCGCGATTCCAGACAGGCTCAAATAAGCCGTTGGCGAAGCGGAACATCATGATGTTCTGGACCGTTTCTTTGCCCAGGAAGTGATCGATGCGGTAGATCTGGCTTTCATTGAGAACGCTCAGAATCTGCTTATCCAGGACTTGAGCCGATCCAAGATCGCGGCCGAAGGGCTTCTCGATTACCACCCGCCGCCAATTCCCATTGTTTTGCGCGGCCAGCCCGCTCTGTCCCAAGTGCTCTACCGTCGTGCCGAAGAATCGGTCCGCTATCGCCAGGTAGAAAACATAGTTGCCGTCTGATCCCTTCTTCCCATCGGTTTCGCTCAGCTTCGATTTGAGCTTTTCATAGCTGGCCGGATCGTTCAGATCGCCTTGCACATAGGACATGCGGCTGGTCAGCCATTTCCAGACGTTCTGGTTTACCTGTTCATTCCGGCCATCTTCCTTGACGAAGGCCTGAATCATTTCCGCCAGCGAGGCCTCCCAATCTTCGTTCGTATGCGCCGCGAGATCGAAGCCGATAATTGCGAAATCCTTCGGCAGCAGGTTTGCGCAGGCCAGGTTATACAGCGCGGGAACAATCAGTCTCTTGGTCAGATCGCCAGCGGCCCCGAAAATGACCATGGCGCAAGGGCCGGCGGGTTTGGCGCCGCTCGCTCTGTCGTGTGGCATAGGTTCTATTTTCGCCTGTGCCCTGGCTCAGTTCTGCGTCCCGCTCTGTTCCTGCTCTTCGCGAACAGCCAGCGGCCGGTTCAGATCCAAAGCGCTCACACCGGCCAGGCAAACAATCGGAACCAATAACGAACGGAAGCTGAAGGCGTGATCCCCGAACGCGCCGCAGCACGCGCCGATGATGTAGGCCAACCAGATCAGGCCCAGCCACACGCTCATGCGGAAGACTTTTTGCCGGCTCGAACTTCTGATTACGGAATGCAAGGGCTGCCCTTTCCGGCGGATTTGATCCCAAAACCAGTCGATATACTTGGCCGTATTTTCCGCGCATTTCAGCAGTGTGCCTGTAACGAAACCGGTGTGTACCGTCAATGTGCTGAAGTGTGTCAGAGCAGCGTTCTGAATGCCCATTGCGACGGCTAACAGCCCTACGTATGCCACCGAAAGCTCGGCCGCAGTTCCCTTGACGGGTCCCGATATCGCGCAAACGGGAACCAGGAGCCCGATCTCGATTAACAGCGCCGGAGTAGCGATGCGGCGAATTCGCTTTCGCGCTCCGTATGTGATCAGTAACCTGCAGAACAAAAGCCCGCCAAAATAGGTCACCACGGGCCAGATACGCTCAAGCAATCCTGCCCACTCCCGGGAAACCGCGTGAATGCCAACCGCCACGCTGTTGCCGCTCATATTTGCCGTGTAAATGTGCCCCAGCGAGATGTAACCGACAGCATCGACGAATCCCGCAATCCAGGTGAGAAAGACCGCTAGCAGGATCGGCGCTTTTCCGTGCATCCAGTGAGATGACGCGGGATTCGTTCAAAAAACGACGAACGTAGCGTCAAGAATACACATGAGCATCGGCGAACAACTCGCGTTCCTTTTCATTCTGGGCCTGCCCATTGCCTCGATAGCCTGGACGGTTACCCATGAGGAAGTCTTTCGCGAACCGCGCGAATGGTGCAAGCGGAGAAGCGAGCGGTGCAAGCGGCTGGTCCCGCGCAAATTCCTCTACGTGTTCACCTGCGAATACTGCTTCAGCCACTATGTGGTAATAATTTTCCTAATCATTACCCGGTTCAGGCTCTTATACGATGATTGGCGCGGCTACCTGATCGCCCTGTTCGCCCTGGTGTGGGTGGCAAACCTCTACATGAATATTTACGCGCGGGTGCGTCTGGATATTAAGAAAGAGCGGGTCGAGATCGAGAAGCAGGAAAAATCGATGGATGAGGAGCGGGTGAAGTCTTCTGGTACCCCTTACTCTTGACCACCTGACTTGCTCAGAAGCTTCTGCTGGTCCGCCGGCGATAACTCGTCATATAAGTGAGTAAAAGCCGCGTTGGTCCATCCGAAACCCGCCTGGTTGGCGCTGTAGCCGAAATGGATCTGCGCCGCAACGTTCGATCCGCCATTCACAACGTCGTACTTCTCCACGATGTAACCCTGCCGGAGAAACTCCTTCCGCACCAGCGAAAGAAATTTCATGGAGATCCGTTCCGCATCCTCGTTATATCCATAGCGGCGTAGCCCGTCCACGGCGATCATCTGCAGAGGCGCCCAGCCAAATGGAGAGTCCCACTGGTTTCCACTGACGTATGTGCTGGTTTGCAGACCGCCCTTCTTCTCGAAGAGCGGCAGGTTCTTTTGGATTCTTGCCGCCTGTTCCTTACTCGCAAAGCCGGCCCACAACGGATAAAACGTGGTCAGAAACGGATAATTCCGCACCCGCTGGATCTGAAAATCGTAGTCGTAGTAGAGTCCGTCCTTGGCATCCCACATCAACCGGTTTATGCGCTCGGCGCGTCCTTGCGCGCGCTTCCGCCACGTTTTCGCTTCGGGGCTCCTGCCCAGAATGTCAAGGATATCGGCCGTCTGCGATTCCATGATGTAGAGCAGCGAGTTCAAGCATACAGGGTTGTAATGGATTACATCCAGGTTGAAGGCTCCGAACCGGTTCGATGGATCGAAGCCCGATTCGCGCATCGACCGGTCGCCCTTGTAGAAAAGCGGCGTGAGCTGATCCGTCTTGCGGTTGTAGTACTGATCTACTTCATAGTCCGTAATCTTGTGCGTCCGAAAATACTGCTTCACCAGATCATAGTGAGTTAGTCCCTGCGCGTTGCGTTCGGAGGCCAATACTTCCGGAGCCGGTCCTTCGCCGAAATCCCAATAGCGCGAGAGCCGCGTATCTTCCGTCAGATGTGGTTTTGTAGTCCAAAATCTGTAATAGCTCTCAATGAGAGGCAGGGCATCGGCCAGCCACTTGCGGTCGTGCGTCTTGTTGTAAACGCCCAGCACCATCTCGGTCAGAAACGGCGGCTGCGAGCGGCCGAGATAGTAGGTCCTGTTTGCGTTCAGAATTTTTCCGTAGTTCTTCACTTCATACAGAAAGTTATCCGCCATGTCCGTGGCGAGTTCCAGTTCGTTATCGCGCAGCAATCCGACCTGAATAAAGTAGCTGTCCCAGCCGTACATCTCGTTGAATCTGCCTCCCGGCACAACATATGGTTTGGGCAAATACAACAGTCCTTGCTCTTGCAAATGCGACGTGTCTTCCGGCAATTGCCGGATATCGATCGTTTTGAATGCGGCTGCAGGAATTTCGCGCTCTAACGCGGCGCTGATCTTTACGACGTTTTCGCTGCGCGGCACAAATACGGGCCAGCGGCCATCGGGTCCGGGATGGAACTTCGGATCGACGGCGGCCTTCGGCAGATCCTTATTCGAGCGAGTCAGCGTCGTCCAGGTCTGCTTGATGTACGCCAGAATGTCTGTCGAGTTTGTGTGCGGAGAGGGCTTCTGCGCGTACAAAGCGGCCCCGGCAAGGGCGAGAGCGACAATCGCCAGAGTGGCTGAAACGGATCTGCGAAGAGATTTCATTTCTTTCTCCGGCACTCTACCAAACGAAATCGACCGCCAATTGCTGGTAGCCTTGACCGGGCGGAAACTGCATATGCAAGCGACCGCTCCGTATCTGCGCGCCGGTCACTTTGGGATTGCTCCGGTTCACCCGGATCGGCAGATCGTAGGACGATCCGGCTTGCGCGGCGAAGGTAAAAGTCGCGTGAGCACCCCCGGCACGCTCATCGAGTACCTTCAACTGATGCGTCTTATCCCCTTGCCCGGGCAAAACGGCTGGAATTCCTATCTCTACTGGCGGAACTCGGATCTCGATGATCTGCACGCAGGATTTCGGGTTCTCTTCCGCAGCCGCGAGGCAAATACGCGAATTCGATTTTGCCGAGACGCGCCATTCGCCCGGTCGGCGCTGGTATGCGAGATCGACGCTTGCCTCTCCAATCTGCACGTGTTTTAGAGCCGCCTTGTCCCAATCGGCCGGAAGATGCGGTGTCACGCGAAGCGTCTTATTCTGCGCATCCCAGTCCAAGCCGAATAATCCGCGCAGCAGCGGCGTTACGATCATCGCCGAAGACCACATCTGGTGCGAACTGCTGCGTCCCAGCGGCTGATAAAACTCACCCGAAAGCAGCTCTGTTACCGATCCCAAATCCTGCGCCCAGGTCAGATCGAGGTTCTGCATCATGTGCGCATAGCCTGACAGCGGACGGCCGGCGCGATACTCGGCAAGCGAAGCCCAACCCGTGAACAACGGCCAGACCGATCCCTGGTGATAGCTGATCGGGTCATAAAAGCTGGTGCGATTGCTGAGGTCGCGCGTGCCCCAGTCAGTTGAGAACTCGTCAGAAGCCCAGCGTGTGAGCATCGCTCCCGCCTGCTTCAGGCCGAATGTTCCGTCCCACCACGCCACAGACGGATATATAGTGGCTGTGTGATCCACTGAGCCGTCTGCATTGCGGCTGAATGCATAGAACTTTTGCGCGGACTCGTAGTATTCGGATTCAATCCTCGCTCCGATATCCGCGGCCTTCTGCTGGGCTTTCACGGCCAGTTTGGAGTCATCCATCAAGGACGCCAGGCGTGACATAGCGTGATTCGATTGCTCATCCAGCGATGCCAGGTAGATTTCCTCTTCCGGCATCGTCGGCGGCCAAGATTCTACCCAGCCGGTTCCCTCTTTGTTGTTGTAGATCCCGTCATTCCCCTCATGCGCGCGCGTGAATTCGTAGGCTTTCCGGACGGCTTCCCAGTTCGTTTTTAAGTAATCCATGTCGCCGCTGCTCTTCACGTAATCGTTCATTGCCATGACAAGCAGCGGTGTGGAATCAGCCGAGGCGTAGAAGTATGGTGTCGTCTTCCAGTCCAATGCGTCGGCGGATTGAGAATACTCGTGCATGATCTTGCCATCGGCCCGCTGGCGACGGATCAGAAAATCAAGCGCTCTCCGGGTCAACCCGAAGTCGCCGTAGCTGTTGATTGCGTATGTCGTCCAAAGCGTGTCGCGTCCGAAAAACCACGCATATCCTGGCCGCGCGGAATCTGCCGATTCGTAGTACCCCGCGACCAGACCGGTCTCATCGTGATATTTCACCTGCATCTGGTCGATCGTGATCTCTGCCCATTTCAGGGCCGTGTCGATCCGTGCATCAGGTGTTTCAGCCGTCATGCGCTTGTCGAAAAAATGTGAGTAGTAACCCAGGGTCTGCGAATAGAGCTGAGGGATCGAAGATTCTATGTCAGCCGCCTGATCGTATGGCTGGCTACTGCCCTCCAATGCCATGACCAGCGGATACACCATTCCGTGATCGCGCTTCGGATCATAGGAAAGCTTCAATTGGAGCGGGAAAGTTTGCGGATGTTCCTGGTACGGCACAAGTATTCCGGGCCGCGTACGGGGCATCGCAACGATCGCGGAAAAATGCGGATTGTCGGTATGCAAAACATATACGCCGCTGCTGCCATGAGCGATCCATTCCCCATTCGGACGGCCGTAATTGGGCGCAGGCCACATGCGCAGCATCTCCGGCGTGAACGAAAAGGTAATCTCAATCGGTCTCGCGGATTCGATTTCAAAATACGCCGCGATTCCTGTCGCGGGCTTCTCCTCGCCTCTGGCTGCAAACATGTGCTGGCGGATTGTAAATGCCGCGTGCGAGTAAGTGATAATTGTCTCGGCCGGTGTGACTTTAATCTCTGCCGCTAGAGCATTCACATCAATTGGAACTGGATAATTCGCCAGTTCTGCGTCAATTCGAAAATGGCTCAGGATTTTCACGGGCCACAGCCACGCTTCAAACGTTCCATCCTGCCTGCCGAAGAGCGCCCCATGTTCGCCCGCTACCGTCCATGGTTCTCGCGGAGCGCACTGCGAAAGCAGCTCAAGAGACTTCGTCAGCCGCGAGAAGCTTACCAATGGCTCGAGACTCGCCGCGGATGCTGCGCTTATCGCTAATACGAACAGAAGTGCGCATCGTTTTTTCATCTTCATAGTTGATATCTCATTGCAGCCATGCTTGTAAACAGGACAATTCGGCCTTACAAAACGCCTCAAAAAGCGTCTCACAAGTAGGAGGTTTAAGTAGCCATGACACCACAGGAACCAATCAACACCACGACGGGCATGAACGCTCCGACGGGCAACGCGGGTATCGGTGATACCGGCGCGAGACTCGGCGGAATTCGAGCTGCCAGCGTAATCTGCCTGCTGGCGGGCATTTGGCTATTCGTGTCGCCTTGGGTGTATGGCGCGTATACAAGCGGGAATGCTTGGAATTCCTGGATTGTCGGCGCGGCCATTTTCCTGTTAGCCTGCGTTCGCGTTTCGCGGCCGGCTTATTCGACTGCTATCAGTTGGGTGAACCTGGTCCTTGGCATTTGGGTGTTCTTCTCACCCTGGATCTATGGATACGCAGCAGTCAACACCGGCCGGTTCATTAACAGCTTGTGTGTTGGCGTAATCGTTTTCGTTTTTGCCCTGACAAGCGGTATTGCTGCTTCTAAAGTGACACGCATGCCGGGCACCCCGCATTTAGCGCACTAAGCGACTTAGGGTTTGGGATGGGGCTTCTTTTCGGAGCCGCTCGCGTGAGCAGACGGAGGCGCCCCGTTCCGGATCCTGCCAAAGGATTCCTCCCGCCATGGTAAACCTGAGGTCGATACCTCAGGATGCAAGCAACTGTTCAACTCTCGTTAGATCTAATCGATCTGGATGAAGCGCTCAAAACCGCTGAACTAGCCGTTCGCGCCGGCATTGACTGGCTCGAAGCCGGTACCCCGTTGATCATCGCGGAGGGAATGCACGGAGTACGCGCATTGCGCGCTCGCTACCCGGATGTTCCCATCGTGGCCGATCTGAAAACGATGGATGGCGGCGGCTTGGAAGCGGAGCTCATGGCAAAAGCCGGCGCTAGCATGGTCGTCGTCATGGGGCAGGCTCACGAAGAGACCATCGAGTCGGTCGTCAAAGCCGGCCGCGACTTTGGTGCAAAGGTCATGGGCGACAATATGGCCATGCCCGACCCCGTTGCCGGCGCAAAGCGTCTGGAAGAACTTGGCTGCGACTACATTATTCACCACATTGGCTATGACATGCGAACCCTGCGCCGCGCGCGGGGGCTGCATGCTCCGACGCCGCTCGACAGGCTTCGCGAAATTGTCAACGCCGTGTCCGTCCCGGTCCAAGCCGTGGGCGGCTTGACCTTGGAGCAAGCGACCGACACGCCGAAATACGGCGCGCCCCTGGTGGTCATCGGAGCGCCTCTGGCAATCGATCCGCATGCGTTTCGCACTGCTGAGGGCGATCTCGAAGAAACGCTGCGCCTCATATGCCAGAAGGTGCACGCCTATGGCGATGTGCCGGTGAGAAACGAGTCTGCCGCATGACGCGCACAATGCACGGCCTGGTTAATTACGCTCGCGAGCCGTTCTCAGTCGAATTGCGCGAAGTCCCCGTTCCCCAAATCGGAGAGCGCGATGTGCTGCTGCAGGTAGGCGCAGTGAGCGTTTGCGGCAGCGATTTGCACCAGTGGCGCGGCTCGCATGGTTGGCCCGTCAACTACCCTTGCATTCTTGGCCACGAATTCTGCGGGACAGTAGCGAAAACCGGTTCCCGCGTCGAGCATTTCAAAGAAGGCGATCGCGTTGTTAGCGAAACGGCTGCCGTGATCAACGAAACTTCTCCGTTGAGCCGCTGCGGTCTTTATAATCTCGACCCATCCCGGCGCGGGTTCGGGTATGGCGTGGATGGAGCCATGACGCAATATGTCCGCGTTCCGGAGCGCTGCCTGCATCGCATTCCCTCTCCAGTGAGTTTCGAAAGGGCTGCTCTTACGGAGCCCTGCTGCGTCAGCTATAACGCCGTCTGTGTAAACGGGCGAGTACGCCCAGGCGATAACGTTCTTGTGCTCGGCCCTGGGCCCATCGGATTGCTGTGCGCCATGATGGCGAAGCTAAGCGGGGCAGGGAATGTCATCGTGGCGGGCCTGCCGAGCGACCGTAATCGTTTGAGCGTGGCGCGCGCCCTCGGCGCTGTCACTCTGGACGGCGGCGTTCCCGAATACATCGCCTCGCTCGCGGACGGCCTTGGTGTGGACGTCGCCATCGATGCTGCCGGCGTTTCGGCCACCTTGCAAATGGCCATGCAGGCGGTGCGGCCCGCCGGGCAGATCATCAAAGTCGGCTGGGGCCCGCAGCCCATGCAGTTCAGCCTCGACCCTCTGGTTCAGAAGAACGCCACTATTTCAGGCAGCTTTTCCCACAACTGGCCGGTTTGGGAACGCGTCATCTCCATGATCGTTTCCGGCCAGATCGATCTCGATCCCATCATCAGCCGCGTCGCTCCCCTGAATGATTGGCAGGAGTGTTTTGAGAAGATGGAGCGCGGCGAATATGTGAAGGCGGTACTTACGCCGGAATGCCAGTAAAGATCTCGGCATTCCCGAAGTGCTATCTCGAACAGATTGCCGGGGGGCAGATGTCTGTTTTCGAGTGGATCGAAATGGCGAAACAACTCGATGCGGACGGCCTGGAGATGTATGAGGGGTTTTTTGCCAGCTTGGAACCGGCGTATCTCGATTCTGTGGGAGAGGCGATTCACGCAGCCGGATTTGCCATGCCGATGTTGTGCTGCTCACCCGATTTCACTGCGCCCGATCCCGAGAAGCGCAAACGCGAGGTCGAGAAAGAAACGGACATGATCCGTATTACGCGCCGGCTCGGCGGCCCGCGAGCAGTTTGCCGCGTCCTGAGCGGCCAGCGCTACCCGGAAGTACCCTGGCAGCAGGGCCGCGACTGGGTTCTGGAGTGCATTGAGCAGGTGCTCCCTGTCGCCCGCGAGGACGATGTCGTGCTCGGCATGGAGAATCATTACAAAGACGGCTTCTGGAAATATCCCGAATTTGCGCAGAAGATGGATCGCTTCGTTGAGATCGTCAACGCGGTTCCGGACCGCCGGCACTTCGGCGTGCAGTACGATCCCTCGAACGCTATTGTCGCCGGCGACGATCCCATAGCTTTGCTCCGAGCGACTGCCGATCGCGTGGTCAGCATGCACGCCAGCGATCGCTATCTTGCCGAGGGCTTCACTCTGGATCAGCTTCGGCAAACTGACGGCACGCTCGGCTATTCACCCAACCTGCGCCACGGCGTAACCGGCAAAGGCCTCAACGATTACGATTCCATCTTTCGTATCTTGGCCGAACATGATTATTCGGGCTGGATCAGCATCGAAGACGGCATGAACGGCATGGATGAAATGGCCGAATCGCTGGCATTTCTCAGGCGCATGGGCGAGCGCTACTTTCAAAACAGCAGCTTCAAGCCGAACTGAATCTGCCGGGATGTGGTCGAAGTCGCCGTAATGACGCCAGCGGTGGGTGCGGGTGTAGCAGAGGCAGACGTAAAGACCACCGGATTGGGCGTCCCGAAATTTGCGTGGTTCAAAATGTTAAAGAACTCTGCCCGAAATTGCAGCTTGAAGTGTTCGGAAAGATTCGTGTTCTTCAGAGCCGAAAAGTCCAGCGTCGTGATCCCAGGCCCGATCAGCACATCACGTCCCACATTACCGTACGTTCCGTTTGGCGGCGCTACGAATGCAGCCGGATCGAAATACCGATTCGGCCCGCCGGTGACGACCTTGCCGCTGAATGCAGGATTCCAGGAAGGGCGGATCGGGTTCCGGCTATCGCCGTTATTGGTCGGATTGTAGCCGAGTTGCGGCGTAAACGGCAGCCCGGATTGGATTGTTCCAATGCCGCTCAGCGACCACCCGCTGACGAGCTTGTTTCGCCATCCGGTCACGTTCGCCAAGAATGCTTTGCCGCGTCCCATGGGCAGTTCATAGGTTCCGTTGATTACCGCCAGATGACGAACATCCGTGGTCGAGAGGCCCCAATCCCATTTCGGATTCAGCGGAAACATCACAAACCCGGGCGCATTCGCAGCTACGCTGCTGTTCCAGGCCGTGCCGTCGTCCAGGCTTTTCGAAAACGTATAGACCCCGCGAAGCTGGAGTCCATGGCTGAAACGCCGGTTCACATCCACTTCCAGCCCGTTGTAGGAGCTGACTCCCTCCGAAAACCAGGTTGTGGTGTTGGCCAGCCTGGGATTCGCCAGCGGTGCGCCTTTTGGATAGAAAATAACTCCCGATTTTACGGTCGGAAACGGTTCATTGGCATCGAGCGAGAGCATCTCGTGATACCCGTGCGAACCGATGTAGCCAACGGTCAGGGCAGTATTTGGCGCGATCTCCTGTTCCACCTTGAAGGTGTAGGAAATAACCGTAGGTGTGTACGCGTCCGGCTGAACGCCACTCGGCGAAACGAGACTGCCGCGCGAAACTGTCGAGCCGGGTGCGATCCGCAGGCTGGCAAGCGAGACATTCTTCAAGGTCTGGGTCGTGTTGAACGGAGCGGTCTGGTCCAGCCTGTAATCCAGATTGTCGAGCAGCGCATTGTAAATCCCAAAGCCCGCATGAATGACTGTCTTGCCCTTCCCGAACGGATCCCATGCGAGGCCGGCCCGCGGCTGCGGCAAAAATTTCGCCCGGTTCACCGTGAATACGGAATCGCCAATCCGCGGATTCGTCTGGATTACCCCGTTGGAATCGAAGACATAATTCGATCCACGGCCGTGCGCTTCGTTCCAACCGTTGGTGGATTCAAAACGGAAACCGAGGCGCACCTCCAACCTGCGAGTAATTCGCATGGCATCCTGAACAAACCCGGCCGTCTCCAGCGAGCGCCAGCCCAGCGGAGTCGGCGCCGGAACGACGGTGAAGGTTGAAACCGTTCCCTGGAGGAAACTGGCTAAGCTTCCGAACGACGCCTGCCCATATTGGTACTGCGCCAGATTGTCGTTGGCCTGGATGCGTTGAAACCAGATTCCTGCTTCGATCGAATGCTTGCCGCGGGTGATCGCAATGTGATCGTCGTACGTAAATAAGTTCCGTACCGCCGATAGATTGCTGCCGGCATTTGTGCCGGCCAAGCTGATCTGCGATGCGCCGTTCAGCGCGGTGCCGCCGCCAATCACAACTGCCCCGATAGGCGCGCCCTCAACCCAGCCCGGCACATCCACGGAAGTAGCGCCGGTGAAGAAATAGCCGGCGCGCGAAAACCCCACACGAGCTGTGTTCAGCACGTTCGGCGAGAATACGTGCTGCTCTTGCAGGCTGACGACCTGTTCGCGCAGCGTTTCGATAACACCGCTCAGAGGATTGACGGTGGGAGTATCGTCCGCGCTGTCATCCACCGTGTAGACGCCGAACAAGGTGTCCTTTTCGGAAAGGTTGTAATCGACGCGGCTGGTTCCAAAGTCTTCTCGGATGGTCTGGAGCGGATGACTGAATGCTTCGCCGATTCCGCCGCCCAGATCCGGCCCGTTTTGAACTGGCCAGAGGGAGAGCAGCGCTGCTGCGCTGGGAGCGATGCCGACCGGAACAAGGTTCCCTTTCGAGTCGGGGAGAAACCCGGCTCGCGCGGCATGATCGGGAACCAGCGTCACGTTACTGAGCCCGAGGTGCTGGCGGAACCCTTCGTAGTTTCCGAATACGAACAGCTTGTTTTTCTTAATCGGTCCGCCCAGCGCCCCGCCGAATTCATTCCGCTGAAATTGCGGAATGGTTCCCTGATCGAAGAAATTCCGCGCATCCAGAGCGTTGTTGCGCAGAAACTCGTACGCGCTTCCGTGCACCTGATTTGTGCCCGATGCCGTGATGATGCTAATCTGGGCGCCCGGGCGCTTCCCATACTCTGCTCCGTATGTATCGGTCACGACGTTGAATTCACGGACCGCATCCACGCCGAGCAATTGCCCGCTTGCGCCTCCCGGCGTATTGTTGATCTCCGAAGCACCGGTGTACTCGATCCCGTTCAGCAGAAAAAGATTCTCTTGCGGACGGTGGCCGGAAACCGCAAACATGTTTCCAACAGCCGAATTGGACGTGCCGATTCCGCCCGACCTCTGCGCTGAGTAGTTCACAATCGCGGGATTGAGCGTAATGAGTTCGTCATAGCTGCGCCCGTTCAGCGGCAGTTCTTTCACTTGGCGCTCGTTTACTAGCCCGGAGGTCTGCTGAGTGGAAAGGCTGACCGTTGCCGGCGCTTCCTCGACCGTGACTACCTGGCGCACTTCGCCAAGGGCTAACGTGAAATCAACAGTTGCGGTCTCACCGACAACCAGATTGATGCCAGTTTTCACCTGCGCAGCGAAGCCTTCCTTAGCCACTGTTATCTGGTAATTTCCGACCGCAATCGAAACTGCTCCGTAGCGCCCGCCCTGGTCAGTTGCCGTCTTACGTTCCGCGCCCGTCTCCAGATTGGTGATGAAGACTGTCGCTGAAGGCAGCACGGAACCGGTTTCGTCATGCACAACGCCGGTAATAGATCCGCCGACCACCTGGGCCTGGAGACAGCCGCTGAACCCGAACACAAGCAGTCCGAGCCTAAGCTCTCGTCTCCAAGTATAGTGGGAAGCCATCAGTAATCTCCTATATGTCTATGGACAATAGCATGATTCTTGGTGAATGGTCAAATGGCAGTCCGCGAGAGCCGTCAACCAGACCGATGCACAAGCATCTACGAAACGGGTGCCATCCGAATCAACTCGAACCGTTTACGTATCTCTCGGCTGCGATCTCGGTATCGCAGCGGCGAAGTTTACGGTAGCAGGAATCACCGGTAGTTCGGCCATGCTGGCCGAGGCCATTCACTCCGTTGTGGATTCCTGTAATGCTGTTCTGTTGCTCTGGGGGAAATACGCCAGCGCGAAGGCCGCCGATCTGGAGCATCCTTTCGGATATGGCAAGGAACTCTATTTCTGGACCTTGATGGTCGCGGTGCTGATCTTTTCGATCGGCGGCGGCATGTCCATTTACGAAGGGATTAGTCACATCGCAGGAGGCCACCGCGCGACGCGGCAAGTTTGGGATTATGCGGTCCTGGCGTTTGCCGCGGTTTTTGAAGTTATAACCGTTATTGTTGCGGCTCGCGATTTCCGGCGCATCGAGGGTGACAAAAGGTTTTGGGCAGCCATTCACTCGAGTAAAGATCCCACGGTGTTCACGGTACTGCTCGACAATCTCGCGGCCATTGCCGGGCTTGCATTTGCGTTTCTTGGAATCTTTCTGGGCCATTACTTCGACCTTCCCTATCTCGACGGCATCGCATCCATCCTCATCGGCCTCACTTTGGCCAGTGTCGCGGTAGTGCTGGTCCGAGAGAGCAAAGGTCTGTTGATTGGAGAAGGCATGGACAAGCAGACGCTCGATAGAATCCGGCGGCTGGCGGAGAGCGATCGGGCTGTAGTTCGCGTGGCAGGACCTCTGACGATGTATTTCGGTCCGGAATCGATACTGCTTGCGCTCGATGTTGAATTCGAGAATGGTCTGTCAGCGGCCGAAGTGACCGCTGCCGTTGATCGCCTGGAGAAGAATATACGGGCTGCCTATCCGCGAATCAAACG
>JAICXK010000048.1 GCA_025980435.1 Bryobacteraceae bacterium
GAGCGTTGTGCCGCCGCCGTAGAATAGGCCCCTCAAAGGAGCCGAATTATCTGGAGCAAGCGGGCCGGTGGCTCCATACTTGCCGCAGGCGAACAGGCCGAGAGAGAGCGTTCCCCAGATTCCGCACATACCGTGTACCGGGACAGCGCCGATGGGATCGTCGATTCGCAGCCATTCCAGGAGTTCGACTCCTGCGACCACTACGACTCCCGCAACCCCACCGAGAATAATCGCTCCCGCGGGGCTTACCCAGTAACACGGACAAGTAATAGCCACCAATCCCGCGAGAAAACCATTGACCGTGAAGCTTACATCCCATTTTTTTGTCCACATATAGGCGTAGAACATCGCTGTCAAGCCCGCGGCGCACGCGGCGAGCGTTGTGTTGGCGGCGACGCGCCCGGTTCCGGCAAAGTCCATGGCCGAAAGCGTGCTGCCCGGATTGAACCCATACCATCCAAACCACAGCAGTAGTCCACCGGAAGCTGCGATGGTCAAGTCGTGAGGCTGCATTGGGCCGCCGCCATCGCGTTTGAATTTTCGGCCGAGTCGAGGACCGAGGACGATGGCGCCGGCCAGCGCGATAAACCCGCCGATGGTGTGCACGACAGTCGATCCCGCGAAATCATGAAAGCTCTGTCCAAGCGAAGGGAGGAAGTTGCCGGCGCTCCCCATGGTGGCAAGAAAGCCGTCCGGCCCCCAGGCCCAATGCCCGATGATCGGGTAGATGAACCCGGAAACCGCGACGCTGTAGAGTAAGTCGCCCACAAAACCGGTCCGGCCGATCATTGCGCCGGAGGTGATGGTGGAACACGTATCGGCGAAAGCGAACTGGAACAGCCAGAAGGCGAGGAACGCAACACCGGTGGTCTCATACGTTGCGGGAGCGCCCTGCAGAAAGAACCAGTGCTGGCCAATCAGCCCATTCCCCTGGCTAAACATGAATGCGAACCCGAAGGCATAAAACAAGAGCCCGCACAGACAGGTGTCCACGATGCACTCCATCAGAACGTTCACCGTCTCGCGCGAGCGGCAGAACCCGGCTTCGAGCATCGTGAAGCCCACTTGCATACCAAACACTAGGAAGGCTGCCAGCAGGGTCCAGAGCGTGTTGATGGGGTTTACGATGTCGTTCGCTTTGACGGCCGCATCGGCGGCGAATACGCGAAAGCCAAACAGATCGGGATTGAAGAAGTAGGCGCATGCGGCCAGGATGGCAATTCCAACGGCCTTGCCTGCCAGAAGGAGCGCGCCATAGCGCCGCCATTCCGGACTCCTCATTCGTTCGCGGAGACGGCTGAGTTTGCCTGCTGTCCGCGTTGTTTCATTTCGAGAAAGCCTTCTCCGTGTCAGGAGAGTAAAGCTCAGCACGATCATGCTGAGAAAGACAAGAAGTGTGAAACTACCGCTACTCATGAGTGACGCCCTCCAGGATTTCAGCCACGCGGAATCTAAGGGCGCTCTTCGGAGAGCGGAGCAGGAACGGGGTCCAACCTCGGCCCTTACAGAAGAAGGTCGGAAGGCCTCCTGCAGATGTAGCGCGATTTGCGGGCTGGCGCTTTTTCTAATCCGAGTTTCGGGTCAGCAGACCAGGCTGGGCGCCGGACGGTGTCGGTTAGTTGCAGTTTAGAGATTCTGAGTTCCGGAAGTCCAATCAATTACTTCGATGGGGCGGTAAAGGATTTTGGATGGATCTTGCGGTCACGGTCTCCTGATCCACTTTTCGTATTCCCTGGTGTGGCGTGATTCCAGGCTCACTCCCCGGCCTGCAATGAACATCTGTTTGATATTCGTCTTGGCCTGCATCGGGTCGCCGTCTGTCAAAATCAGATCGGCTATTTTGCCTGGTTGGATGGAACCCAATTGATCGCCCGCGCCCAGGATGTCTGCGCTGTTGATGGTCAGGGCTTTCAGGGCTTCGTCGTGAGGCAATCCGAACGCGACCGCCTGCGCGGCTTCGAAGGGAACGTTGCGCGCAAACTCGACATCGAAAGTCCCAAAGCAGATCTTGACGCCAGCTTTGTAAAATTCGTTCGGGAGAGTATATGGCGCGTCGTACGGATCATCGTCGCGCATCGGAAGCTGGAACGTTTTTCCCAGCACGACCGGAATGTTGTGTTCCTTCAAAAGCGGGCCGGTGCTTCCGATTTCTCGCGGGTCGGCGATGATGATCTTTACTTTTTCCTTGTCCGCGAAGGCCACGGCATCCTTGATCATCGGCTCGCGCTCGGCGCGCACGAACAGCGGCAGCTTGCCGTCAATCACCGGGATCATGGCTTCCAGCCGTACATCGCCGCGAAAGTCCGGTCCCGCTGCGGCCTTGGCCTTTTCGTAGCGGCGCGCGTCCTCAAAAAATTCGCTGAGCTGCTGGAGACGTTCCCGGTAATCTTTTTCGAGCTCCTGGTAGGGCCGCGGCCGGCCGGGCAGAAACGCCGCATACCGGCGCGGAACGGTTTCAATCTCTGGGAACAGCATGTCCATCACCGCGCTTGGCTTTACGGCTGCTTCTTCCCATGTCCACCCGTCCAGGTGCATCAGCGTGCCCTGGCCGGTAATTACGCTTCCAGGGCCATTACGGCCAAATCCGCGGCCGCCGCTGCCGGGCAGGCTGATCACTGCCGTTATACCCGCGCCACGCGTGACGCCGATGTGCTCGCTTGAGGGATTGTACGCAATCTCCGCCCGCAGATCGGGATTGAACAAGCCCACTTCGTCCAGATCCACCGTATCGCGTAACGAAGAAATCTCGGAGAGGCCGACGTTCGTCGCGGCATTAATCAGGCCGGGATACAACTGCAGCCCGTGACCGTCGATCACGCGCGCCACGCCTTTGGCCCCAACTTTCGGGCCCACCTGAGCGATTTTTCCGTCGATCACCAGGACAGATCCGTTTGCAATATCTGGACTCGTGACGGGATGAACCATCACGTTTCGGATCAGCACAGAGTTGCTGCTATCTGCAAGCAAAGACAAGCCGCTTAAAGCCGCTATTACGACAAGGCTGCGGACCTTCATCTAGTGCGCCCCCGGCTTTCCCTGCTTCGCCCCGGCATTCGCGGCGGCATTCAATTTGTCCTCTAAGGCTTTCTTCCGGCGCTCGAATTCTGGCCGTTTCTCCAGATCCTTGTCGCGATCGAAGTACTCGTGCCCGTCAATCCAAACCTTCAACGGTTTCGAGAAGGTATCCAGCGGATGTTTATCAAACAGAACCAGATCCGCTGATTTTCCAACCTCAATGGAACCGACCTTATCATCGATGCCAAGCTGCTTTGCCGGATTGATGGTCACCATTGCCAACGCTTCCGTTTCGCTCAGTCCGCCATAGCGCATCGTCTTGGCAGCTTCCAGATTCAGGTGCCGCTGCAACTCGTCCGAATCGGAATTCAGGGAGACCATTACGCCCTTGCGCATCAGGATCGCAGCATTGTACGGGGTTGCATCGTAGGCTTCTATCTTGTATCCCCACCAATCGCTGAACGTCGAGACACCCGCACCATGCGCTGCAATCTCTTTGGCCACCTTGTAGCCTTCGAGCGCGTGCTGAAAGGTCCGGATTTTGAACCCCATCTGGTCCGCCACGCGAATCAGCATCAGGATCTCGTCCGAGCGGTAGCAATGCGCGTGTACATATCGCTTTCCCTCCAAAACTTCAACCAACGGTTCAAGACGCAAATCGCGCCTGGGAGGAATCGGATGCTCGCCGCGCGCGATTCTATCGTTGTACTTCTTCCATGTGGCCTGATAGTTCTTCGCTTCCGTGAAGCTTTCGCGAATTACTTCCTCCACACCCATGCGAGTGCCCGGATATCGCCGCTCCAGGGCCGGGCCGCGACTGAAAAAACTTTGGGTGGGATAACCCTGCCGCTTGGGGTTTTCACCGAGCGCGAACTTAATGCCCGGCTTTGCGCCTTCAAATAACATTTCGGGTGCAGTCTTTCCCCAGCGCAGCTTGATGACAACCGTCTGTCCTCCGATTGCGTTCGCGCTTCCGTGCAGGACGTTCGAAACGGTAAGGCCGCCGGCCAGAGCGCGATAGATGTTGACATCGTACGGATCGATCACGTCGTTGATGTTCACCATCGAGGAGTCCGAAACGGTTCCTTCGTTCACACCGCCCTCGATCGCAGTGTGCGAGTGGCAATCGATGATTCCCGGCATCAGGTATTTGCCCGCCGCATCCACGACGGTTGCATCCGCCGGAGCACTCACATTCTTGCCAATGGCCGCAATTTTTCCGTTCTCGATGAGTACCCTCCCGTTCGGAACCGTGCCTTTCGTAACCGTGAGTACGGTAGCGTTGCGGATCAGGGTCGTCTCGGCCGGACTCAGAATCGCCATCATGCCGATCAGGCAAGTGAAAGAGAATACTTGCTGCATCACCTGCCTCCCTCTTTGGCCGGCTGAAACTGTTTGCCGTCGATGAACACGTATTCGACGGCGTCCTTATTGCCGAAGATATCGCCTTTCGTAACCACCAGGTTCGCGATCTTGCCCTTCTGGATGCTGCCGAGCCGGTCCGATAAGCCGTAGATCCCGGCGACATCCAGCGTCAGAGCGCGAAGGGCATCCGCTCGGGACAAACCGGCATCAATCGCTTTCTTGAGCGCCTTGTGCAGATCCGCGGCGCTGTCCACGCCGTCGGAATAGAATCCGAATTTCACGCCCGCCTTGGCCAGCATGCCCGGAACGGCCGGTGCCTGTTCGCGCATCTGGAGCTCACGATAGTCCGGACCTTCGTGCGGGTCACCGTCTTTCGGCTTCTCCGGCCACTTCAGACTGATCAGTACGGGCACGTTCGCCTGCTTCAACTCTTCCACGCGCCGGTAGGCCTCGTGCAGACCATAAACAACGAAGGGCGTTTTCAGCTCCCGGCCAAAGCGGAGGATACGGTCAATCTGCTGCGCTTCCTCGGCTGGAAGCAGAATGCGCGGCGATTCCGCGAGACCTTCCAGCTCGTGATCGTATTCGGGGCGGCGGTTCCCCTCGGTATGAGCATCGTAAATCATCTTAGCCGCCCGATATTGATCCAGATCGAGGAAAAGCTGGCGTACGTACGCGATGTTTCCCATCAGGGAAGAAGGAAAACTGCGGCCCATCCCGCCGCTTCCCATTCGAAACGCGATCTGCTGCCCAATCGGCTGGGCAATCACCATATCGCGTCCGCGCTCGCCGGCAAGGTCAACCATTGCGCCGAGTCCTTCAAAGATGCCGCGATTGGGGAAGGTGGCGGAGGTGGTAAAGCCTGCCGAGCGGGCCGCCTCCAACCGGCCGTCATCCGGTGTCAGCAGGTCCGCCGCGCGCTCGAATGAATAGGTTTGCGGCCGATCTTCCGGGCCATGGATACGCGGCGCGGGCGTTCGTTGATCCGTTGCAGACTCGCGAGATGGCTGACTCTCCCGCGCGGTAATGCCCCAGGTGCTCAAGCCGTTAATGAAGCCTGGATACACGGTCAGGCCGGCGCCTTCGATCGCCCAGGCGTCCGCGGGAATCGCGATTCCCGGCCCGACATCCTGGATCAAGCCATCCCGAAGCAGAATGGTCGCTTTCGGCATGTCCGGACCGCTGACGGTCACAACGTGTGCATCCTTAATCGCGATGGCGGACGGAGCCGCTGCCTCGATACGACCGAACGGCAGCAAGACTGCCGCCACTATCAGCAGTCGAAATTTCATTCGAGTGAGTTCCCAGTCACAAGCCCTGAACAAATTTCCCCATTGTGACACAAAGAGGCGAACCCGCTTGCCTTACAGTTACTTGCCACGGATGAAATTTCGGCCGCGCGCGCGGAGCGGGTCTTTCGCAGCCCCCGGCGTGATACCGTCGCCCCATGAAGTCCAAATCACGCGATAATGCGCCGATCACCAAGCCTTTGCTGAGTGATCTGGTCGAACGCGAAAAAGCTGGCCGTAAAGCAGTTATGGACCAGCCTTCCGTGGGATCGGACCCGTTGCAGTCTCCCGATTTGTATCAAGATGCGGGCGGCGGTTATAATCCCGATCTCACGTTTCCACAAGAGTAAGGTAGGGCAGACGATCGCTTTTATATCGTCTGCCTTTTTTCATCCGCTACACTGATTCCTTCAGCAGTGCGCAGACACATAACCTATCACGATGCCGGCGTAAGCATCGATGAAGCGGACCGGGCCGTTGCGCTGATTAAGCGGCACGCTGCCAAGACCCTCACGCCGAATGTCCTCACTTCCATAGGCAGCTTTGGAGCCGGCTTCTCCTTAAAAGGGTGGCGCGATCCGGTTCTGGTCAGTTCGGCTGACGGAGTGGGGACGAAGCTCAAGATCGCCTTCGCCACCGGGCGGCACGATACGGTCGGCGAGGATCTGGTGAATCATTGCGTGAACGACATCGCCGTTCAGGGCGCCACCCCGCTTTTCTTTCTCGACTACTTCGCGGTTGGAAAGCTGGAGGCCGCCGTGTGCGGCAGCGTGGTGGCGGGAATCGCTCGCGGGTGCAAGAAGAACGGGTGCGCGTTGATCGGCGGAGAGACGGCCGAGATGCCGGGCATGTATGCAGCCGGCGAATACGATCTGGCGGGTTTCATTGTCGGGGCGGTGGAACGCAAACGGATGCTGACGGGCGCGGAGATTGTGCCCGGCGATCTGTTGCTGGGCCTTCCATCGCAAGGGCTGCATACAAACGGCTACTCGCTAGCGCGAAAACTACTCTTCGAAAAGGCCGGCCATAAACCGCAGGAGTTTGCCGATGAACTGCTGCGAATTCATAAGTCTTATCTCAAACCGATTCAAGCATTACACCAGGCGAAAGTGCTCAAGGGCGCTGCCCATATCACAGGCGGAGGGCTCACCGACAACATTCCGCGCGTTTTGCCGGCTGGATGCGCCGCGGAAATCGACGCGTATTCCTGGCCGGAGCAGCCGATTTTCACGCTTCTGCAAAAACTGGGCAATATTCCGGAGAGCGACTTCCGGCGAACGTTCAATCTTGGGGTCGGTATGGTCCTGGTCATTTCGTCGAAGAGGATCGGGTTCGTATCGCAGATTCTCAAAAAGCTGCGCGAACCGTTTTACCAGATTGGCCGGGTGGTGCCGCAGAAATCCAGGAAGCAGCCGAGGGTGGCTTATCTGTGAAGCTCGGGATTCTGCTTTCCGGCCGTGGCTCGAATTTTGAGGCGATCGCGCGCAACGTTCGGACCGGGAAAATAGGCTGCGAAATTGGGTTTGTTTTTTCAAACCGGCCGAACGCGCCCGGGCTGGCGCGAGCCCGCGAACTCGGCTTCCCGAGCGGCGTGATTGAATCCGCCGGCCGGGACAGGACGGAGTTCGACGCGCAAGTTGCCGATCTACTGAAGCAGCATGGCGTCGATTTGGTTTGCCTGGCCGGGTATATGCGCCTGTTGAGCGGCGGGTTCATTTCGCAATTTCCTCGGCGCATCCTGAACATTCACCCCTCTCTGCTGCCGGCCTTTCCGGGGCTGGACGCGCAATACCAGGCGTTGATGCACGGGGTAAAAGTGACGGGGTGCACGGTTCATTTCGTGGACGAGAACCTGGATGCCGGTCCCATTCTCCTGCAGGCCACCGTGCCGGTGCTCGATGAGGACACTGCCGATACGCTTTCGGCGCGCATCCTCGCCGAGGAACACAGAATTTACCCGGAAGCCATCGCCTGGGTCCTGAATGGGAATTTCCGCATAGAAGGCCGGCGAGTAATCCGAACCTGAAAGCACTAACCGATGTTGAAGACCGTTTTAGCAGCAGTTGTTGTCATTATTCTGATTGTCTTCGGATTTGTTTGGTTCTCGGGCAAGCAGGCCGAGATCAAACTGGCCAAGCCCGTCGCTGCGATTGGCACATCCACAACGATTCTGATCCAGGCCGACGACCCGAACGGGGTCAAAGCCTTTTCCGCCGCCCTCGAACAGGACGGGCAGACGAAGACGATTTTCGAAGATAAGAGCCGTTCGAAACAGAAGGGGGTGATCTATTCCTTTACAGCCGGAAAGAAGGAGGCGCCATTCCTGAAGGAAGGCCCGGCAACGTTGATCGCAAAGGCCAAATCCAACGATTTCCGAGGCGCAACCACAACCTTTACTCAAGACGTTCAGGTGGTCCTGAAGCCGCCAAGCATCGTCGCGGACGGGCGGCAACACTACATCAACCAGGGTGGCGCCGAACTCGTGCTGCTGGATTTGGACGGCAACTGGAGCGATGCCGGCGTTCGCGTCGCCAATTATTCCTCGGGCACGTTTGCAGTGCCGGGCGAGCCCGAAAACAGCAACCACCGGTTCTCGCTTTTCGCCTTTCCCTGGGATCTCTCGGCTGAAACCATCCCCCTCGCGTTTGCAAAGAACGGCGCGGGCACCGAGGTCACGACCACGTTCTGGGCAAAGGTTTTCCCGAAGAAATTCCGATCGAGCGATATCCAGCTTAACGATCGTGAGTTGCAGAAGGTGGACGGAGAACTCGATCCGGAGGGCTCCGGCAGCTTGATTGAGCGCTTCGTAAAGATTAACCGGGAAACGCGGCGGGCGAACGCACAAACGATTTACGATCTGCGGAACAACACGGAGCACCGCATTCTATGGTCGGGCCCGTTCATTCCGGTGAAGGGCGCGCGGGAATCCTATTTCGCGGATCGACGCAGTTATTATTACCAAGGCAAGAAAGTCGATGAACAGACGCATCTCGGCTACGATCTTGCCCAGACCACGAACATGCCAGTGAAGGCAGCGAATTCGGGCAAGGTGATCTACGCGGACCGGCTCGGGATTTACGGCAATTGCGTCATCATCGATCACGGCTACTCGCTCGAAAGCCTGTACGGACACATGAGCAAGATCGGCGTCAAAGTGGGCGACATGGTGCAGAAGGAACAGCAGATCGGCGTGAGCGGATCAACCGGGATGGCGTTCGGGGATCACGTGCATTTCAGCATGCTGGTAGATGGAATTCAGATCGATCCCAAAGAGTGGTGGGACGAGCACTGGATACACGACCGGATTCTAAGCAAGATCGGCCCGGGCGCGCGAGTCAATGCGTTCAGCAGCCCAGGGCAGGAACCCGCTCCGCAGGCAGAACCGGTGGCGCATCATCGGGCCAAGCGGCACAGGAGATAGGTGTGGGGCAGACCACCGGAGTTTGTGGTCTGCCAGCGGGCTAGGCGTGCCTCGCCCCTACGATTTGCTTTCGCCTTCCGAACCTTCGCGGATCGCTTTGAGACGCTCTTCGCGGCGAGCCGCACGGTCAGCGGCGCGCTTGACTAATTCGGAGCCGACCAGTTCGAGCTTCGCGGTTTCCGCGCCGTCGCCCTTGCGCCAGCCGAGCTTCACGATTCTGGTGTAGCCGCCGCTGCGCTGGTTGAAGCGCGGTCCGAGCTTTTCGAAGAGCTTCTCGACAGCATCTTTGGTCATGAGGAATGCCGCCGCCTGCCGGCGCGCGTGGAGATTATCTTCCTTGGCCAGCGTAATCATGCGTTCAACGAGAGGCCGGGCAGCTTTCGCCTTCGGCACCGTCGTCGTAATTCGCTCTTCTTCGATGACGTTTGTCACCAGGCTGCGCAGCAGAGCGCGCCTGGCGCTGATATCGCGTTTGAGTTTAACTCCGGCTTTACGGTGCCGCATGGACTATTCCTCGATTCCCGCGTACTGGTCGTGCTCGAAATCGGAGGACACCGGTACGGGCGCGCCCCCTACCAGGCGTCCCTGCGAATCGAACTTCATCCCAAAGGACAAGCCGAGGCCGGAGAGAATCTCCTTAATTTCGTTGAGCGACTTGCGGCCGAAATTCTTGGTGCGGAGCATTTCCGATTCAGTCTTCTGAACCAGGTCGCCAATGGTTTGAATGTTGGCGTTCTTGAGACAGTTGTAGGAACGGACGCTCAGTTCCAGCTCTTCGACGGAGCGGTTCAGCACCTCGTTCATCTGGTTGATAGCGCGCTCGGCCGGCTCTTCCGCCACTTCGGGCATCTCTTCAAAGTTGATGAAGATGCTCATGTGGTCTTTCAGCAGTTTGGCCGCTTGCCCAACGGCGTCCTGGGGCGAAATCGCGCCGTTGGTCCAAACTTCTATGGTCAGCTTGTCGTAATCGGTGTTCTGGCCGAGACGGGCTGCTTCCACCGTGTAGTTGACTTTGCGCACCGGCGAGTGGACCGAATCGATCGGAATGTAGCCGATCGGCAGATCCTCATCGTAGTTGCGGTCGGCTGAAACGTAACCGCGGCCGCTCTTGATGCGCATTTCGATGTCGAGTTTGCCGCCCTCGCCGACGGTCGCGATGTGTAGATTGCGATCGAGCACTTCGACATCGGCATCGGTTTCGATCTGGCTGCTCATCACTTCGCCCGGGGTTTCCGTGTGAAGACGCGCGATGTGCATACCTTCGCCCGCCATCTTGAACGGAACCTGCTTCAGGTTCAGAATGATGTCGGTGGCGTCCTCAACCACGCCGGGAATGGGGCTGAATTCATGCGAGACCCCGTCGATTCGGACGCCGGTGATGGCAGCGCCTTCGATAGAGCTCAGCAGCACGCGGCGCAGGCCGGTACCGATGGTGGATCCGAATCCACGCTCGAAGGGCTGGGCCCCAAACTGGCCGAAACGCTCGGTCAGAGTTTCAGTATTCGCGACTAAACGCTTGGGCTTCTGGAATCCTTTGAACATAACTGTGTTTTCAATCCTCGGGTTCGTCGATCCTCGAAGTAGTTTCTACTTCGAATACAGCTCGACGATGAGCTGTTCGTTCAGTTGTATCTGCACCAACTCTTCACGCTTGGGTTGCTGCAAAACTCGTGCCCGCAGGGCATCGCGATCTACTTCCAGCCATGATGGGCTGGGTGTATGGGCGGTGGCATCCCGGGCGGAAAGAATACTGGCGTTTTCACGGCTGCCCTGGCGGATTTCGACGACATCGCCAGGCTTTACATGGAAGGAAGGAATATTGACTTTTCGGCTATTCACCGTGACATGACCGTGCCGGACAAGCTGGCGGCCCTGCGCGCGGCTGGTGGCTAAACCCATGCGGTAGACGACATTATCCAGCCGCTTTTCCAGCATGGCAAGCATCAATTCGCCCGTGATACCTTTTTGATTCACGGCCTTTTCATAAAGGTTCCGGAATTGCCCTTCCAGAATTCGATAGTAGCGGCGGGCCTTCTGTTTTTCGCGAAGCTGGAGGCCATAGCCGACGATCTTCGCCTTCTTATCCTTGCCATGCTGGCCTGGAGCGAAGTTCCGCTTCTCAATAGCGCATTTTTCCGTGTGGCAGCGCTCGCCCTTCAAAAATAATTTCATGCCCTCGCGGCGGCAGAGCCGGCAGACGGGGCCACTATATCGTGCCAATCAATAACCTCCAAAAAATTCTAAAGGTGCGGTTTACGGCCGGCAGGGCCTTCGTCCCGCTTAGGAAAACCCGTCGCTTACGCTGCGGGCTTCGGTTCTATACTCGCCGCTTCTTGGGTGGGCGGCAGCCATTGTGAGGAATCGGGGTCACGTCCTTAATGGTCCGTACTTCGATGCCTGCGGTCGCGAGCGCACGCACGGCCGATTCGCGGCCGGATCCCGGGCCGGCAACACGCACTTCCACGGCGCGCAATCCCGCATCCTTCGCTTTGTTCGCCGCAGTCAAAGAGGCTTGCTGTGCCGCAAACGGAGTCCCTTTTCGCGAACCGCGGAATCCCAGAGAGCCGGAACTGGACCAGGCCAGCACATTGCCCAACGGATCGGTAAAGGTCACGATCGTGTTGTTGAACGATGCCTGAATGTGCACCGTCCCGTAAGGAACGTTCTTCTTTTCCTTCTTTTTGAAGCTCTTCTTCTTCGTCGATTTTGCGGGTGCTTTGGCCATTATGTCTTTGCGCTTGCTTTCTTCTTATTCGCGATGGTGCCCTTGCGAGGACCCTTACGAGTGCGCGCGTTCGTGTGCGTGCGCTGGCCACGAGCAGGCAAGCCGCGCCGGTGGCGGAGACCGCGATACGATCCCATCTCCATCAGCCGCTTAATATTCATCGAAGTCTCCTTACGGAGATCGCCCTCAATGGCGCCCTCGCCTTCGATGAGGTTCCGGAGGTGGTTGACCTCCTCTTCCGAAAGATCCGCAACCTTCTTGTCCGGGTCCACCTTGGCCCGGTGAAGGAGCGAAAGTGAGCGTGTCCGCCCTATGCCATAGATATAGGTCAGCCCAATGGCTGCCCGCTTCCTGGCTGGTAAATCAATACCTGCAATACGCGCCATATACTCTTCCTTTAACTAGCCTTGCCGCTGCTTATGCTTGGGATTCGTGCAAATGACGCGCACCACACCGTGGCGGTGAATCACCTTGCACTTGTCGCACAATTTCTTTACCGACGCTCGCACCTTCATTGTTCTCGTTATCCCTTTACCAAAAGCTCCAAAACCCGTCCCCGCGTCCGGTCCTGTTCCGAAAGGGCGACCCGCACGCGGTCTCCGATTCGCAGGCGCACAAAATTCGCCGATTGCGTGCTTGGAAGATGAGCGACGACCTGGTGCTCTCCTTCCAGTCTGACACGAACCAGCGCGCTTGGCAGAAGCTCCACTACCATGCCGTCAGCAGTTCTCTCCACTCCCGCCAATTTCAATCAACCAATTCCGCCCTTTAAGGCCGGGACAAAACCCAGGGTCCGTTCTCGGTTACGGCAACCATATGCTCAAAATGGGCCGAATACGAACCATCCTTCGCAACCGCCGTCCACTTATCCGACAGCACTTTCGTATCGGGCTTTCCGGCGTTCACCATCGGCTCGATCGCCAACACCATTCCCGGTTTCAATCGCGGGTTTTCGCCGCGCCGGTCCACGTAATTCGGAATTTGCGGCTCCTCGTGCAGCGAGGTTCCAATTCCGTGCCCGACGAATTCCCGGACAATGGAAAACCCGTTTGAAGTCACGTACTTCTCAACCGTGCCGCAGATGTCGAAAAGCCGGTTACCCGCGCGCACTCGGTCAATCGCCAACTCCAGGCTCTCCTCGGTGATCTTCAGCAGTCGCTTCACGGAATCATTCACTTCACCAACCGCAACCGTCACGGCCGAATCGCCAAAATACCCGTTGAGCTGAACGCCCGTATCTATCGAGACGATGTCGCCGGACTTCAGCTTGCGCTTCGATGACGGCATGCCATGGACCACTTCCTCGTTTATCGACGTACACAGCACAAACGGGTATTTGACGCCAGACGCCTGGGAATAGTAGCCCTTGAACGCGGGTTTCGCGCCCGCATCCGCAATCATCTTCTCCGCCGCAATCTCCAGATCGCGCGTAGTAACTCCCTCGGACACCATCGCCTTGAGGTCTTCGAGAATCCGGTAGACCAGCAGACCGCTCCGGCGCAGTTTATCCAGCTCTATGGCGCTTCTACGCACAATCACTAACTAAAACTCGTTTCGGAAGCCGCATCGGTTGCTGCTGCGCCGCCCGAAGTCGATCCTGAATCCACCAGTCCCGAATCTGCCAGCGTGCCGCAGATCCGTTGCATGATCTGCTCCGGACTCGCCCCCGCGCCGCTGATTTCAAAAACCGGCACCTTGGCCTCGCGAAAGTAATTGAGGATCGGTACCGTCTGCACATCGTACTCGTGAAGCCGCTCCCGGATAACCGACTCACGATCATCTTCCCGCGTCACCAACTTCGCTCCATCCAGGTCACAGATTCCCGCAACCTTAGGCGGATTCGTCTTTAAACTGTAAAGGGTTCCACAGACGGGACACTGCCGGCGACCACTGAGGCGGGCTACGATCCGATCATAGTCAACCACTAAGTGTACCACGGCAGGCCGCAATTGGTGTACCGGCAGCATCCGGAGCAACACATCAGCCTGGTTGCGGGTTCGCGGATAGCCGTCGAGAATCACTCCCGAGTCACAGTCGCGCGACTTAAGCCGGCGCTCGACCAATTGGTTCACCAGTTCGTCCGGAACCAGCTTGCCGGCCTTGATCAGCCGCTCCGCCTGAGCCCCGATCTCATCTCTCTCGCCGATGTGCGTGCGAAGCATATCGCCGGTCGAGATGTGGGGTCCGCTCAAACAATGGCGCAGCAACTTCGCCTGGGTACCCTTCCCCGATCCGGGCGAGCCGAACAGGATAATCGCCGGAGCGAACGAGTGTGTATTATCCGCTCCCAAGCGATTTAAACAGTAGAACTCCGGCGCCCGCGAATGCGTCCGGAACGCGGAGTAAACCCTTCGTAGTGGCGCATGATCAACTGCGCTTCGATTTGATTGACGGTATCCATCGCCACGCCGACTACAATCAGCAGCGACGTTCCGCCAAAGTAGAAGTTCACGCCCAGGCCATCCAGCAGCCAGCGCGGAAAGTGCGCGTCGATGAAATTGCCGACCCCCGGCAGAACCTGCAGTTTAATGCCGGAAATCATGATCTGCGGGATGATCGAAAGCACGGCCAGGTACAAGCCTCCGACGACCGTGATCTTGGACAGGATCTTGTCCATATATTCGGCCGTATTCTTGCCCGGACGAATTCCCGGGATGAAGCCGCCGTATTTGCGCATATTGTCCGCCGCTTCATTCGGGTTGAAGATAATGGACACGTAGAAAAAGCAGAAAAACACGATCAGAACGATGAAGGCCAGGTAATAGACGGGTTCCGACCCCCCGAGCGAGCCCAGCATATTGCTGAGCCACGGACTGCTCTTCACAACGGGAAATTGCAGGGCAGTTTGGGGCAATGCGAGCAGAGACGAGGCGAAGATGATGGGGATCACGCCGCCGGCGTTCACTTTTAATGGGAGATGAGTGGATTGGCCGCCCATCATACGACGACCGATGACGCGCTTGGCGTACTGCACGGGAATCCGTCGTTCGCCGCGCTCGACGAGCACAATAAAGGCCACCACGGCTACCATTACGGCGAGGATCACGACCATCTGGAGAACCGGCCATTGGTGGGTGACAAATGTGTTTACGTAAATGCTCTGAATGGCGCTGGGCAGGCCGACGATAATGCCGACGAAAATGATGAGCGACATGCCGTTGCCAATGCCGCGGTCGGTAATTTGCTCACCCAGCCACATGATGAATGCGGATCCGGCCGTAAAGGTCAGGACCGTCATAAAAAGAAACATGAAGCCCGGGTTGAGCACAAAGTTGCCGTCCGAGTTCTGGAGGGCGAAGGCGATACCGAAGGATTGAATCACGGCAAGAGCGACCGTGAGATAGCGCGTCCACTGGGTGATTTTGCGCCGGCCGAGTTCGCCCTCTTTTTGCAACTTGTCGAGAGTCGGAATGACGACAGTCAGTAACTGCAGAATGATGGATGCAGTGATGTACGGTGTAATGCCGAGCGCGAAGATCGTCATCCGCCGCAGCATGCCGCCGCTGAACAGGTCGAAGTAGCCGAGGAACCCGCCCGCGGCGTTGCGCGTGAAGAATGCCTGAAAGCGGTCCGTATCGATACCCGGGGTGGGAATGTAGGCGCCGATGCGATACACGGCCAGCAAAGCCAACGTAAACAGTACCCGTTTCCTGAGGTCCGGAATCCGGAAAACGTTGGCAAGAGCTTCGAAAAACTTGGTCATTGGTATTTACGCTCCGATCCGGGAGCGCCTGCCTATTCCTGCTTTGCTTCCGACGGACCGGGCTGGCTAGCCAAAGTACCCGCGCTACCGCCAAGCTTCTGAATTTTGTCGAGGGCTGACTTCGAGTATACGTGAGCCTGAACAGCAATTTTGCGAGTTAACTCGCCGTTGCCCAGAACTTTGAGTCCGGCCTTCAGCTTCTTGATGACCCCGCTTGCCACCAGCGATTCCGGAGTGAAGGAGTCGCCTTCGAGCTTCTCGAGAGCGCCAACATTGATGATGGCGTACTCTTTGTGAAAGATGTTCTTGAATCCGCGCTTCGGCAACCGGCGATGCAGCGGCATCTGGCCGCCCTCAAAGCCGCGCATCTTGCTGTAACCGGAAATGGACTTAGCTCCCTTGGCTCCGCGGCCCGAATACTTGCCCCGGCCGCTGCCCATCCCCTGCCCAATCCGGCGCTTCTTGTGCTTCTGACCTTTGGGAGGCCGCAAATTACTTAAATTCATGCTCTGATCCCCGCGCTATTCCTTGACGATCTCCAGCAGGTGCGGAACTTTGGCCACCATGCCGCGAAAACCGGGTGTGTCCGGGCGCTCTACCACGCGATTGATCTTGTGGAGGCCCAGCGACTTCACGATGTTCTTATGTTTTTGCGGTGTGCAGATGGGGCTGCGCACCAGCTTGATTTTAATTGTTCCTTCGGCCATAGCGTGTGCTCAATTCCTGTTTGTTCCGTTACAGCTTTTCGACAGGAAGCCCGCGCATATCGGCGATGGCATTCTTATCGCAGAGCTGTTCCAACGCATCTATGGTGGCCTTTACAACGTTGTGGGCATTGTGCGAGCCAATCGACTTCGTGAGCACGTTCGGAATGCCCACGGCCTGTATGACGGCGCGCACCGGCCCACCGGCGATCACGCCCGTTCCGGCCGGCGCCGGCTTCAGCAGCACCAGACCGCTCCCGAAACGCCCGAGGACGGGGTGGCGAATCGTCGTTTCGAGGACGTTCACCTTGCGGAGGTTCTTCTTGGCCGCCTCGATCCCTTTCTTGATAGCGGAGGGCACTTCCTTCGCCTTACCCGTGCCGTATCCAACTACCCTGGCGCCCGGATCGCCTACAACGACCAGCGCCGAAAAGCTCATGTTCTTTCCGCCCTTGACCACCTTGGTCACGCGGTTAATGCTGACCACCTGTTCTTTCAGGTTCAGGTTCTGCGCGTCAACACGCTTGGCAGGTGTAATAAATGGCATCGAATTAAAACTCCAGTCCCGCTTCGCGAGCGGCGTCGGCCAGAGCCTTCACCCGGCCATGATAGAGGTAGCCGCCGCGATCGAAGACGACCCGGGTGATTCCCTTTTCCTTTGCGCGCTGAGCGACTGTTTTTCCGATCAGCTTTGCGCCTTCCAGGTTGCCGCCCTTGCCGCGCAGATCCTTCTCAATGGAGCCGGCCGCTACCAGGGTGTTCCCCTGCTGATCGTCGATGAGCTGCGCGTAGATATGATTCACGCTTCGAAATACCGCCAGCCGAGGACGCTCCGGCGTTCCGGAGACACGGCTGCGAATCCGCTTATGTATGCGGAGCCGGATATCGTTCTTGGATTCCCTTGGCATTATTTACTCCCCGCTCCCGTCTTGCCGGCTTTCTTGCGCAACGGTTCGCCGGTATAGCGAACGCCCTTATTCTTGTACGGATCGGGCGGCCGCAGAGCGCGGATTTGCGATGCGATCTGTCCAACGGCCTGCCGGTCGGACCCGCTGAGGACGAGGTGAGTCTGCTTGTCCACCTTCAGATCCACGCCTGCCGGAAGGAGAACTTCAATCGGGTGCGAATACCCCAGTGTAAACGTCGCGATTTTACCCTTCACATCGGCGCGATATCCGGTACCCACGACATCGAGCTCGCGGGTGAATCCAGTTGACACGCCTTGCACGGCGTTCGCCGCCAGGGCCCGCGTCAGGCCATGCAGCGCGGCGAATTTATCGCTCTCGCGGACCACTTCGAGATGGCCGGTTTTCTGCTCGATCTGAATTCCCGCCGGAATCGGAACCGTCAGTTTGCCTTTGGGTCCTTCCACCAGCAGTTCTTTGCCGAGCTTGATCTTCACCCCTTGCGGCAGGGGAATGGGCTTTTTTCCTACTCTTGACATGGTGCGCTCGTTTACCAGATCTGGCAGAGAACCTCTCCGCCAACGCCTTCCTTGCGTGCGGTACTGCCGGTCATTACGCCCTTCGGCGTAGTCAGGATATTAATTCCCAATCCGCCCAGAATGCGCGGGATTTCCTTGCTTCCGACATAGACACGGCAGCCCGGACGCGAAACACGCTCAATACGAGAAATCACCGGCAGGTTCGACGGTGTGTACTTCAAATAGAGGCGGATGAATTTTTTCGAGCCCTCTTCGGTCAACTTGTAGTTGAGGATGTAGCCTTCTTCCTTAAAAATGCGGGCCAGCTCGTTCTTCAGCCGCGAGGCGGGAATGTCCACTTTGGGGTGGCGCGCCAGCAGTGCATTACGCACTCGCGTCAACATGTCGGCAATGGGGTCTGCTGTCATTTCGTTACCTTTCAGCTATCAGCCTTCAGCAATCGGCTTCCAAAGCGGCGAGCTGAAAGCTGACCGCCGATCGCTGCGCGGTTGCGCTCACTTTCACCAGCTCGCCTTCGTTACGCCGGGAATTTCGCCCGACAGCGCGAAGTTCCGGAAGCAGATCCGGCAGAGCGAAAATTTGCGCAAGAACCCGCGCGGACGCCCGCACTTCTTACACCGGTTGCGGAGCCGCACCTTGAATTTGGGGGTTTTACTTTCTTTAGCGATTTTTGCGGTAGTTGCCATGTATCTCTTTTTTACGCCCGGAACGGCATACCCATGTGGCGCAGGAGCGCCAAGCCTTCCGCATCCGTTTTGGCGGTAGTGGTGATTGAAATATTCATCCCCTTCACTTTTTCCACCTTGTTGTAATCAATCTCGGGGAAGATCAATTGATCCTTCAGCCCGAGCGTATAGTTGCCGCGGCCATCGAACGATTTCGGAGACACGCCGCGGAAGTCGCGGACACGCGGCAGAGCCACGTTCATCAGCCGGTCCAAAAACTCAAACATCCTGTCGCCGCGGAGCGTGACCATGCAGCCGATGGACATGCCTTCGCGAAGCTTGAAAGCCGCGATCGACTTCTTCGCCTTGGTTATAACCGGCTTCTGTCCGGCGATGGCCGCCAGTTCATTCACGGCGCCATCCATCAGCTTGCTGTTTCCGGTCGCTTCGCCAAGACCGATATTGATCGAAACTTTCTCGATCTTGGGCACCGCCATCGGATTTTTATAGCTGAAATCCTTCTTGAGCGCGGCAACCACACTCTTGCTGTAGTGTTCGCGAAGCCGCGCTTTGCCGCCGCTCTGCGCCTTGGGCGCCGCATCCTTCGGCAGCGCCGCCGTTTCAGCCGAACCTGCGCCCTTCCCTGCCCGTGGTTTCTTTTCACCCGCGGCTTTGGCAGTTTGCGGTTTCGCGGCTGGTTTCTTTTCTGTATCCTTCGCCATGAATCAATCCTTTGGCCGGTTCCAATCGGCCTCACAGAATGCGCCCAGGGCGCTATCTCTTCTCGAGCGTCTCGCCGCCTTTGCGCGCCACGCGCGTGCGCCGGATCTTCCCGCCCATGCTCTCCACTTTGTAACCGACACGAGTCGGCACGCCGCCCGCGGTCAGTATCATCACATTTGAAACGCTGATCGGCATGGGCATCTCCGCTATTCCGCCCTTAATCTGCTGAGACGGATTAGGCCGGGTATGCCGCTTGACGATCATGACGCCTTCCACCGTAACCTTGCGGCTGAACCGGTCCACTTCGAGCACCTTGCCCGTTTTGCCCTTGTCCCGGCCGGCGATCACGCGGACCAGATCATCCTTTCTGATTTTGACGCGAACCGGTCTCCTCTCGCCCCGTTTCTGCCGGCGTTGATATGCAATTTTCGGCATTTTAAAGCACCTCCGGCGCGAGTGAGACAATTTTCATAAAACGCTTGTCGCGCAGCTCGCGCGCAACCGGCCCAAACACGCGCGTTCCCACCGGTTCGCCGACTTCGTTAATCAGCACCGCCGCATTCGAATCGAAGCGGATATAAGTGCCGTCTTTGCGCCGCGTCTCCTTGCGCATGCGCACCACCACGCAACGGACTACTTTGCCCTTCTTGATCGCGGAATCGGGCGCAGCTTCTTTCACGCTCGCCGTAATGACGTCGCCCAAACCTGCGCGCAATCCGAGATCGCCGCCGCGGGGCAAGATGCATTGCAGCTTGCGCGCACCGCTGTTATCGGCCACCTCCAGAATGGTTCGCATGCCAATCATGACGTTTTCTCCCTAAACCTTGCGCCGTGGATGAGCCCGCGACTCCGATCGAGGCGAAGGCCCAAAATTTCTTGACGCTACTTCTTCTTTACAGTCTGCTTCGCGCGTGTATCCGCGCTGCCCTCAAGCGCCGGGTGTTCCACGGCCACCTGCACGGCGCGCCGAATCACGGTCCCGAGCTCCCAATGTTTCAGCCGGCTCAAGGGACGGCACTCCACGATCCGGACAATATCGCCTATTTGGGCGGACTGCTGCTCATCGTGAGCATAAAACTTTTTCCGCTTGTTAACGATCCGCTTATAAACCGGATGAGCCGAACGCCGGGTCACTTCGACGACAATTGTCTTCGCCATCTTGGTGGAAATCACTTCGCCCACCTTTTCATTCTTGTTGCCGGTCTTGCGGGTTGCCTGCTCTGCTGCCGTCATGTTTCGTTCCGATATTCCTTACTTCTTCTTGCCTTTGCCGGCGGCATGTTTCGCCACGGGCGGAGGCGTCGTCTCGCCGTTCGCTTCCTTTTCCTGAAGCACGGTCAGCATACGCGCACGGTCCTTCTTCAGATTCCGGTACTTCTTCAATCCTTCCAGTTGTCCCATGCCCATCTGAAAGCGAAACCGGAAGAGCTGTTCTTTTGCATCCTGGGTCTGGCGCTGTAATTCCGCGGCATCCATACCGCGCATCTTTTCGGCTTTCATAATCTTTCCTCTAGCCCGCCTTAGCGGCTTCGCCCGGCTGATTCCGGGCGACGAACCTGGTGGGCACCGAAAGCTTCGCCGCGGCCAAACGCATCGCCTCCTCGGCCACTTTTTGCGGAACGCCTTCCATTTCGAACAGCACCTTGCCGGGCTTTACGACTGCGACCCAGGCTTCCGGCGCGCCCTTGCCCTTACCCATACGCGTTTCAGGCGGCTTTTTCGTGATCGGCTTGTCGGGAAACACGCGGATCCAAACTTTTCCGCCGCGCTTGATGAAGCGCGTCATGGCAATGCGCGCCGCTTCGATCTGGCGATTTGTCACCCAACCGCAGCTCAATGACTTCAGCCCGAATTCTCCGAACGACAACGACGAACCCCGCCAGGCTTTGCCCGTCATGCGGCCGCGCTGCTGTTTTCGGAATTTCACCTTCTTCGGCATCAACATAGCGTTTCCTCTTCACTCGCGCACAAACTGCTACTCGCTAGATTCCTTGTTCGGCTCACCGGCAGGATTCGTTTCGCCGGCCGGGGCTGACTGATTGGCGGGCGTCTCTTCTGCACCGCCGTGCTGCTGATCGTGTTTCCAGGCCGGCGCTTGCGGCGCTGCCATGGGAGGAATAATGGGCGCGGCCGCCGGCTTCGGCATCTCGCCCGGCGCTTGCTGCACCACCGGACCCGCGGGTTCGGCGACTTGCGTCAGCGGCCTGCGATCACGATCGTCGCGGCGTCTGCGGCGCGGCTCGCCCTCGTTCCGGAAAGCGTTGCGGCGGTTGCCGCCATCCAGCACTTCGCCCCGGTAAATCCAAACTTTAATTCCGATCACGCCGTACGTGGTGTGGGCCTCGCTGAAACCGTAGTCGATATCGGCGCGTAAGGTGTGCAGCGGAAGCTGCCCTTGCAAATACCACTCGCTCCGCGCGATCTCGGCGCCGTTCAGGCGGCCGGAAACACGCACCTTAATTCCCTTGCAGCCGAACCGCAGGGCCGAATCGACGGCCTTCCGCATGGCGCGGCGGAATGCCACGCGCTTCTCTAACTGCAATCCGATGGATTCGGAAACCAGTTGCGCGTCCAGTTCCGGCCGGTGTACTTCCTGAATATCGATAAAAACTTCGCGCTTGGTCTTCTTGGCTAGGTCGCTCTTTAGCTTCTCAATCTCGGCCCCTTTGCGCCCGATGATGATGCCCGGCCGCGAGGTTCGAATCGTAATGCGCAGCTTGTTCCCGGGCCGATCGACTTCAATCGAACTTACGCCAGCCGATTTCAGGCGGTTGAGCAGGGACTCTTTCAGCTCCAGGTCTTCGTGCAGAAGCTTCGAATAGTCCTGCTTGGCGAACCATCGCGACCGCCAGTTCTTCGTAACGCCCAGGCGGAAACCGTACGGATGTACTTTTTGACCCATGATTCCTACTCTTCTCCCGCTTCTTCCCGCTCGCCGAGTTTGACGACGATATGCGCGGCGCGCCGCTGATAGCGATAGGCGCGGCCCATCGGAGCCGGGCGGATGCGCTTCTGGCGCGGCCCTTCGTTCACATATGCCTCTGCGACGTACAACCTGTCGACATCCACATCCTGCGATTTGTTCTCGGCATTCGCAATGGCCGACCGCAGAACCTTCTCGATTGCGGGCGCGATGCGTTTGTTGGTAGCACCGAGAATATTGATCGCGTCGCCGGCCTGGCGGCCGCGGATCATGTCGACTACTAGCCGCGCCTTCTGCGGCGATACGCGAATGTAGCGCGCTTCCGCTTTCGCTAAATTTGTCGCCTGCTTCGCCATCGTTTGTTACCTTGCCGCCTTCTCGGTCGCCTTGGCCGCATGCCCTTTGAAAATCCGGGTCGGTGAAAACTCGCCCAGCTTATGCCCCACCATGTTCTCGGTGATGTACACCGGGATAAACTTCTTGCCGTTGTGTACCGCGATGGTATGGCCGATGAAATCCGGCACGATTGTGGAGCGCCGCGACCATGTCCTGACCACGCTTTTCTGATTCTTCGTGTTCAGATCGCCCACCTTTTTCACCAGGTGGTCGTCTGTGAACGGTCCCTTTTTAAGCGATCGACTCATGTTTCGTTCCCTACCGCTTCTTTGCCTTTCTAGTCACGATCCAGCGGTCGGTCCTTTTGTTGTTCCGGGTCTTGAAACCGCGCGTCGGTTGGCCCCAGGGCGTCACAGGATTGCGCCCGCCGGAGGTCTTACCTTCGCCGCCACCGTGCGGGTGATCCACGGGATTCATGGAAACGCCGCGGTTATGCGGCCGGCGTCCGAGCCACCGCTTCCGGCCGGCCTTGCCGAGCGAAACGTTCTCGTGCTCGACGTTCCCTACCTGGCCCACGGTTGCCATGCATTCCACCTGCACTCGGCGCACTTCGCCGGACGGCAACTTCAACA
>JAICXK010000329.1 GCA_025980435.1 Bryobacteraceae bacterium
CGCGACCAGGCGCAAAAGTTCTTTCTCGAATTGAGCTCGCACGATCAGCTTGAGTTGCTGATAGGCTTGCCATCGGGCGAACGTCGTTTGTGGCTGCGCCTCCTGCCGCCGGACGACGCCGCTGATGTGATCCAGCTTGCGCCGGAAGAAGAAAAACACGATCTGGTTGGGCAATTGGACAACGTGGCGCGGCGTGAAGTGAACGCTTTGCTGGCGTACAAGGAAGATGCAGCCGGCGGGCTGATGAACCCGCGCTTTGCGCGCGTGCGCCCGGACATGACCGCGGATGAAGCCATCAGCTACCTTCGTCGCCAATCGCCGCAGATTGAAAACTTTTACTACGCATACGTTCTGGACGATTCGCAGCATCTGCTTGGCGTAGTCGGCTTCCGCGATTTGTTTTCAGGAGACCGCTCGCGGAGAATGTCGGATGTGATGCGGACCGAGGTGATCTCGGTGCGCGAGAACACGGACCAGGAGGCGGTAGCCGCCTTGTTCAAGACACATCGTCTGCTCGCTATCCCCGTGGTAGATGAAAGCGGGCGCATGCAGGGCGTCATCACGCTCGATGATATCGTCGATGTTCTACAGGACGAAGCGAGCGAGGATATCCAGAAGTTCGGCGGCATGGAGGCGCTGGACGCTCCGTATTTCAAAATCAGCTTTGCGGAAATGGTGCGGAAGCGCGCCGGCTGGCTTTCGGTTCTCTTCCTGGGAGAGATGTTGACAGCCACGGCCATGGGGCATTTTCAGGAAGAGATCGAGCGCGCGGTGGTGCTGGCGCTCTTCGTTCCTCTTATCATCAGCAGCGGCGGCAACTCGGGCTCGCAAGCGACCACGTTGGTCATACGAGCGATGGCTCTCGGCGAAGTGAGACTGCGCGATTGGTGGAGGATTATCGCGCGCGAGTTTTCGACGGGATTTGTGCTGGGCCTGGTGCTGGCGATTATCGGGCTGACCCGCATCATGGTCTGGCAGGCCTTGTGGCACTCCTACGGCCCGCACTATGTGCTGGTTGCGCTTACCGTGGCGCTGAGCCTGGTTGGCGTTGTCCTGTTTGGAACGATCGCCGGTTCGATGCTGCCTTTTGTGCTGCGGCGCGCGGGGCTCGATCCGGCCAGCGCCTCAGCGCCGTTTGTGGCGACTTTGGTTGACGTGAGCGGGCTGATTATTTACTTCACGATTGCGCGCGTGATCATGCGCGGGTTGATGACGGCCGCAGGCTGAACGGAATACTTCCTAAGGCGACCAGCACGTCTCCTGGACGATTCGGACCCAATTTCGCGTACGGAGCCTGGTTGACAAAGTGATGAACAGGCGTTTACTATAGTGAACATGCGTTTACCACCTGACGATCGAACCTCTCGATCGATAATTCGCGACACAGCGTTACGCCTCTTTGCGGATTATGGCGCGGACGGCGTCACAGTACGCCAGATTGCGGCAGCGGCAAGGGTGTCGCCGGCCCTAGTAATACGCCATTTTGGATCGAAGGAGGGTTTGCGCGAGGAGGTTGATTCGCACTTGGTGCGCACAATCGAAGCAATACTCAAGGTATTGACTGAACGGCGGTCCCCCGCCCCGGACAACCTCCAATCCGTAGTGGAGGCAGTGGTCACGCACCTTCCATCTGACTCACCGATACCGAGATATATCAGTCGGTTGCTGCTCGACCGCAGCCGCGCTGCGCGTGCTCTCTTTCATCGCTTTTTCGAGATTGGACAAGCAACAGTAAACGAACTTCTAAAGGCTGGACTCGCAGCGCCGGGCCCAGACCCTGAAGTGCGTGCAGCATTCCTGATGGCGAATGACTTGGCGGTGCTCCTTCTACGTGAACACCTCACAGAATTGCTCCGCGTCGACCCGCTCTCCGCCGCTGGAATGAAGCGCTGGGCAGGTGAGGTGCTTGCCATCTATTCGGCCGGTCTTGGAGCGGGTAGCGCGGTTCCCGTGCGGAAGACTGAGAAGCAAAAGGTCCTCAAGCGTCCGTCGACGCAAAGGGCCACAAAGGGAGGAAAACAGAAATGAGTAGGAAGGTTCGGAATATTCTCATCTCCGGCGCAGGCATCGCTGGACCTACGCTCGCTTACTGGCTGTTGCGCCGGGGCTTCACGCCCACAATTGTCGAACAGGCTCCGTCGCCGCGAGTTGGCGGCTATGTGATCGACTTCTGGGGGCTCGGCTGGGAAGTCGCTGAGCGGATGGGACTCACTCCGCGGCTCCTGCGCGACGGATATCGAATGAAGGAATTGCGTTTGGTCAACGACGCAGGACGACCGGTTGCGAGGCTTGACGTTGACGTGTTCCGAAAAGCAGCCGGCGACCGGTTCACCAGCATCCACAGGGGCGACTTGGCAAGCAGCATTTACTCGCTGATCGACGGAAAGGTCGATACCATTTTCGGAGACAGCATCCTATCCATTCAGCAGGATCCAGACGGAGTCGATGTAAATTTCCGGAACTCGGCCTCTCGCCGCTTTGATTTGGTCGTTGGCGCAGACGGCCTGCACTCGAACGTTCGAGCGTTGGTGTTCGGTGACGAAGGCCGTTATGAGCGATACCTTGGCTATTATGCTGCGTCTTTCAACGCGCCCGGCTATCCCATTCGCGACAAGGGCGTTTACGTTAGCTACGCCTTGCCAGGCCGGCAGCTTGGACGGTACGCGCTGCGTGACGGTCGCACGACATTCTTTTTCGTTTTTATTGGGCCGCCTGACCGAAATGGAGGACGCGTCGGCAATTCCGAACATAGAGCAGCGCTGCAGCGAGCATTTGGCGGGGCAGGCTGGGAGTGCCCAGCGATTCTCGATGCGATGAATTCTAGCGATGACCTGTTCTTCGATGCAGTAAGCCAGGTCCGCATGGACCACTGGTCCGTTGGACGCGTCGTGCTCCTGGGCGACGCCTGCTTCTGTCCCTCGCTCTTAGCGGGTCAGGGATCAGCTTTGGCCATGGCTGGCGCTTATCTTCTTGCCGCAGAGCTCGAGGCTGCCGACGGCGATTACACAGTCGCCTTTCAGCGTTATCAGTCGCGCTTCAAGCCGTTTATCGACGAGAAGCAGAAGGGGGCATTGCGATCCGCGGGATGGTTCGCGCCGCGAACGCGACTGGGGGTCCGATTGCGCAACCAGGTCACCCGATTCATGAACGCCCCGCTCATTTCGACCTGGATGGTAAAGCGGCTCTTCGCCGATCACTTTGACCTGTCGCCTTATCCAAGTGGATCGCTCCCGGCAGAGATAACCGACAAGAGCTATCCAGAAGGAGTGCAGGCGGGGAAAACGTAACCGCGAGAGGCCGGTTATGCGCCGATCAGCTCAACAAATGGATCGCGATGTGTTTCAAATATAGTGCTCCGCGCTTCAGTGCACATCCACCGACATGTTCACTACCTCGAATTCGAATCGCTCCGGCGGTAGTGAAGAGATCGGGCTGGGCGTCATGTTCAGCCAGGTTTGAAAGGCGGTCTGCGCGACGGATTTGTTCAGGTAAAAAAGAAACTGATCGGAGCAGCAGCGAATCGGCGGCATCTGCCGGAAAGCCAGCCGCAGTCCGACTGCTTTTTCCAACTGCACGCCTTCGGTTTTGATCTCCTTATCCTCGAGCAGCGTGACGAAGCTGCTGCGCCCCGCGTGCGGCCATAAATCGCTGCACAGCAAATTCCGCAGCTCCAGCCGCTCGCCAAACGTGATCTCGCACTGGCGGATCCACTCGATCACCGCATCGCCCCAATGCCAGTGGCTCAGCAGTCCCAGATACTGATCGACCAGGTTCAGCGCCAGGTCCATCTTGCGGCGCTCAACGATTTCTTCCGCCGCCAGCGCGTCCCCGGCAACCGGAGGAATCATGTCCTCTTGCTCAATGATCTCGGCCGCGATAGACATCATTCTGTCCAGCCGTTTCACATCGGGCACAGTCTTCACCAGCAGCGGCGGCAACTCATGCTTCTTGCCGCCCGGTACTTCTACAAACCGTCGATCACCAATGATGTCCATAAGCAGCCTCGCTGTTCCTATCGACAACCCGGTCGATTTCACCGCACGCAGCGGACCAATCGCCCACCTGCGCCCTTCACTATCTAAGATGTCTTTCTACCGCTACACGTTGCCTGAAGCAGTGGTTCTATCAGTTTAGTTACAAAAGTTTTGAATTTGTTTCAAGCACCTGCCTGATTTTGCTTGTAATCTCTCTACAGGACTGCCATTGCCGCACGTTAAGCTTGGGTATATGCATGTCCCGGGCCTCCGCTTTTCGGCCCTTCTCGTACTTTTTTCGGCGCTTCCCGCGGGCGCTGCCGGGCTTCCGTTGTGTTCGCAGGGAGGCAGTTCCGGCATGCCCTGCCAGCTTACTTTCGACTGGCGCGAGGGCGAGATTACTCCAAATGCATCACCGTACAAAGACGAGATCTTGAACGTCGAATTTCGCTCGCCCCGGCATACCACCTATCTCATGCACTCCTTTTGGGATGGCGGTCGCACGCTCGGTATCCGCTTCACTCCCACCGAACCCGGAACGTGGACCTATCACGTAACCAGTTCGATTAAGCGCTACGATAACCAGGAATCTACTTTCAATGTGAGCGACAGCGGCGCGGCGGGACTCGTCGAAGTCGCCAATCTGCGGCACTGGCGCACAACCAATAAGAAGCCGCACTTGTGGCTCGCGGCTTCGGCGCCGTTTCTCGAAACGGAACAGCCTGCCTTCGAAGCTTGGCTCGATGCCCGCAAGCGCGACGGTTTCACCCATATTCGCGGCCCGCTGCTCACGTCGCGAAGCTCAATGAAACCGCTCGCGGGCGATTCATTACCGGATTTTTCTTATTTCAAAGCTCTCGACGATCGCCTACTTGCGGCCTCAACGCGCGGCTTCACGCTCGATCTGATCCTTGCCGATGACGGGTTC
>JAICXK010000372.1 GCA_025980435.1 Bryobacteraceae bacterium
CGCAAAAACTCGCGGGCTGGCGGATGGAACCGCCCGTATCGGAACCGATGGTCACCACGGCGGTTCCTTGCGCCACCGCAGCCGCCGAACCTCCGCTGGAACCGCCGGGCACGCGATCGAGCGCCCGCGGGTTACGCACCGGACCGAAAGCCGAGTTCTCATTCGACGAACCCATTGCAAATTCGTCGCAGTTGAGTTTTCCGATGACCAGCGCGCCCTCTTCCTCCAGCCGGTAGACGGCGGTTGCGTCGTAAGGCGGGACATACTTTTCGAGAATGCGCGAGCCACAGGTTGTGCGGAGCCCTTTGGTCACGATCACATCTTTTACGCCAAGCGGCACTCCGGCGAGAGCCCCAAGATATTCGCCCTTTGCGATGGCGGCATCCACCCGGCTTGCGGACGCGCGCGCCCGTTCGGGCGAGAAAGTGAGGAAGGCATTCGTCTTCGGATTCCCGGCCTGGGCGACCGAGAGAGCCGCATCGGCCAGTTCCCGGGCGGAGAACTCCTTGCGCTCCAGTCCTTCACGAATTTTGGGAATGGTCAGAGCGGCGATTTCGGCAGCGGAACTCATCGCTCGATTACCCGGGGCACTTTGAAATAGCCCGCGCCGCTTGCGGGCGCGTTGGCGGTGGCTTCGGCGTTGGTCAGCGGGGCACGCGGGAAATCCTCCCGCAAAGTCGCGGCCTCATCCGCCGGATACAGAACTTGCGCCATCGGCTCGACGCTGGAGGTATCGAGTTCATTGAGCTGCTCGATGTGGGTCAAAATCTCACCCAAATCGTGCGCCATGCGGGAGACTTCCTCATCGGAGAGCCGCAGGTTGGCAAGACCGGCGACGTAACGGACTTCCGTATCGGTAAGCTTCAAAATTCAGGATCGCATGGCGAGGCGGGACGGGAGTACTCTGACGTGGCGGCTACTGTCCCACGGCCGGCCTTGCCGATGCGCGAAGCGGGTTTGCCAAACGAACTCGGGGGGCCGGGCGAGACACGACCGCAGGGATGAAAAGCGATCGTCTGCGCCACCCTGCCACACCATGACAGAGAAGTCAGATTTTATTTGTGCAAGAGAATCAAGCGGTTGCGATGTTTTTTGGGGCAGCGCGGTGCGGCGGGGTGCGGATACTCGGGCGAGATGGCGAAGAAGCGCGGGGGCGGACCCAAGAGCGAGACGGGGAAGAAGAACTCCAGCCGCAACGCGACCACGCACGGCTGCCGGTCGAAGATCGTGGTCATCCTGAAAGACGAGCACCAGGAAGACTACGACGAGATGGAGCGGGAATGGAACGACGAGTTTGGTCCCGAAACCTACATGGAGCGGCGGCTGGTGAAGATTCTGGTGGATAACGACTGGTTTCTGCAGCGCGCGGTGCGGCGGCTGCACGAGGCCGAAGCGGCAGAAGGCAATGTAGAGCTGATGCAGCGGTACAAGACCTCAGCGGAACGGTCGTTCTACCGGTCGTTGAACGCGCTGCAGCAAGTGAGGAAGGACTTAATGCGACAGGACAGACACGCGGAGTGGTGGAAGGACCGGGCGGGCAAGTTAGAGAAAGAGTTGGAAAAACGACCGCCAGCTCCGGCGGAAGAGCCGAAAGACGCCGAGGGCCCTACATCAGGACGCGCAGCGCTGGGAGCGGGTTGGGGCGGGCCTTCTCCGGCGAATCCACGAGTTCGCCGACCAGATCGTAATCGTGCGCTGCCGTTACCCGAAGAGTTCTCATTTCTCCGGCGCGGGCGCCCGATTGACCAAGGTCATTGACGTAGCAGATTCCATCAATCTCGGGAGCCTGGGTTGCAAGGCGGGCTTCCCACAACAATTCGGTCTCTTTGGACGGTCCCTCGATCAACACCGGCAGTTCGCGCCCAATCAAGTGCCGATTCCGTTTCAGCGAAATCTGCCGCTGGAGCGACATGAGCTTGCGCTTGCGGTTGTAAATCGTCCGGCCGTCCAGCTTGCCGTCCAGGTGATAGCTGCCGCTTGTCTCCTCATCGCTGTAGGAGAAGACACCGAGGCGGTCGAACTGCGCGGCTTGGGCGAACTGGCAAAGCTCGTCGAAATCGCGGTCTGTCTCGCCGGGAAATCCGACGATCATGCTGGTCCGAATGGCAACGCCCGGGATGGTCTGGCGGATGCGATCGAGCAGCTTCAGGAAAATATCGGCGTTTGCGCCGCGTTTCATCCGTTTGAGGACGGATGCGCTGGCGTGCTGCAAGGGCATGTCGATGTACTTGACTAGGGCCTGATGCTCCGCAATGGTATCGAGCAGTTTCTGAGTAATTTTGTTGGGATACGCATACAGGAACCGTACCCATTTCGGCAGATCAGAAGGGATGGCGGCCAAGCGCGCCAGCAGATCGGCCAGACCGTTTTTCAGGCCGAGATCCTCGCCGTAGCAAGTTGTATCCTGGCCGATCAGATTGATCTCGCGCACCCCGGCGGCAAACATCCGGGCGGCCTCATTCACTACACTTTCGAAGCGGCGGCTGCGAAACTTCCCGCGGAACTGCGGGATGACGCAAAACGAGCAGGGATGGTCGCAGCCTTCGGCGATCTTTATATATGCCGAGTGCCGAGGAGTGGTGAAGACGCGGGCGGTGAGATCGTGATAGAGGTATGGTTCGGGCACAACCTCTTTGGGAGTGAGGCCCTCGCATAGGGCTGTGATTTGCGCGAGCTCATTCGTTCCCAGTACGGCATCTACATCCGGGATATTTTTGCGGATGTCCGCGCGGTACCGTTCGACGAGACAGCCGGCAACGATCAGCCGCCGCGCTTTGCCGGTCTTCTTAAACTCGGCCATTTCGAGGATCGTGTCAACGGATTCCTGCTTTGCGGGATCGATGAAGCTGCAGGTATTGACGACGATGACGTCGGCTTCGGCGGGGTGGGGAGTCAATTCGTGGCCACCGGCGGCCAACTGGCCCATCATGACCTCGGTATCTACCAGGTTTTTGGGGCACCCGAGGCTTACAAATCCGATCTTCAACGGGGTAGTTCGATTCAGGAGGAGGAATAGCGGTGAGCTGCGCTCACCAGTCATCAGGATATCAGGCTGCGGTGTAAGCTGTTGAAGCGAGGAAGGAAATAGGGGAGCGGGTTTTCGGAAGCATTACGAATTTTGTTTTATTTTGTTCTAAACTCTAGTAAAATCTGGGGAGCCTTTCAAAATCCAAAACGGAAACTGGGCGTCATGTTCAAAACACGGAAAGTCCGTCCTGATTTAGGCCGAGAACATTCAGGCCGGGAATCCGGGCCAGCGCGCGGCGATAAGGGCCCGGCGCAGCGAACCTATACAAGCACGGATGTAGCAAAGATCGCCCAGGTCAGCCTGCGGCAATTGCAGTGGTGGGACGAGCGGAAAGTAGTTTCTCCCCGGCACGAGGGGCACAAGCGCATTTATCTGCCGGAAGAGGTGATCGAGATCACGGTGATTGCGGAACTGCGGCGCAAGGGATTTTCATTGCAAAAGATCCGCCGGGTGCTGCGGTTCCTGCAACGCGAAATGGGACGCCGGCTGGCGGACATTCTGTCGCCGGATTCCCGGCTGCACCTCCTTACGGATGGAAAATCGATTTACCTGGAAGATCAGCAGGACCGGATCATCGATCTGCTGAAGAACGCGCGGCAACCGATGTTTCTGGTTTGCGTGAGCGACCAGGTAAAACGCCTGGACGAGATACCGCGAAAAGGCAACCGGAGCGAAACCGGACTGGCGAGAAGAGCACGCGCTGCGGTTTAGCGCAGATCGTCAGAGCGAATGTTGAAGACCGCTTGCCGGCGGGCGCGGCCCGGCCTTACATGCGCGGCTTGGGGTAGCGACGCAGGGCGCACTCGATGATATAGTGTGAGTGGCGGCGACCGCCGCTGCCCAATCTTCCCACCGAAACGGGCGCGTAGCTCAATTGGCAGAGCAAGTGACTCTTAATCACTAGGTTGAAGGTTCGATTCCTTCCGCGCTCACCAGAA
>JAICXK010000297.1 GCA_025980435.1 Bryobacteraceae bacterium
ATGAACCCGGGACAGTTTCCAGCCAGCACCGCTACCTTGCCGAGTTTTTTACCGAGGGCCATGGATGTGGCGATCACTTCCTTGCTGGTCCTCTTCCCGCGCACGACCTCCAGAAGGCGCATCACGTTTGCCGGGCTGAAGAAGTGATTGCCGATCACCATTTCCGGCCGGTTGGTGGCGGAGGCGATTTCGTCGATATCGAGGCTGGAAGTATTGGAGGCCAGAATGCAATCCGGTTTCGCGATCGAGTCGATTTCCCGAAAAACGGACTTTTTCACGTCCATGTTTTCGAAGACGGCTTCCACGATGATGCCGGCCTGCTCGAAGCCGTCATAGGTGAGTTGCGGGGTAATGAGAGCAAGCCGGCGATCCATCTCGGCTTGCGACAGCCTCCCTTTTGAGACCGTATTGGCGTAATTCCTCCTGATATTCGCGAGGCCGCGATGCAGCGCCTCCTGCGCGGTCTCCTTAACGATCACGGGGATTCCGGCATTTGCGTAGGCCATGGTGATGCCGCCTCCCATGGTGCCGGCGCCAATTACGGCAGCACGCCTGATCTCGTAGACTTTGGCGTCTTTCGGAATATCGGGGATTTTGGCGACGGCACGCTCGCCGAAAAAGGCGTGAATCAGCGCCTTCGATTGCGATCCATACAGGCATTGATTGAACAGCTCGGCTTCGCGCCGGCATCCCTCGTCAAAGGGCAGCCTGGTGGCCGCTTCCACCGCATCAATCGCGGCAAGCGGAGCGGTCATTCCGCGGGCGCGCTTCTTCGCTTGTTCGCGGGCATAGGCGAAAATGGCGGGACTTGCTTCGCGCAGCTTCTCGTTACGTTCGCGGGTCTTCGGAGCGGGCCGGTCCGCCACCTCCCGCGCGAATGCGAGCGCCCCTTCCAGAAGATCGCCTTCGATGATCCGGTCGGCGATTCCCAGCGCGATTGCATCCTGCGCTTTGACGGACTCTCCCGACGCGCACATCTCGACCGCTTTGGCGATCCCGGCCAGCCGCGGGAGCCGCTGTGTGCCGCCCGCGCCCGGTATCAGGCCGAGTTTCACCTCCGGCTGACCCACCTGTGCGGTCGGAGTAATGACCCGGTAGTGCCCCGACATCGCAGTCTCAAGTCCGCCTCCGAAAGCAGTGCCGTGGATGGCGACAATAACCGGCTTTGGGGAATCCTCGATGCTCTGGAGGTACGGGAGGAGGCTCAAGCGGGGGCGAGCGCCGGAAACGATCTTCCCGAATTCGCGAATATCGGCGCCGGCAATGAAGGTTTGTCCCGCGCCGATGAGCACGATCGCTCGTATCTCCGGTTGCGGTGCGATGGATTGGATTGCCGCCTGGATGCCTTCGGGAACACCCGGGCTGAGCGCATTTACAGGCGGATTATCAATGGTGACTACAGCTATGTCATCGTGACGCGTGGTTCGGACAAGTTCGGCCATGGAGCCCCTCTTCTGTAGGTATATACTGTCGATGCTCTGTGACTGAAAATGAAGGCAGGATGAGAGAAGCTGTCGTGGTAGCAAGCTCGCGAACCGGGCTGGCGAAATCGTTTCGCGGATCGTTCAATATAACCCGCCCGGAAGACCTGGCGGCGCACTGTTTAAAAGATGTATTGCGCAAAGTACCGCGGCTGGATCCAGGTGAAGTGGAAGACGTGATTCTCGGATGCGCGCAGCCGCACGGAGCGCAGGGCCTGAATGTGGCGCGGCGGACCGCGGTGCTGGCCGCGCTGCCTGTCTCGGTTCCAGGCGTGACGGTAAATCGATTCTGCGCCTCAGGGCTGCAGGCAGTCGCCATGGCGGCGCATGAAATTATTCACGAAGGAGCAGAGGCAGTCATAGCGGGAGGCGTCGAGAGCATCAGCCTGGTGCAGCGCGACGTAGATCCGCATCCGGCGCAGCTTCAAAGTAAGCCGGGACTTTACATGCAAATGGGCGTTACCGCCGAAATTGTGGCCAAGCGATACAACATCAGCCGCGAGGCACAGGATGAATACTCGCTGGTTAGCCAGCAGCGCACTGCCCGCGCACAGCAGCAAGGCTTCTTCGCGGACGAGATTGCTCCGATGAAGGTTACGATGGCGGTACTCGATAAGAAGACAGGTGAGAAAACCGGCACGCGGGAAGCGTGCTGCGATGGTGACGAATGCAACCGGCCCGACACCACGCTGGAGGGCTTACTGGCCTTGAAGCCGGTCTTCGATACCACCAGCGGGAAAGGTTCCGTCACGGCTGGAAATTCGTCGCAGCTTTCCGATGGGGCATCCGCAACCCTGCTGATGCTGCGCGAGAGAGCCGACCAGCTTGGAATTCCGTATAAGTTGATCTTTCGCGCCTTTGTTGTCTCCGGATGCGAGCCGGACGAAATGGGGATCGGGCCGGTCTTTGCGGTGCCGAAACTGCTAGGGCGGCACGGCCTGAAAATCGAAGACATCGATCTTTGGGAATTGAACGAGGCCTTCGCGGTCCAGGTGGTCTATTGCCGGGACCGGTTGGGCATTCCCATGGAAAAGCTGAACGTCAACGGCGGATCTATTTCGATTGGACATCCGTTTGGTGTGACCGGTTCGCGTTTAACCGGAACTCTGGCAAATGAGATGGCGCGCCGCCCGGGCTCGCGCTATGGAGTGGTGACCATGTGCGTTGGCGGCGGACAGGGAGCCGCGGGGCTGTTTGAGGCGGTGCATTAGAGGGAACAGCGCAAGGTGCGCGCATGCCGGAGATGGCTGCTACGGATGGAAGAATTCGAGGGGCGAATTTTTGATACGCTTTATCGAACGGAATGCCCGCTACTGAAACGCAACCGGCAACAGACGAGCAGGCCGCTCGCATCACGTCGATAAAAGATGCGCACAACTCCTGGGTGACGGCCTACGAATCGATACGTCCGACGGGCGAAGTCGATTCGCGCGCCAAGCTTGTACTGGTCTCCGCGCTCGTTTTGATCGCGCTCTGCCTTGCGACAGAAAAGCCGGACTCCATTAACGTGTTGGGATTTACGTTCAAACCGCGCGAGTGGCTGGTCCTGGGCATTCCTCTACTGGTCGTCGTCCTCTACTCCACCGTGCAACTTTACCTGGCTTGGAGTGTACAGCGGTCCAAGACCGAGCATGCGATATTCGCGCCGATTCTTTCGATACGAACGTGGATTCAAACCATGATGACAGCGCAGATTGAGAATGGGCGGAAGTTCATGGACGAGATTTTCGAGATGGGCCGGCGCCGGGCGGAAATCCAGGAGTGGTATACGGCGCAGTCCGACGCTATCCTTCAACAGAACAGCAGTGATTTGAAGCAAGCCGGAGCAATCGAGAGCGAGGAAGTTTCCGAGCGCTTGCAGCGGCGCTGGGACGATCTACAGGCCGAGTACGAAAGGCGCCGCAACGATGCCGGCTTGACCGCTCACGAGCAGAAAGTAGATGCATATCTGGACGAGCTGGTGGCGGGCCGGAAGACCCGTGATCTGGTCCTCGCCGAGGGCGCGCTGCAGGACTGGCAGCGGGTTATCCGAATGCGAAAGGCCAGAGCGCTGCTCGATCTGATCATTCCGCTGTTCGTCGCTATCGTTGCGATTTACGTCTTTATCATCACGGTTATTTCCCCGTCGTATCTAAGCGCGCTTGGCTCTTATCTGTCCAAAGGACGATGACGATTTGAGGCGGTAGGTTGGCTGGAGCGCAACGCTTTGTACATTCGTTGTGCCTCCTGACGTCGAAAGGCGAGCAGGCCCGCCGACGCCAAGCGCCAACTCGCCGGGCCCAATTGCGCTTGCATCAGGCCGTTCGCCGAGTGTTCGGTGGAATGGAGAAGAACATGCCCGATCTCGTGGGCCATGACATGCCCGAGAATGACGTAGAGCGCCGCGCTCACAGAGCGCGCCAGCAACTCCACGCGGTCAAAAAAAATCGAAACATTCGGTCCCGTCTGGTTGAATGGCCGGGCAAGTCCGGCGGCGTCCGGAGAGGCCGTAGCTGGAGCGCGGCGCATCAACCGCATCACGATGTTCGCTTGCGAGTAAGCCGCGCCATCGGTGCGTCCGATTGGCGGTGCTTCGGCTGGAAACGGCTGCCAGTTCAGTTGGATGCCCGCCACTTGAAACAGCCGGTCCGCCTCGGCCGTGGCCCAGTGAAGCGTCCCTGGATCTACTTTGGCCTCGTTGTACAGACGGATGGCAAGCACTTCTTTAGGGGCGACCGCTTTTCCAGCCTTGCCGAAAAGGGAACCGGCCATCCACGCGAGTGCGCTTGCCGCAAAGGCAATTTGCAAAGAGCTGTTCATGCCATGGCCTCCAATGGTCACGAACAGGCTCAATCAGGTCAGACACGGCCGCCAGAGCCGGAAGCTTAGTTTCCGGCGCTTTGCTCCTGTCCATCGAAGTTGGTGTAACTACGTGAGTTCCCCCAAACTCTGTCCTGACGCTCCAGTCATTTTATGACCGAAGCGGCCGAAAAACAGGAAGCTGACTTGTTGAAAAACGAGAGAAGGACTATGATCCAGAGTTACTGGGGACGGTATGCCGAGCATCCAGGAACATCGACCGATCTTTCACTTCGGGGTTTTCGAATTGAACTCACACACGGGAGAGCTGCGAAAGCACGGAGTGAAGCTGAAGCTACAGGATCAGCCGCTGCAGGTCCTCACTCTTCTGCTCGAACACCCCGGCGAAGTGGTCACGCGGTCCGATATTCAGAAACGGCTCTGGCCGGAAAATACCTACGTTGATTTCGATAACGCTATCAACAGCGCCATTCGGAAACTCCGGGATGCGTTGGGGGACAGCTCCGAAAATCCGCGTTTTGTGGAGACGCTGGCTCGCCGCGGCTACCGTTTTATCGCGCCCCTATCGCCACACGTCACACAGGTTGGAACCGTCCGGCCTTCCCCCACTCCCCCCAAAGTGGCGAGCATGAGAGGCCAACTATGGTGGATTGCCGGCGCCACAGCAATCGTGTTCATTGCTGCAGGAACCGGCCTCCGCTGGTGGCCACGTTCAAATCAAGCCAGCCGTGACGCGCCCCTACCCGCAGTCCCTCTCACCGGGAATCCAGGTTACGAGGCTTTCCCGACCTTCTCGCCGGAAGGCACTCGCGTCGCTTATTCCTGGGAGGAACCCGGAAAGGCGGCAATACCGAATATTTACGTCAAGCTGATCGGCCAGGGCGATCCGATTCGATTGACTACGAGCACAGAGGGAGATTTCGCGCCAGCCTGGTCACCGGACGGCCGCTCGATCGCCTTTCTCCGAGCGCATGGGCCGCATGCGGAGATCATAGTCATTCCGTCCCTCGGCGGCCAGGAACGGGAGTTGGCCGAGATTTCTTTTGAAGCGAAGCAGAGGCTCGGCCATGGGAGGAGCCACGAAGTCCCTCCGCCTCTTTTGGCCTGGTCCCGAGATGGCCGGTGGCTGCTCTCGCTCGAGCAGAATGCTCCGCATGAGACCGCTTCGATTACGCGGATCTCGGTTGGCACGGGCAGCAAGCGCACTCTCACTTTTCCATCCATCCGCACGCCTGGAGATGGAAGCCTGGCCGTGTCGCCCGATGGAAAAACGCTCGCGTTCGCGCGCACGCTTGGTCTGTTCGAGAGAGATGTCTATGTTGTCTCGCTCTCCGCGGACATGCTGCCACAAGGCGAGGCAAAACGGTTAACGTTTGATAACAAGGAAATCGACGGCCTCGCGTGGACCCCCGACGGAAATAACCTGGTCTTCTCCTCTAAACGCGGCGGACGCCGCGAACTGTGGAAGATGTCCGCGCGAGCTGCCAGTCAGCCTGTCCGGGTGACCGCTGCCGGCGAGGATCCCTGGAATGTGGCAATCGCCA
>JAICXK010000382.1 GCA_025980435.1 Bryobacteraceae bacterium
AACGGCGTGCCGCAAACCATTCGTTTCTTCGATCAGCAGAAATTGCCGGAAACTCCCGCCACCTCGGCGGCGACTCCCTACGCGCCCGCGAACATCCACATCTACGACCGCCTCACCCGAACGCAAATCTCGCCGGAAACGCCCGGGACACCGCGCTATAAAGACCATCGTCTCCTGGCGCTCTACTTCGATATGGCGGCCATGCCGCCCGCCGACCAGTTACGCGCGCTGGATGCCGCCAAGAAGTTCGTGACCACCCAGATGACTGCGGCCGATCTGGTCTCGATCCTGCGATTTGCAGGCGGCTCCGTCGATGTGCTGCAGGACTTCACCGCTGATCGTGACCGCCTGTTGAGCATTCTCCAGACCTTGATCGTGGGAGAAGATCAGGGATTCGACGAGAGCGGCAACGATGCCAATACTCCCGACGTGGGCGCAGCCTTCGGCCAGGACGACAGCGAGTTCAACATCTTCAACACCGATCGCCAGTTGTCCGCGCTTCAGACCGCCGCCAATCTGCTAGGGCAGCTTAGCGAGAAGAAGTCGCTGATCTATTTTGGCAGCGGTCTCCGGCTGAACGGCCTCGACAATCAGGCCCAGCTTCACGCCACGATCAACGCAGCCATCCGCGCAGGCGTCTCCTTTTGGCCGATTGATGCACGCGGTCTGGTCGCCCAGGCGCCTTTAGGCGACGCCACCAAGGGATCGCCGGGCGGCATTGGCATGTATTCCGGGAATTCCGCGCTCGCGATGACGACGAATCTTCAGCGTTCGCAAGACACGCTGTATGCGCTCGGCGGCGATACCGGCGGCAAGGCTCTCCTCGATTACAACGACCTCACGAAGGGCATCGTCGAAGCCGCAAAATCCGTTTCCAGCTATTACATCCTGGGTTATTACACCAGCAACACGGCGCAAGACGGGAAATTTCGGCGCATCAAAATTTCCGTGAATGCGAACCTGTCTGCCAGTTTGGATTACCGCCAGGGCTATTATGCCGGAAAGCAGTTCAGCAAATTCACTGCCGCCGATAAGGAACGGCAGCTTGAGGACGCGCTGATGCTTCCGGACCCCATTACCGAGCTGACGATAGCGATGGAGGTCGATTATTTTCAGTTGAACCGAGCCGAATATTTCGTGCCGCTGGTGGTGAAGATTCCGGGGCGCGAACTCGCGCTTGCCAAGCGCCGGGGCGCCGAACACACGGTTATCGATTTCATCGGTGAAATCAAGGATGAGTACGGAACGACGATCACCAACGTCCGCGACAAAGTGGACGTCAAGCTGAGCGATGCCACAGCCGCCGAACTCGCCAAACGCCCGATTGAATACGATGCGGGATTCACGATTCTGCCGGGAAAATATACCATCAAGTTCCTGGCGCGCGACGCCGAAACCGGGCGCATCGGGACCTATCAGACTAATTTCGTGATCCCCAACCTGAACAAGGAGGTGAAGCGGATCCCCATCAGCTCTGTGCTTCTGAGCAGCCAGCGCGCGGACCTGAAAGATGCACTCTACAATGCCATCAAGAATAAGGATAAAGCGGAAGCCGCCAATCCGCTGGTCCAGAATGGCCATAAGCTGATACCGAGCGTGACGCGCGTGTTCAGCGAGAGCCGCGAACTGTACGTTTATCTCCAGGCTTACCAGCAAGAGGCGCCCGCGGCTCAGCCGCTGATTGCCTTTGTCGGTTTCTACCGCGGCCAGAAGAAAGTCTTCGAAACCCGACCGATTGAGGTGAAGGACGCGCTAAACAACCGTTTAAAAACAATGTCGCTCCAGTTCACGATTGCGCTAAACGATCTTCCGAAAGGGACGTACGACTGCCAGGTGACCGTGCTCGACCCGACCTCTCAGAAGGCGGCCTTTTGGCAGGCGCCGGTTGTGATCGTGCAATAGATCCTAGCGATTCTGCTGCTGAACCGTTCCGCCCGGAAGCGGCGCTCCCGTCTCGAATCCCTCGTCAAAAGCCGCAACGGATCCGCAGACGCTCACCTTCAGGCCCTTCTTTGCTTTGAGCTGAACCAGGTTGCCCATCCCGATTCGGAGGATCTCGACCTTGGCGCCGTCCGCCTGGGCTTCATACGTATAACACGGCAGTTGCGCGGTCCTGCTCCAGGTCCCTTTTTCGAAGTGGAGATCGCTGAACTTCTGTTCCACGAATCCCAACGTATCCGCACCCAAAATCGTTGAGAGAAGCAGAAAGCCAAATAGAACCGACAGTACTTTCACAAAGTGTGCACCTGCCGATAGTCTAAAAAATCTGAAAAAATGTTCCATTGGCGTGTCGAATTGCGCGCATCTCATTCGTACCTAGTATGATGCTTCGAAAAGGAAGGAAACGGTGAATCGATGAGCGGTGTACGGGTGTTGGTTGGCACGCGGAAGGGCGCTTTCGTGCTGACCTCGGATGGAAAACGCGAGAAATGGGACGTCAGCGGGCCGCATTTTGCCGGTTGGGAGATTTACCACGTAAAGGGATCGCCGGCCGACCCGAACCGGGTGTACGCGTCACAATCCAGCGGCTGGTTCGGACAGCAGATCCAAAGATCGAACGATGGCGGGAAAACCTGGGAACCGGTGGGCAATAAGTTTGTGTATGACGGGGTCCCCGGTACGCATCAATGGTACGACGGCACTCCGCACCCGTGGGAATTCAAGCGTGTGTGGCATCTGGAGCCGTCGCTCACTGATCCGGAAACCGTATACGCGGGGATAGAGGATGCGGCGCTGTTCCGGTCGGCCGACGGCGGACAGAACTGGCAGGAACTCTCCGGACTTCGTGGCCACGGCTCCGGACCGCGCTGGCAGCCGGGGGCCGGGGGCATGTGCCTGCATACGATTCTTCTGGATCCCGACAACCCCGGCCGGATCTTTATCGCCATCTCGGCGGCAGGCGCTTTCCGCAGCGACGATGCGGGCGAAACGTGGAAACCCATCAACCAGGGCCTCACTTCGCAGTACATTCCGGATCCGCATGCCGAGGTGGGTCACTGTGTTCACCGCATCGCCATGCACCGCTCGCGCCCGGACGTGCTCTTTATGCAGAAGCACTGGGATGTGCTGCGGAGCGACAATGCCGGCGATTCGTGGCACGAGGTCAGCGGCAATTTGCCGACCGACTTCGGATTTCCCATCGACGTGCACGCGCACGAGCCCGAGACCATCTACGTTGTTCCGATCAAGAGCGACTCGGAGCACTATCCGCCCGAAGGCAAGCTGCGCGTCTATCGCAGCCGAACCGGGGGAAACGAGTGGGAGCCGCTGACGAAGGGCCTGCCCCAAAGCAACTGCTTCGTGAACGTGCTGCGCGATGCGATGGCGATCGACTCGCTCGATTCCTGCGGCGTCTATTTCGGCACCACCGGCGGGCAGGTGTACGCATCGGCCGATGCGGGCGACACGTGGGCGCCGATCGTCCGCGATCTTCCGGCCGTGCTGTCGGTCGAGGTTCAAACGCTGCAATGATCCGGGTTGTGCTGCCGGCGCACCTGCGGACCCTCGCGGGCGTTGGCGGAGAAGTGAAAATCGACGTGGAAGGCGAGGTCACGCAGCGCTCCATCATCGATGCCCTTGAGGCTCACTACCCGCCGTTGCGGGGCGCTATCCGGGATTACGGAACCGGGCAGCGCCGCGCGTTCGTAAGGTTCTTCGCCTGCGGGCAGGATTGGTCGCATGAACCTCCCGACACCCCGCTGCCGGAAGCGGTCGCGACCGGGGTTGAGCCTTTTCTGATCATCGGAGCCATCGCCGGCGGCTGAAGCGCCCTAGCCGGAAGACCAAGGAGAAGAAGATGGGGGA
>JAICXK010000328.1 GCA_025980435.1 Bryobacteraceae bacterium
TCCTGCCGAGATCGCCTTCTTTTTGGAAGACTCCGGGGTTCGCATGCTGGTGAACGAAGCAGCTGAAATCGATATGGGTGGTGATGCGACCCTGGCTCTGGTTGGGGTCGATGACCCGTTTGACTATCGCTGTGACGACCTCCCCGGGGCGTTATCCTCAGTCCCCGGTAACGCCTTCAAAATTCTGCTCGCCCATGCGCCCGAACTGTACGATCAAGCCGCGGAAAGCGGAGTCCACCTTTACTTGTCGGGGCACACGCATGGAGGTCAGATCCGGTTTCCGGTGGTCGGCTCCATTCGTAATAACGCCAAATGCCCGCGCGGTTACGCATACGGCCATTGGAGCCACCGCGGAATGCAAGGATACACCACGGCGGGAGCGGGCTGTTCCAGCCTGCCGGTCCGTTTCAATTGCCCGCCCGAACTTGCTCTGATTGAACTGCGGAAATCGGTTTCCAGGCCGTAACTATTCGAGTGCATCCGCGAATCGCTCAAATAACCTCAACTGCTCCGGATGGGCAAGTACCTGATCCTCGGGATGCCATTGCACCGCCAGAACAAACCGCCTGTCAGGCCGTTCCAGGCCTTCTATAACGCCGTCATCTTCATCCCGGGCCGATACCTGCAATCCGCTCCCGACTCTGTCTACCGCCTGGTGATGCCTTGAATTCACTTCCCAGGATTCGGCGCCGGTTACGTTCCTCAAGAGAGTTCCCGGCTCGAACCGCACAACATGGGCCGGTTCGGATTTGTCCTCCGAATGCGTGGCATGAGCCGGCGAGGACAAGTGTTGAATCAGTGTTCCGCCATGATGCACGTTGAGAATCTGCAGTCCACGGCAAATGGCGAGAATCGGCAGGTCTCTTTCTAGGGCTTGCGCAATTAGTCTGAGTTCAATGTCATCGCGTTCGTCATCGGGCTGATCCGTTTCGGAATGAGCGCTTGCGCCGTATCGGGCCGGGTTCACATCCGTTCCTCCCATGAGAAGCAGCCCCTCCGCGCCATCAAGAGAAATCGAATCACGAACCGATACAGCGAGCGGTTCCATCCCTCCCAGGCGGACCGCCTCTTCATAAGGCCTTACCTTATTCACGTGCCGGAATGGAATCAAAACTTGCCTGCGCATGGCCTGCCTTCCACTTTAAGTACGTTCTGCCGCAGTCCTATCATGACGCATGATACCCTTTAGCTTCTTCTGCTTATGCCGGATCACAAGCTGCAAGTAATACCAATCGGCGGCCTTGGCGAGTTCGGCATGAACTCCATGGCGTTCCGCTACGGGGACGACATTATCGTGGTCGATGCCGGCATGATGTTTCCGGAATCGGAGCTGCTCGGCGTCGATATCGTCACTCCCGATTTCACCTATCTGGAGCAGCACGCCGGGATGGTTCGCGGCCTGGTCCTGACCCACGGGCACGAGGATCACATTGGAGCCGTCCCCTTCTTGCTTTCGCAGCTCAATGTTCCGGTGTATGGCACGGATTTCACGCTGGCGCTGGTGGAGCGGCGCCTGGAAGAGCATGAACTGCTGGACGAGACCAATCTGAACACGGTCAAGCCGGGCGATCGTATCGTGCTTGGACCGTTTGAGATTGAGTTTATTCACGTCACGCACTCCATTGTGAGCGCTGTTGCTCTGGCTATCACCACACCGTTGGGTGTCATCATTCATACGGGCGATTTCAAAGTCGACCCCACGCCCACCGATAACGAACTCTTCGACCTGCATACCCTCGCTGCGTACGGGAAGCGCGGCGTCCTCCTGTTGCTATCGGATTCGACGAATGTCGATCGGCCTGGCTACACGGAAAGCGAGCGCGCGGTGCGGCCGCGTTTTGAGGATCTCTTTACCCGGAGCGCGCGCCGCCTGATCATCTCCTGTTTCAGCAGTTCCATTCATCGCTTGCAACTGATTCTCGACCTGGCGGACGAATACGGCCGAAAAGTTGCCTTCCTGGGCCGCAGTATTCTGAATGTCACCGAGATCGCGCACAGCCTCGGGCTGCTTTCGATACCCGATTCCATCCTCGTCCGGCCGCAGGAAATCATGCAAATGACGCCGGGCAAAGTGGCCGTGGTGGTTTCCGGCACGCAAGGGGAGCCCATGTCCGCGCTCTCCCGTGTCGCGGTTGACAATCACAAGCATCTTTACATCCAGCCAGGCGACACCGTCGTCCTCAGTTCACGCATCATTCCCGGAAATGAAAAGGCCATTTACCGGATGATGAACCATATAGCGCGGCGAGGCGCAGACTTGGTTTATGGTTCCATGCGGCCGCCGGTTCACGTTTCGGGCCACGCCAGCGAAGAGGAACTGAAGCTGATCCTCAATCTTGTTCGCCCGAAATACTTCATCCCCATTCATGGCGAATACCGCCAGCTTTCTCGCCACGCACACCTCGCGCAGCACCTTCGATTTGCCGGACTCGAAGAGAGTTTCGTGCTTGAGACGGGAGAAACTCTTGAAATCGACCGGCTCGGCGCGCGGCGCAGCGAGAAGATTACGGTCGGACGGGTTTGCATCGATTCCGGTTCTCTCGATGACGTTGTGGAAGACATCATCATTCGGGATCGCCGCCATCTCTCCGAAGACGGCTTTGTGCTGCCCATCATCGCGATCAATAAGCACACCGGAAAGAGCGAAGGCCTCCCGGAAATGGTGAGCCGCGGATTCGTTGCCGGAGATAACGCCGCGATCCTGCAGGAGGCGCGCGGCGTTGTGGCGCGCACTCTAGAAACCTCGACTGCCGAGGAACGCGGGGACTGGGGTGTCATGCAGGAAAAGATCCGCACCGATCTAAAGCGCTTCCTTAATAAGCAGACCCAGCGCCGCCCCCTAATCATGCCGGTAATTCTCGAGGTATAACCCCTCGATCAATCCGATATAGAATGAATCTCGTAGTTCCCTGTGGAGGGCTAATCTATGAAAAAGCTAGTTATGGCGTCTTTCCTGGCGGTCTCGCTCTGCTCGGTGGGGGCCTTTGCCGAGGAGATGACGGGCTATGTCTCGGATGCAAACTGCGGTGCTAAACACAGCAGCCCCAGCGAGGCGAACACGAAGTGTTTGGAAGCCTGCATGAAGAAGGGCGCCGACCCGGTGCTCGTCAGCAATGGCAAGGTTATGAAATTTGACGACGCATCCAAGGAGAAGGCCAAAGCCTTCGCCGGCGATAACGTCAAAATCGATGGCACCATGGCAGGCGATACCATCACGATCGCATCTATTGAAAAGGCCGAATAAGCCAGCAGGTTGAACGCTAGTGTTCGAATTCGAGGTCCAGCTTTCCGGCTGGGCCTCGATATAAGACCGCCATATTTTTCAACTTGTGCTTCCCGTCCAGCGGGAAGTAGAGATAGCCTTCTACCGGCTCGGTGGCTTGCGTTTCCGGGAGTTGCTTGGATTTCAGCACGCCCAGGAGCGTCGCGTTTCCCTTTTGCTTTTCGTCCATTTTGGAGCTGAGTGCGACCACTTTCGGGTTTCCTGGAGAGCCTCCGGCCCCCCCCATCATTCCGCCCAAGCCAAATGACGTGCCGGTCTTCCGGACTTTCCCGCCGTTCGTATTTGATACTACGAGCGCCCCCGAGCCTGCCAACTCGGCGGGCTCAAAGGGCCTGGAACGCTCGCCATCATCATGAGCCAGCAGGATAAAATCATCGGGACTCACGTCGACCGGTTTGTCGGTCTTAGGTACCACGCGAACTTTAAGCAGCACAATACCTTTGCCCGGATCAGCGCCCAGTTTTTGCGCCACTTCCGCCTCAGACATAGAGAGGGTCGCAATGATATCCACCTGTTCATTGCCCGCGCTCGTGTTCGGGGAGACAACTTTTTTCGCTGCGAAAGCCGCCGCGGCAGACACTAGTACTATTAAGGAACTCACCAGAAACCGCATCAGTGGCCTGCTTTGAAAATAGCACTGATCGGGCGGTGAGAAGATGGCTGTGGTGACTGCGAGAGAAGCGTTTAACGGCAATCCACTGGTTCAAGTCGGGTCTGCCGTGCCGAATTGGATCTGCCTGAGGATCTCGCCTACCATCGAACTGAAAGAGCAGATTGCCGCGTTTTTTCGTTCGCAATTGGACGATCTGCCTGCCGAGCTTTGTGAAAGCCTGTCGCTGGCGCTGGAAGAGCTGCTCGGCAACGCCATGGAACACGGCTGCCACCTTGACGCGCATTGTGGCGTGGAACTCTCTGTTATCCGCACGCCCCATATTCTGATCCTGCATATCAGAGATACGGGAAACGGCTTTTCTTTCGGCGATATCGCTCATGCCGCCCTGAACAATCCTCCCGAAGACCCGCTTCATCACACGAAGCGCCGGTCGGAGATGGGGCTCCGTCCGGGCGGCTACGGCATCATGCTCGTAAAGCAAATCGCCGACGAGCTGATCTACAACGAAGCGGGCAATGAAGTCCTCTTCTTGAAGTATCTGGATGCTTGAAGTATCTGGATGCGAAGAATGGCCATCCTTCTTAGCGGCTGCTAGTGCCTGCAAATGTCGTAACCTTGTGAGAGATGGCAGACAACGGCAGCGGCAGATTAGACCGCGTCGAACGAATTCTCGAGGAACTTGCTGAGCGGCAACGTGCCGATCATGAAGAGTTCACGCGGGGTCACCAGCAGCTCTTGAAATGGCCGGTGCTGGCCCAGGATCGGATTGACCGCCTGTTCGAGCTGACTGACCGAAATGCCGCTCACATCGGGCAACTCTCCGAGCGCATTTGACAAGCTTGTAATTGCGATCGGCAGCCTTGTTGAGCGCATGCCACGTCAGGCGGATCGCGTTTCGTAGGGACCGGGCAAGCCCGATTCGGTTTTGGAATCATCTGGCCGGTTCACCTATCGTCACCTTTCAGGTGCGCATCGAAAAAGTTCAGCATGGCTTGATAGAGCGGTTTGCGCAGCGGACCACTGACGCCATGTGTTTTTTGTGGATAGATCTGCATAAAGAACTGCTTGTCCGCATGCTCCAGCGCGCTGGCCATCTGCATCGTGTTTTGGAACAGCACGTTGTCGTCTTCGAAGTTGTGCAGGATTAATAACCGGCCTTGCA
>JAICXK010000037.1 GCA_025980435.1 Bryobacteraceae bacterium
GCGAGCGGTGCGCCGATAAAACTGGGCCGTCAGGAAACAGTTGCTTTTGTGCGAGACGGCCCATGCCGATTGCACCAGAGCGCGGCGTAGCCAGCGGTTCCCTTTTTTGGTGCGGCTGCTTCGTCGTTTCCCGCCGCTCTGGTTGTTGCCTGGAACCAGACCGGCCCAACTGGCGGCGTGGGCGGCGTCGGGAAAAGCCGCCATCTCCGTGCCCATCTCGGCGATGATCGTCCACGCGGTAATCAGTTTGAGTCCCGGAATCGACATCAGCCGCTCGATAGCGCCTTGATGGGGCTTCATTCGTTCGGCGATTTCCGTCTCCAGGCGCGAGATCTTCTGTTCGACCCGGCGCAGATCTTCCATCAGTTCTCGCAGCATGTATCGGTGGTGGTCCGTGATGCGGCCCTTCAGAACCAGACGCAATCGATCGCGCTTGCCCCGCAAACTCCCGCGGGCCTTGTCGGCCAGCCAGTCGGGGTGCTCCTGGCCGGCAATAATGGCCTCGATGATGCGCTGGCCGGTGACGCCCAGAATATCGCTGGCCACCGATCCCAGCTTTAGATTGGCGTCTTCCAGAATCTTCACGATCCGATTGTGGACTCGGTTGCGTTCTCCGGTCAGTTTGGTCCGATAGCGGGTTAGATCCCTCAGCTCCTGCACTGGCCGGGGAGGCACGAAACTGGCCCGCAGCAGACCATGGGCCAGCAGATCGCTGATCCACTCGCTGTCTTTCTGGTCTGTCTTCTGACCGGGAATGTTCCGCATGTGGTACGGATTGGCCAGAAGTAGCGGAAAATGACCTTCCAGTACGTTCCACACCGGCTTCCAGTACACACCGGTCGACTCCATGGCGACCTGTTCGACCTTCGAAGCGTAGAGCCAGAGTTTCAGCCGCTGCAGATCACTCCAGTAAGTTCGAAACTCCTTTTTGCGCGCCTCCCGTTGTTTGCCCGGCTCGTTCACCAGCACGCAGGCCGTGAGCGAGTCCTTGTGGATATCAATGCCGCAACAGCGGCGGTAGACTACTTCCATAAAGGCTCCTCTGTCGCCGGGCGAGGGATGCGGAGAATAAACAGACTATCCTTCTCGGGCTCCCCGCCTCGGCGGCGGAGGCTCCACTGCGTTGTTCCACGAAAACATCCCGGGCCAGATTCACAAATGGGCTCGAAGGCGCCAGACGGATAACGACCTCCTTTCGCCAGGCCGACGCTTCCAGAATGCCTCATTCGCGCCCGTTTTCATCCCGCGCTTGTGGCAAAACGAAGAGCAGCCGTGCGTGATTCACGAAATACATAAAAAAAGTATCTCCCACGCATAGAGCAACTTGCGAGCCTGGACGGGGCTCCGGACAACCAAATCCCTGTACGGTCATTACAGATGAGCATGAGTTGCGCTGTGCAGGATGAGCGCAGCGACCTGCTCGCGGAAAGACTCTGCTGGACCTATATACCTCTACCATCTCAAGCCCACTTCCGGACACTACCGTCGCGGTTGAAGGGGTTCTCCGGACCGGTGGGCTCGGGGAAGAGCGCGGCCCTCTGCTTCGAATCGCTGAGAAATGCGTATGTGAATTGGGGGAGGCAAGGAGTTATTGCAGCGCCTACGTTTGCCATGCTTCGGGACGCCACGCTGACAAGCTTGTTCCACATGATGGAGGAATACGACGTTGATTTCGAAATGCGCAAAGCAGACGGTGAACTGACGGTGAGCGCTTCGGACAGCACAGCCCTGCTGAGATCGCTAGATGAACCGGAGCGGTTACGCGGAACAAACCTGGCGTGGTTCGCTATCGATGAGGTTTCCTATGCGCGCGAGGAGGCATGGTTGAGGCTTGAGGCCCGCTTGCGGGATCCGAAAGCCCAAAAACTTTCAGGATTCGGAGTCTGGACGCCGCAGGGCCACGACTGGCTATACAAGCGATTCATCCACCAACCGGTTGCAGGATATGGCTGTGTGCAAGCAAAGCCCTTCGAAAATCGGCACGTTCTGGAGAAAACGCCAGACTATTACGACCGTTTAGAGAAAAGTTATGATCCCAGATTTTACAGGCAGGAAGTGCTCGGTGAGTATCTTAACAGCCGCACGGATCGGGTATACCACTGCTTTAACCCAAACGTTCACATTGCGGAACACGCCTATGATTCTAAGAAGCTACTGCTCTGGGCGTTGGACTTCAATGTCGCCCCGATGAGTTCCGTACTGCTCCAATGGAGCCGTAATCGACTGGCTGTAATCGACGAGATTGTCCTCGAACGGGCAACAACTGAAGAAGCTTGTCTTGAATTTGAGAACCGCTATAAGGGCCACGCAGGAAATATCGAGATCTTCGGCGATGCCAGCGGCAGGAATATGCACACGACTGGTACTAGTGATTACACAATGCTCCAGAACTCACTCAGCCTATCTGGGTTCAGGCGTACCCGCTTGCGAGTACCAGCTAGTAATCCGCCGGTGCTGAGTCGTGTGCGAAAAGTTAATGCCCTACTTACAAATGCGTTGGGAGAAGTGCGGCTCGAGATCGACCCCAGATGCAAAGAACTGATTAAAGATTTTGAAGAAGTAATGTTTAAGCCAGATTCAGGCGTAATCGACAAAGTGCGGGACCCGCAGCGAACTCACGCTTCTGACGCGCTCGGGTACGCTTTGTGGGAGTTGTTCGCGGAAAAGGCAAAGGCTGGGGAGATGAGCCGGCGCTTGTTTTGACACAACGGAGGGAAGCCAGAGAATGACGGAAATAGAACGAGAGCACCACGAATACCAGCGGCATAAGCTTATGTGGCGCATGTACCGCGATCTCTACGCTGGAGGCCACGAATTCAAACTCCGGGCCGCGGAATATCTGTTGCGCAGGCAAAAGGAACCGCTGGACGTCTACAGTGAACGCTTGCATCGAGTCTTCTACGAAAACTACATCGGTTCCATTATCGACTGGTACGGAGCGACTCTCTTCCGGCGCGAACCCACTGTACATGTTGAAGGTGGACTGGAATCGGGGCGCAAGTTCTTCGCAGAGTTTGCTGATGACTGCGATTTCCGTGGAACGAAGCTGTCAAACTTTTTCCGCCAAACGCTGACACAAGCGCTGATTTCGGGCGCCAGTCATATTCTGTTGGATTTTCCCCGCTCCTCAAAAATGCCACAAAATCGAGCCGAGGAAGACCAGGAAGGGATTTCGAGAGCCTTTCTGGTTCTCTTCGAAGCGGAAGATCTCATCAACTGGAGCTGCAACGAACGCGGAGATTACGATTGGGTGGTGTTGAGGCGGAAAGTACGCCGGCAGCCGCGAGTCGATTCGGTTGAGGTCATCGAAGAGACGTTCTGGTACTACTACGACAAGCACGTTTTCAAGACTTATCGCCGCATCGAAGGAGGCGAACACCCCCACGATATCGAGCTTATCGCGCAGGGAGCGCACTGTCTGACGCGTGTAGGGCGCGTTCCTGTCACTAGCTTAAAGCTTAGCGATGGGTTGTGGCTTATGAACAAGGCCGCCAACCTGCAGCTTGAGCATTTTAATAAGTCAAACGCGCTGGGATGGGCGATCACGATGGGGTTGTTCGCGATGCCAGTCATTTATTCCGATCGCGAGTGGAACCAGATTGTAGGGGAAAGCTACTTTATCCAACTCGGCCCAGGAGATAAGTTCGGATGGACTGAGCCTGACGGAAAAGTATATCAGATTGCAGCGCAGAATTTGCAGTCCCTAAAAGAAGAAATCTATCGAGTCTGTTACTTATCACAGGCATCCGGCGAAATGACGGGCGGGCATGCGCAATCAGCGCTTAGTAAGCAATTGGATTTTGCCATCACCCAGGAGGTCCTGCGGGGTTACGGAGCGATTGTGAAAGAGGCGATTGGCGCAGTAGTGAAGTCGCTCAGCGATGCACGCCAAGACGGGATGCTGATTTCTGTGTCCGGCCTTGACGAGCTTGATATCACCGACTTCGCAACCGAGCTGCAGCAAGCGTCGGCGCTGCTTCAGATCGGCATCGAATCACCAACGCTTCGAAAGCAAGTATTCGAGAGATTGGCGTTCAAGTATCTGAGCGATGCGAGGCAAGATACAAAAAACCAAGTGGCAAGCGAGATTAGAGCACAGGTAAGGAGCTGAGAAATTCATGTCAGACCAGACGCAATCACAAAAAAGTCCTGAGAACGAACCGGGTATTCGCGAGATTGTTAGGCAGGCGATTGAAGAATTTGTTAACGCTGAGCAGCGAAAGGCTGAGCCTGCATACCAGACGCAGTTGCAGGATGAGCGAAAACGGCGCGAAGGCCTGGAAGCGCGTTTGAATCAACTCGTCGAAGAGAACAGGAGAGCTAAGGCGGCGGCGGAAGAGGCCGATCGGAACTCGCAGATTCGGAGTGAGCTTCAGCGGCTGGGTGTCGCAAAGGTGGACCTGGCATTCAAAGCCGTAAAGGACGATATCGTTCGAGCAGAGGATGGACGGCTCCAGGCGAGGGGCCCAGAGAAGAAGCCGATGGACGAATATCTCGCCGGCTTCGTTCAACAGAACCCGGAGCTTTTGCCGGCGCGGATCGCAGGCGGCAGTGGGGCCCAATCATCGCTAAGAGGGTCGGCTGACGTCACGCCGGGCATAGAAATCGACAAGATCAAACCAGGAATGAACAAGGAAGATCTCGAGCGAGTTAGAAAAGAGATCTCTCGGCTCGCTTCCCAGGCGCTGCGCGGCGCATAGTGTCATAGCATAACTGATCTGCAAAAGCAGTGTTGCGGTCGGTTAGCTGACGAACAGAGGACGCGAGCGAAGTAGAAGTATCGACATATAAATGTGTCGTGAAAGTAATAGAGGAGATTTATGTCAACAATAACATCTGCCAATCTGGCAAATGCAATCGTGAAGCTTGTCGCAGCGGATGCGTTACCGTCCCTGATGGGGAACCTCGTCATGGGAAACCTGGTAAACCGCGACTACGAACCGGTGCTGGCACATGCCGGTGATACGGTTAATATTCCCATCCCCCCGGTGCTGGTTGCTAACAACATCGCCGAGGGCGGCACGGTTACACCGCAGAATCCGAATCTGGGGAATGCGCAAATCGTGCTGAACACTCACGCGGAAGCCTCATTTCAAATTCCCGATGTGACGAAGGCGCTAGCATTTCCGGATCTGCTCAAAGCGTATATGCAGCCGGCGGTGATCGCGATCGCGGAGCGCGTCGAGCGGGATCTGTTGAGTCTGTATAGCCAGTTCACGGCCAACACCCCGGTCGGCTCGGCTGGAACGGCCGTGACGGAAGCTACCATTGATGCTGCTGAAACAGCCTTGTTTGCGGCAAAGGTTCCGGCGACCGCCCCCAAGTACCTGGTGGTCGATTCGAACACGTACTCTCAAATCCGCCAGATTCCTCGGTTCAGCGAATACTACTCGTCCGGAGAAGCTGGATTGAAGGCGCTGGTCGAAGGCAATGTGGGCAAGATGAAGGACTTCTTCATCTTCCGCTCGCAGTTCGTCCCCGTAACGGGAACTGCTAGTCCGAACACCCACAACCTGGCGTTCACTCGTGACGCCCTCGGTTTGGTCATCCGGCGCTTGCCGCAGCCTCTTCCCGGTACAGGTGCAGTCGCGGAATACGCTGAGATGGGCAACTTCGGGATTCGCATCGTAATGAGCTATCAACCGAACACGCTATCCCAGCAATTTACCGTAGACGTGCTGTACGGGTGCGGCGTGCTCCGAAACAACTTCGGAATCCAGGTGAATAGCTAGTTACTAGGCAAGAGACCAAAAATCTTTGGGGGGCCGAAAGGCTCCCCATTTCTTTTGAAGGGATGCATTGTGGACCTAAGACAATACTTTCGAAAAATACGTGAGACCGAAGCCGCGCTTGCCGACGAGTACCAGGTTCTGCGCAGCCTGGAAACTCCAGATGGCGGGAGAGCAGGAATTATCTCGGAAGTGCCGCGTTCGATAGCAGCAAGGATGATCGTTGAAGGTCGAGCGGCAGCAGCTACCGATACGGAACGGGAGCAATACCGGCAGGAGCAGATCGCGGCAAAGGCCGCAGCGGAAAAGGCGGAGTTGGCAAAGCGTGTGCAAGTCGCCATCATCTCCGAGCCTGCATCAAATTCCGGGCCAACCCGAAAAGTAATCGGCCCCCAGGGGAAATAGCAGATGGCACTCTTCACCGATTCAGGGGTTGTTACGCTCGATGATCTGCTCCAATTCGAGGCTCCGCTCGTCCAGGTTGCATCATCGCACGGCATCAATGTCGAGACGAAGGTAAATCTTTCGATAGACGCAATCGGAGACAAGCTTCTGCTATGGCTGCTTGATATTGGAGCGTCTGATCCGCAATTCCTCAACCGGAGAGTGCTGGGGCTTTCCACCGTAGTAGTGACATCCTCTTTGCACCGGTGGCTCTGCTTTGATTCTTTGTCGAGGTTCTTCGCAGAAGCATACAACGTTCAACTCAATACGCGCTTTCAAGCGAAGTGGACCGAGTACCAAAACGAAGCCGCTCAAGCATCGCAGATGTTTTTTATGTCGGGTGTAGGGATCGTGTACAAGGCGCTGCCTCGACCGGCCTTGCCACTGATCTCGGTTCAGACCGGGAACTCACCTGCGCAGGCGATCTTCGTGCAGACGGCGTGGGTAGATGGTTCAGGAAATGAAGGGGCATTGAGCCCCGTAAATGGATTGATTTTAGCCGAGAACTCCACAATCGTGGTGAGTATGGCCGAAGGTGCGGTGAACGCACCGTCTGCTGCCGTGGGTTGGAATGTGTATGTGAGCGCATCCGAGGATGACCTGACACGTCAAAACTTTACTCCGCTATCGATTGGGGCAACCTGGCAATTGCCATCAACGGGCATTGTGGAAGGACCCGATCCAATAGATGGTCAGCAACCGCAATTTTACGTTCAACTGTCAAGGCAGATAAGGCGAGGATAGATGCTACCGTTAACGCTCATTGCAGCACAAAAAGTCGCCAACCTTTTAACAGAAGAGAATGCGCTTCAAACACAAGTTGATGCGATAGCATCGCTCGCAAACCAAAACATCCCAACGATCGACTCGAGTCGGATTGTTATCAGTTCGGTCCCTCCAGATCTCGGCGATAGGGATGTTCAACTTCCGTATCCCCGAGTCTGTCTGTACAGTAATGCGGTCAAGAATGCACAGATGGAAAAGTTTCGATCATTTTCCGGCGCGGTAGGTGTGGTAGCAGAAGTCTGGGCGAGTGCCAATCTGGTTACTCAGACAGATGTATGGATTCACTACTACGTCGAGGCGATATCGACGATTCTGCGAAACAACATAGGCGATTGGGGAGATGGCATGTTCTTTTCCGGCCGCTATGACGTCAAGTTTCAACAACCGATAGCGGGCGGACTTGGATTTGTCGAATCGGCGGCCATCGCCTGTAGCATCGAAATCAGCCGTAACTAGGAAGACTCAATGGCGAGCTACATATCATCAAACGCGAACCGCTTTTATGTCGCGATAGAAGCCAGCTATGGACAAGCCGCACCGGTTGCGGCAGCAAACCGGTTTCCGGCGGTGCGGCTCCAAGCGCAACAAGTGCTTGAAAGCACCCGTAGGCTCGATAAGACTGGTACACGAACTTATCTGGGTACACCCAAGACGGCGCGGCGGCACACTGCTTTTGATGCGCGGAGCTATTTGACTTCCTGGAATGGGTCCGGCGAACCGAGTTACGGTCCGTTCTTTCAAGCGGGATTGGGAAGTGCAGCGGAGTTTAGCGGGTCTTTGGCTGTCAGCGCAAGCCAGAATGGATCCCAAATTCAAACAGCCGTTCCTCACAACCTTGCGGCGGGGTCAGCCATCTCGTTCAATAACGAGATTCGCTTTGTCACCAACGTAATTGATGCCGTCACAATCGGAATCAACTCATCGTTTTCTATCCAACCGACTGCTGGGCAGACACTGGCGCCAGCGGTCACATACCGCCTCAGGAGCGCGCTGCCGAGCGTCACGATCTACGATTATTGGGATCCGGTAACCGCAGTGAGCCGATTAATAACCGGGGCCGGCGTGGATGTTTTAGACATTACGGTAAATGGGGATTATCACGAATTCGCATTCAGCGGACCCGCTGCTGACCTCCTCGATTCGACCGGCGCCAGTAGCGCCTTTCCCGCGGAACCGGCATCCGGAACATTTGATTATTCGATAGTTCCGGGGCATCTGGGCCAGGTATGGCTCGGAAGTGTAAACAGCCAATTCCTGACATTGACGTCAGCGAGCATCGAAGTAAAAAACCACATGGATGTCCGAAATCAAGAATTTGGTTCATCATACCCGAGGGCGATAACGCCGGGAATAAGACAAATTAGCTCCCGATTTTCGGTGTTTGCGCAAGATGACGATCAAACGAAAGGGCTGTATCAGGCCGCGAAGTCCCGGTCTCTGATATCAGCGATGCTGCAGCTCGGCCAGCAGCAAGGCGAGTTGATGGGGATCTTCTTACCGCACGTGACGCCCGAGATTCCAATGTTCAACGACTCAGAAACGAGACTGCAATGGGAGTTCCACAATAACCTCGCACAAGGAGCATCGGATGATGAACTCTTTATCGCCTTCGCCTAGTGAGCCTAGCTTTTTTAGCATAGTTTGGCACGACAGCCAAACCGTGCCATGTGTCCGTTTCGCGACGCGTCGCGTATCGTTGGCACGACGGATCGACTTGACCCGCCGTATTCGGGAACTTACGCTCCGCTATGAATTTTTAAAGGCGGGCGATCCGGCAGACCAACTGGAGGCATCGCTATCAGAGATGCTTGTGCAACAGTTGTTGATTGAATGGGGCCTGGTTGAGATCACCGGGCTCACCGTAGATGGTGAGGCGGGGACAGTAAAGACCGTCGTGGAAGATGGTCCCGAAGGTCTCGCGCAAGAGATTGCGGTAGCGATCCGGAGCGAGGTCTTTCTTTCAGAAGACGAACGAAAAAACTTCTAATCGCATTTCATTTTCAGTTTTCGCCAGCAGCCGCGTGGAAATGCGATACGTGCCGGAAAAGCGGCCTGGTAAAGCTTAGAAATTGCGCCTGGATACTTAGCGACGCCCCGACGGGGCGGCCGGTTTGGGCCCGTGGTCGAGTTACATCCCTCCAATGTCCAAAGTCGATCACAACGTCTAAGAGTCTGAGTTTCCTGGAACAGTTTCGCGTCTGGAAGGAAGCGGGCGGAGGAAGCATTCTCTCAATGGAAGCGAAAAGTGCCGATGCCATTCTGGCGCTGGAGCAGGAATGGCGGAAGGAAAGTGAACATGGCGAATAAGAACAATATGGCTGGTTTGCTCTCGCAGCTATCGCGATCGAGCAGTAGTGCGCGAATAAAAGGCGGCAGCACGACCGTTACGAATCTAATAGCCCCCCTATCATCGCGCGGAAGTTCCTCGAGAGGGCTTAGCCCAGGCAGTCTATCTGACACGAAGGCAGCGGGATTGAACGACAGGATGATACCGGAGTCTATTCGCTTCGGCGCTCCATCGAGTACCCGAATGGCTTCGACATCAGCCACTGGGGACGGTTGGAGCAGGCTGCTAAGTCAGGCGGCTTCAGGTGGTTTCGCGAGCGCACTGAGCGGAGGGATCGGAAGCATCGGCGGACTAGGATCGTTGATCTCCGGCATAGCGGGCCTGTTTGGCGGGAGTAAGCCGACCTTGCCACCCCTGGAGCGATTCCAACTCCCTGTCTCACAAACTCAGGCGGTCTACCGAAGCTCTAAGCAGGGCGCGGCAACCGGGCAAGCGATCTCTAAATCTGAGAACACGCCAATTTACGGGCCTGCAGGGACTCGCAATTTATCCAATACCGTTTACGACACTCAGCAGATCACTCAAGCAGTCAAACAAGCCCTTCTCAATTCCAGTTCGCTAAACGATGTGATCGCGGAGATCTAATGACGACTTTCCCCATGCTTACATCCGGGGCTGTGACGCAGTACCCGTTGCTTCAGAATAGCGGGCAGGCCGTGGAGGTGATTGAATTTCTCGACGGAATAGACCAGCGTTATCTAATGCAGGGCAGAGCGCTTCGTCAATGGCAGATCCAGCTTAGTTTGCTCAGCGATATTGAAATTCAGCAGATCGAATCTTTTTTTAACGCGCAACAAGGAGATTATGGAACTTTTACTTTTCCCGATCCGATTAGCGGGACCGGCGTGCCAAACTGCCGGCTTGGCGCTTCCGGGCTGCTAACGGAATACACAGGCGTTGGATCAAATTCAACCTCGTTCTGGGTGATTGAAACAAATGGGTAACCTCTATTATCCGCAGCTAAGCAGCGGTGCATTGGCGCAATACCCAATCCGGAAAACACGCCTCTTCCGAACGATTAAGAACGTGCTCCCCGATGGAAGCATGTTCCTCGCCCGAGACCCCGGATACTCTCGTTGGCTGTGGGATCTGTCCTATTCGAGTCTATCCACTTACGATACGCAAGCTCTCCAGGCACACTTTTCAGCATGTAACGGACCGCTCCATGCATTTACATTTATAGATCCGACTGACAATATGCTGGTGTGGAGTTCTGATCTGTCAAACCCGGCGTGGCGGGCATCCACTCTGATAAAGGTGCAAGCTGGTGCTGCAGATCCGCTGGGCGGAGCCAGCGCATTTGTGATCACAAACACCGCGGAGACTACACAGGACATAGCGCAGACGCTTACGATTCCAGCAAGCTTTAATTATTGCTTCTCCATATATATCGCCGGCGCGAGCCAGCCGGCAGCTACTCTGATCCGGCGCGGCAGCAGCGTGACGCAATCGCAGGGTGTGAATATCGGGCAGTCCTGGATCCGAGCCGTTTCGGCAGGGCAATTGAACGACTCAGGAGCGGAATTCACGATTGGCCTCAGCCTGTCCGCGGGTCAGCAGGTCGTTGTTTTTGGACCGCAGTTGGAGGCACAGTTGGCGCCGTCCCCGTATCGCCCCACAGCGCAGGTATCTGGTGTACATCCGAATGCGCACTGGGCGACCGGACAGCTCTCAATCGCAGCGACTGCCCCGGATCTGTATTCGACCGCTTTCACGATTGAGACTGTTGATTAAACCCCATGAGCACAATTAACGTTGTAAAGCAGCTCGCAGAAGCTGATACACCACTCTTGTTTTTCGAGTGCGTGATGCCGTCGGGCGACACTCAATACTGGAGCACACATTCTATTACATTTAACGGAAGCGCGTACTCCGCCCGAGTATTGAGGCATAATCTGTTCGACCTGCAGCTTTCGGCCGATGACGCCATGGACGGAATATCGCAGCTCTCCATCACGTTAGCCAACGCCGATTCGGCGCTTTCAGAACTAAACAGCGTAATTGGTTTTAAAGGATCGCAGCTAACGGTCTACTTCGCATTCGCGGATCTGGTGGGGCAAATAATCAGCACCGAGAGCACAGTGTTGTTCCGCGGAACCGCCGCCGACCCTGACGAGATCGCAGAAGATAGCCTCACTCTTACGTTTACAAACAAGCTCAGCTTACAAAGGATCCCGCTTCCTGATGTTCGTATCCAACGCTCGTGCCCTTGGAACTTCCCGGGGAATTCTGCGCAGCGCACAGAGGCGAAGGACGGCGGCGCTAATGGAACGTACTCGCGCTGGTATCGATGTGGATATTCAGCGGACCAGGCAGGAGGAGTCGGAAGCTTAAGCGCCGGGCAACAAGCGTTCACAACATGCGATAAGTCGCGCGGGCAATGCCAGCAGAGAGGCATGTTCGACCGGGATGCAAATGGAAGCACCACCCGGCGGTTTGGCGGATTCGAGTTTGTGCCATCAGCGGTCATGGTCCGCACGTCCGGAGATAAGACATCTCATCTTTCCCCACTCCTGGACAACTCAGCAAAGTTCAATGATCCTGTGCCGCTGGTTTATGGTACCGGCTGGTTGAAAGCGCCCGTCATATTCGTCAGAAACGACGGCAATCTTACGCACATGGAAGTCCTGCTCTGCGCCGGACCTGTCCAGGGCGTCCTGAAGGTTGTTGTGAACGACGTTGAGATTCCAGCAGTGCAAGGCAAGGATATGACAAGCACGGGCTGGTACACACTCATTAGTTCCGGCTCGCGCCAAGGGAACTTTAACCTGGATTTTACCGATGGCAGCGGCAACCCTTTAGGCGATCCCTACGGAAGCATTTCCGTTTTGTCGGTGATTGTGCCGAACCGAATAAGTAGCGGGAAATCCCTACCCAATGTAGAAATCTTGCTTCAAGGGTTGCAGATTGACACCTACAATGCCGGTGTCAAAGCAACCGCGTACACGAGCAATCCAGCCTGGGTCATTCTAGATATTCTTCGCCGGTGCGGGTGGTCTGCGGCGGATCTGAATCTGGCAAGTTTTGCAAGCGCGGCCGCATTTTGCCAGGAACTGATCAGCACAACGGATCTGAACGGCAATAAGATCCAAATCCCAAGGTACGAGTGCAATCTGATTCTAACGAAGCGGCAGAGCGCCGCCACAATCGTTCGGGGGATCCGAGTAGCGTCGAGTCTGATGCTGCGATATGGGACCAGCGGCTTGTTGGAATTACTTCCGGAGACCTCCATTGCAGCGCAACAGCCTACGTTGCCGGACGGAGGCAACAGCACGGAGTCCCTGAATGGCGGGTGGCCGGTCTACGAGTTCAGCGACGCTACTGCCCCGTTCTCCGGCATTGCCAGAGATGTGCACGGAGCATCAACTCTTCGCCTTACGTCACGATCCGTCGCAGAGACCTCCAACAGGCTGAGCGTCGAGTTTCAAGATGAATCGAACGAATATCAGCAGGACAGCCTTTCTTTGGTCGATGCCGATGATTCGGCTTTGATTGGGTATGAAATCAGTAGCCAATCTACGGCCTTAGGCATTGGAAACTTCAGCCAGGCTACGCGAGTTCTGGCAAGGCAACTGGACAAATCGACCAAAGGGAACCTGTTTGTCCAATTCCAGACAAGCTTTCGCGCTCTCAAAGTACGGCCGGGCGACCTCATTGCGGTCACATACTCCAAGGAGGGCCTATCGCGAGCGCTGTTCCGAGTCATCAAACTGTCGCCATCGATGAACTACCAGATGGTCACGATTTTGGGCCAGATCCATGATGATGATTGGTACAGCGATGATCCGGTCATTGTCGGCGGAGCGGGCCGGCAGCCGGGAACTCACGTTAAAACACCGCGTCCGCTTATCGGGACTGTGCCTCATCTGGATCCCAATGGATCAGGGGTCCTCGAATTTTTCGATTTCGGTGTGCAGGAGAAGATTCAGGCCGGGACGGATGGCAGCGCCACAGATACGTTGGCCATCTCGTTCACTGAGCCCGGCAGGCCGAATCCCTCCTCGCCGAATGTGCCGCTCGTGAGCCTTTCGCCTCAATATGATGCGACCGGGGGTACTCTTCCGGGTGCATCGCATTTCTATTATGCAGTGAGCGCAGTGGATTCGGGAGGGAATGAGGGCCCATTATCGTTCACTGTGCCTGCCGTTATTCCGGCGGGAACGAATACGAATGCCGTCTCAATTACGGGATTGAGTTTCCCGCGAGTCGCTACGGCCTTTCACGTCTATCGGGGAGCATCCCCGCAGATGCTGTATCGCATCGCATCGAACGTGCCCATCAGTGGCATTGGTAATTCCTTTACAGATTCAGGGGGGGCTTACCAACCAATCGGGCCGACCGATGCCAGTTACGACCACGCGAACTTTTATTACCGTTACCAATATGCAGGCCCGATTCCCGCAACCATCTTTTCCGCGAATATAGTGGGTTCGGCAGATCTGGGTGCGAACAGGGGCTCGTATGCCGGCATGGTCGTGCGTATTCTGGAGGGAACGGGTCGTGGTCAGGAACGATCGATCTCGACAAACGATGCCGCAACTCTGTCCGTAACTCCCGCTTGGTCTGTGACCCCCGACGCTACAAGCACGTTTGTTATCGCTGAGCCGTCCTGGAGATTTGGCGCGGTATCAGTATCCAGTCCCGCCCAGTTCGAGATTCCATATCAGGCCGGCACCGTCATTCAAATATCGGGACGCGCCGCGAACGTGAACAATCTAGAGAGTGATGCCAATTTGTGTCCCTTAACACTCTGTGCCCTGGGCGGCGGCAGGTCTGATGTTGGAATTGCGCCGGCACCCGAGTTTTCTCTCGCAGTCCCCGGAGCGGGCGAGGTCAACTTGTTTGGAGTTGGTTTCGATGATTTGTCGAATACTTCATCTATATCGAGTGGCACCCTACAGCTCTTCTATTGGCGTGAAACCGATCCTGCAAGCACTTACACGCTTGTGGCGAGCATTGATACCAGCACGGATACAATCCAAGTGCAGGGTGGCTCTCCAGCTTTCGGGGATGTAATACAGGCCGGTACCGAGCTGATGACCATTTCCCAAGTGATTGATGGCACCGCGAATATCTATCAGGTGATTCGGGCAGCGCTTGGCTCTACAGCGACAGCCCACGCCGCTGGGGATTCGCTGCTGGACTTGAAGACTTCTGTAGTTATTGTCCCGTTTGCTTCCAGCTTCTTTCGAAATAGGGCCTCCGGGAACTTTCTTCATACGTTCAGTCTCCCGGACGTTCGAATCTCTGCTGCGGAATTTTTCGTAACCAACTCATTTGGTGATAGCCAGACAGCTCAGAGATGCTATACCGCCGGGCCCGAAGGGGGCCTCCGAACCCTCTCCGGGGGGCAATTTACAATCCAGATGGCAGGCTATCTTGCCACCCAGCAGGACGCCGCTCCGGTATTGACCGTGGAACAAACGCACGCGATACGAGATATACGTGCGATGGTGAATCAAGCGCCCAACGGATACGACGTGGACCTGGCTATTCAGCAGAACGGGACACCATATTGCACCCTCACCATTGCGTCGGGAACCATCACGTCCAGTGTGGTAATCGATGGCGTAATTTTGCCAGCTCTTCAAGAGGGCGCGACCCTTACACTCGATGTGTCGCTCAACCCCGTTTCGGGCTACACAGGGCCGCTCAATCCCGGCAGGGATCTGACTGTGACGATCCGGTTTTGATATTCATTTGCCGGGCGGCCCGGGACCTGCCGTTAACATGGTCAATTCATGATCTATGTGATTACGGTTTCGGCCGTGGTACTCCTCCTTTGTGCGATTACGGCCTATAAGGCCACGCAAGTAAAGAACAGAGCGGATTTTTTCGTAGCGGGCCGGAGCTTGAGTTGGCCAGTGCTGGTCTTTACGCTACTTTCATCGTGGATTGGCGCAGGAAGCCTGCTGGCCGGAGCTGAGAACGCCTATAAGAACGGGTTCGTCGCTCTGTGGCAGCCTTTTGGGGGTTGGCTCGGTCTTTTACTCATAGCACTTATCGCCGGGCGAGCCCGCCATTTTGCGCAGTTTACGGTCCCGGATCTTCTCGAAGCGCGCTATAACGCGGTTGCGCGAGTGCTCGCTACCATCGCTATCGTTATCTCGTACACGATTATTACGAGTTACCAGTTCATTGGTGGCGGCGATATCCTGCATCTCATCTTCCCCCAAATAGAGCGGCGGACCGGGCTGTACATCATTGCTGCATTTGTGATTTTCTTTACGGCGGCAGCCGGTATGGCTTCAATTGCCTACCTTGATCTTGTGATCGGAGTTCTGGTTACCGCCACGGTTATCGTTGCCGTTCCGGTCCTGCTGCATCGAACTGGTGGGTGGTCTGCGGTTTTTCAATCTCTTCCGAAGACCCATTTTGAGGTGCTTGGAAATTACAATCTGTCTGGCGCCTTCGGCCTGGCATTGCCTACTCTGCTCCTGTTGATTGGAAACCAGGGGATGTATCAAAAGTTTTTTTCGGCAAAATCGGAATCGGACGCCAGGAAATCTGTTATTGGATGGATCGTGGGAACCGTCACCCTGGAGACGCTCCTGGTTGCTGTAGCCGTGATTGCGAGTTCAAAGCTGCATACTGACCGGCCGCGAGAAATTATCCCGCTCACGGCGCGCGAAGCCCTGCCACCAATCCTGGGAGCCATCTTGCTGGGTGGTGTTTTCGCCAAGGTCATTTCGACAGCAAACAACTATCTCTTCTCACCGGCGACCAACCTTATTCACGATGTCTATGAGCGGTTCATTGATCGTGGCGCGACACAAAGACGTACGCTAGTCGTCTCGCGGCTGGTTGTCATTCTTCTGGGGATCTTCGCCGTCCTGCAAGCGACCCAATTTGAATCCATTCTGAAGGCATCGCTATATGCATACACGGTGTATGGCGCCGCAGTGACGCCTGCCGTCATGGCGGTCTTCTTCTGGCGTCGCACAACCACCGCCGGCGCGGTTGCCTCCATTCTTCTGGGTACGGTCGTGACCGTTGCCTGGGAGCTATTGCAGCAATACGGCTCGCACGGAATTCAGGCGAGCATTGGCGGAATTGATGCCGTTTACCCTGCCTTGATCGCCTCTGTATGCAGTTTGGTCTTCGTCAGCCTGGCTACGCCTCCGCCCTCCCCAGCAACTCTTGCGAAGTTCGACCCCGCATAAAATTACTCTGGATGGACACAAATCACATTCAGGCGGCGCTCCAGGAGCGCAAACTCGACGGCTGGCTGTTCTTTGATCATCATCGGCGGGACCCGCTAGCGTATCGGGTGCTCGGCGTACCGGACGGCATTGAGCCCACTCGGCGCTGGTACTACTTTTTACCGGCAACTGGCGAACCACGTAAATTGGTTCACCGCATTGAAAGCCACAGTTTGGATAGCCTTCCCGGTTCAAAGGACATCTATTCAAGTTGGGCGGATCAACAGCGGAAGCTCCACGCCATGCTTTCGGGCTTTGCGCGGGTCGCAATGCAATATTCCCGGAACTGCTCGATTCCCTACGTTTCCATGGTCGATGCAGGAACAATTGAGCTGGTCCGAAGTGCTGGCGTGGAAATTGTAAGCTCCGCTGATCTGATTCAGTTATTCGAGGCGAGGTGGACCCAAGAGCAGTACGAGATGCATGTGGAGGCAGGCAAGCTGGTGGATACGGTTCGCCGCGATGCCTTCCACTTTGTATCGGACCGCCTTCGAGGAGGCATTCCCGTTGGCGAGTTTGAAGTTCAGCAATTTATCCGGAAATGCTTTTCCGAATCCGGGCTTACGACCAATCACGGCCCTATCGTTGCTCTGAACGCCAATGCCTCGGATGCGCATTACGAGCCAAGCGCAGAGCGATCTTCGCGCGTCCACAAAGGCGATCTGCTGCTCATCGACCTGTGGGCCAAGCTCGCAAAACCGGATTCCGTCTATTACGACGTGACCTGGACCGGATTCTGCGCCGAAACCATTCCAGACAAAATGCAAAGAATCTTCGAACTTGTGACTGGTGCGCGGAAGAAAGCCTCTGATTTTGTCATCAATCGGATTGCCCAGCGAGTCTCGGTTGCCGGCTACGAAGTTGACGACGTGGCGCGTGAGCACATTAACGATGCCGGCTTCGGAGAGTTCTTTTTTCATCGTACGGGCCACAGTATCGGCACAGATGTGCACGGGGCCGGAGCAAATATGGACAATCTGGAATCGCACGATGAACGACAACTCATATCGAACACGTGCTTCTCAATCGAGCCGGGAATTTATTTGCCGGAATGGGGAATTCGGTCCGAAGTCAACGTTTACGTGGGCGATGGTTGGGCGAAAGTCACCGGAGACGAGCAGCAGGAACTCGTTCGAATCCATTAATTTGCGACCAATTGCATCGCCCTCGGATGCTGAAGAAGAGCTGCCATACACGCCATCAATAATTTTGATTTGTGCAGAGCGGCCCGGCGGGTTTAAATTTTGGTATGGCTACTGGCAGTTGTTTGGAGCCCGCCTTGTCGCAGATTAGTCTTCTTCACCGCATCAGCCGCATCGTCAGTTCCGAACTTTCAATTGATGAGATGCTGGGCGAAATCGTCGGACTTACGGTTCAGGTCACGAATTGCGATGCGTGCCTGGTTTACCTGATTGAGCGCGAAACGAACGAAATTGTTCTCCGTGCGTCCCAGGTTCCGCACCAGAGCGACCTGGGCAATATACGGCTCAAAGTCGGTGAGGGCGTCACCGGATGGGTTGTTGAGCATCATTCCGCCGTCGCTCTTTCTTCAAACGCTCGGGCGGATAGCCGATTTAAGCTTTTCCAGGCGCTTGTTGAAGACACCTATGAAGCGTTCCTTTCGGTGCCGCTGGTCAGCGGCGGAGATGTAATCGGCGTGATCAATGTTCATCATCGAGACCCGCACGAGCATACTGCCGATGAGATCTCTCTTTTGACCTTCGTAGGCGAGCAGATGGGCGGAGCGATCCGCAAGTCCTTCCTGGCGGAAGAGAATGCCCGATTACAGGAAGAGACGGCGGAAATGCGCCGGCAGCTGGAAACGCGCAAAATTGTGGAGCGCGCCAAGGGCATCCTGCAACACCGCCACAATCTGACGGAAGAGGATGCCTATTTGCGGCTGCGCAATGAGAGCCGGCGCATCCGGCGTCCAATGCGTGAGCTCGCCGAAGCGATCATTCTTTCCGAGGACCTCAGCCGGAAAAGCGAGAAGAGCTGATAGCGCTGCACTGCGGTATTCGGGACCGCCCGCTAGAATTATACTTGCAGCCAGACTTCCAGCCGCTTTTTAGAAATCCTCACCTCCTCACAATCGCTGGAAATTTCTGGCCGCGCAAGATCGACCTGATGCGTTTTCCCGCACAGCGCGCCGAGTACCGTATCGATGCAAAGACCACCGTTGTGTCGCTGGAACACCATCCTGCAGGACCTGCTCGAGGCCAAATCATCTTTCTGCACGGCCTTGAAGGATCAGCCGGTGCGGGATATATCGCAAGCTTCGCGCAAGAAGCCCTGGTTCGCGGCTTTGGAGTGCACCGCTTGAATATGCGGACGTGCGGGGGCACCGAAGACCTCTGCGAAACCATGTATCATTCAGGTCTTACAAGCGATACCAGGTTTGTTGCTGAAACCCTCCATCGGCGGCATAAGAGCCCCATCTTTCTTGCGGGTTTTTCCCTGGGTGGAAATGTCGTCCTTAAATTGGCGGGTGAACTGGGTTCTACCGATCTGCTCGCAGGCGTTTGCGCCATATCGACTCCCATAGACCTTGCAGCCTGCGTACGGTCAATGGACAAGCGGTCGAATCGCCTGTACGCGCGGCGCTTTCTGGGCCGGCTGCGCGACCGGATCCGGCAAAAGAGCAAGCTTTCCCCGGATCTTTACAGCCCAGATGGACTCGAAGACGTCCGAACAATATGGGAATTCGATGATCGCTTTACGGCGCCGCTTTTCAATTTTGGATCAGCCGCGAACTATTACGCGACGCAATCGGCGGCACGTTATCTGGACACGATTGGAGTTCCAACCCTAGTGATTACCTCCAAGGACGATCCGCTTGTGCCGTTCCAGGTTTACAGCCACCCAGCTTTCACCATGAACCCGCATATCACCCTCGTTGCCACCGAACGAGGAGGTCACCTGGGATTTATTTCGCGGCATCGGCCGCGATTTTGGCTGGACGGATTCGCGCTGGACTGGATCGCGGGCCTGCTTCCATCGTCTAATAGAATCACGGGAACAAACGCGGGACATCTTGCGTCTGCCTAAGGAGTCTGTGTCAAAGCAAAGAAGGTATCGGCCGAGCGCCTCATTCTGGGAGGCGGGCCGCATTGCGATTGATTCGCTCAACAAGAACAAGCTCCGCAGCTTCCTGACCCTGCTCGGAATCATTCTCGCAACCACTACTCTTATCTCGGTGATGGCTTTAATACACGGAATGAATCTGTATATTGCCACCAAGGTTTCGGATATGGGCTCGGACGGCTTCCGCGTGGTTCGCATGGCATGGTTCGGAACCAGAGACCCTAAGAAGCGCAGGCTGATGTCGAAACGTAATCCCCAGATTAAGCCAGAGGAATATGCGTTTCTGCGGGACAACACCACCATGTTGCGCGGGCTGGGAATGACTGTCGACCGCAACGGGCGCATCTCCTTTCAAGGCCAGTCTACGGACAGCGCTGTTTCGATTGAGGGAATCACGGCAAATATACCTGCTTTAAACAATGTTCAGGTTGACGTTGGGCGTGCGATTAGCGAGACCGAAGTGCAGCGCCATGCGGCTGTCGCGTTTATCGGCAATGATATCCGGAAGCGTTTTTTTGAGAACCGCGATCCGATCGGCAAGGCCATCCAGGTCGATGGCGTTCCCTTTGAAGTGGTCGGAGTAGCCAAGTCGCTGGGCAGCGTGTTCGGCCAGTCGCAGGACAACTTCGTAATGATGCCGATCGATAGCTACTTCAAAATGTACGGATCGCAGAAAGGCATCGATCTGGTCGCGAAATCAATTGACCAGGCACATCTGAACCAGGCCAAAGATGAAGTGACCATGCTCCTGCGTGCATTCCGGCACCTGCGCCCCGGTGAGGAAGATAACTTTGGCATCATGACATCTGATTCGTTCGTAAATCTGTGGCAGCGCCTGACCGCCGCGATTGCCGCGACGGCTGTCGGGATTGTCTCGGTGTTCATGGTGGTCGGCGGGATCGTCATCATGAACATCATGCTTGCAGCGGTCACCGAACGGACACACGAAATAGGAATCCGCAAATCTCTGGGGGCGCGCAGAAGCGATATTTTGAACCAGTTTCTTGTCGAATCTGCCACCCTGGCCGCGACCGGCGGGTTGATCGGCGTGTTGATAGCATGGGCCATTGCCGCACTCATACGGAGCGCGGCCTCCATCCCGATGGCGCTTCCGCTGCTATCTGTCGTGGTCGGCGTCGGGCTTTCCGCGATTGTCGGTTTGTTCTTTGGGATTTATCCCGCCCAGCGGGCCTCCAAGCTCGATCCCATCGAGGCGCTAAGGAACGAATAGCAGTATGAATTGGCTTGCTTTTCTGAACGCTGCCGGCCTGGCCCTGCAAACCATTCGCGCGCACAAAATGCGGGCCATTTTGACCGTGCTGGGCGTCGTTATGGGGACGGGTACCATCATCGGAGTCGGTTCTATCCTTACAGGCTTCGATTCGAACATCACCGCTGTTCTAAACAGTTTTGGACCGAATTCAATCATTGTTTTTAAGTTCAAGGCTGGGTTTCGCACCTCCGCTCCTACTGCCGAGGAAAGGACTCGCAAGGATCTCATCTATCAGAACGTGCTGGATCTTCGGGAGAAGTGCGATTCTTGCGCCGAGGTTTCTCCGCTGTTGTTTATCGATAACAACAATCTGGAAGCCCGCTACAAGGGAAATGATATTTACGGAATCAACCTGCTTGGCGTTGATGAAGCCTACGCGCGAGAGGGCCAGGTGGATATCCACTCCGGCCGATTCCTGACGGATGAAGAGAGCCGGCGGCGGGCTCCGGTAGCGGTGCTTGGGGCCGACGTTGCTAGCAGTCTTTATGCGAACGCGGAACCGGTTGGCAAAACCGTAAAGGTGAACGGCGTGGAATATGAAGTGATCGGAACGATGAACAGGCCCGCTGCATCATTTTTCGGGCAGAACGACATGCGTGTTCTCTTACCGTACTTCACGATGCAAAAAAACTATCCGGCAGCGAAGGATCTGGCGATTGTCGTGAACGCCAAAAATGGCCAGTTGGCGCGAGCCCTGGACGACGTGCGTGTAGTCCTGCGCGTTGACCGGCGCGTGCCCTACGACAAGCCGGATAACTTCGGGATGCAGACCGCCGACGAGATGGTGAGCGATTTCCGCCAGATTACATCGATGGTCGCTCTTGTCATGGTGGTTCTCAGCTCCGTTGGTTTGTTGGTTGGCGGCATCGGCGTGATGAATATCATGCTTGTTTCGGTTACGGAGCGGACCAAGGAGATCGGCATCCGAAAGGCGATCGGCGCTCGCAAATCCGACATCGTTCTTCAATTTCTGCTCGAAGCAGTTGTGCTGACGGCTCTTGGCGGTATCGCCGGAATCCTCTTCGGGTGGATTGTCGCCCTTATCAGCCGCTTGATTTTCCCAAGCCTGCCAGCTAGCGTTCCGCTCTGGGCGGCCGTGCTGGGATTGATCGTTTCGGCTGGAACCGGTTTGTTCTTCGGCATCTGGCCTGCTAGCAAAGCCGCCCGTCTGGACCCGGTAGAAGCCCTACGCTACGAGTAGGCCCTCCTCAATCGGATCGGGTGCCTGATCCCTACAGAACCCCGCACTGTATGTAGTGGCGAGGCATGCCTCGCCTTGTCCTCCGACCTGGACACCTCAGTTGATCGTCTACCCAGTCGATTATGAATTGGGTAGAATATCTGCTGAGATATGCCAAAGAAACCATCCGACCGGATTGAGCTGCTGCAGGGGACTCTCGACATGTTGATTCTACGCACGCTCCTGTTCGGTCCCGCGCACGGCCATCAGATCGCCAAGCACATCCAGCGCACAACGGACGATCTCCTGCAGGTGGAGCACGGATCCCTATATCCCGCGCTCCACCGGCTAGAGCGAAAAGGCTGGCTTTCAGCCAAATGGGAAGTAGCCGGAAAGGACCTGAAACGCGAATTCAAATATTACCGGTTAACTGCTGCCGGGAAGAGGCAGTTAACGGCGGAGGAATCGAAGTGGAAGCGGATGGCTGGCGCCATCGCGCGCGTCATGTGGCCTGCCGAAGAGGGATGACATGTTCTGGCGCAAGCGGAAAGCACGAGAGCAGGACCTCGAACGCGAATTACGTTCCGATCTTGAGCTAGAAGCGGAAGAGCAGCGCGAAAACGGCGCAAACGCGGAGGAATCTCAATATACCGCGCGTCGCGCTTTTGGAAACGCCAGCTTGATCAAAGAGGACGTACGGGAAGTGTGGGGATGGCTTACGTTCGAACAACTGATCCAGGATGTCAGGTACGCGTTTCGCATTCTGCGAAAGAGCCCAGGGTTCACCGTAACGGCGGTGCTTTCGCTGGCACTGGGAATTGGCGCAAATACGGCAATTTTCACCGTCGTCAACGCCGTGCTGCTGCGGCCTTTGCCGTTTCCGCAGCCCGACCGGCTTGTCCAATTATGGGAAACGAAACCGAGCAAAAGCTATTTCCGAAATGTCGTTAACCCATTCAACTTCCTGGATTGGCGCGAACGCACTCACAGCTTTGAGGGAATGGCGGCGGTAACGGGGCTTAACACGAATCTGACAGGGCTAGGAGATCCGGTGGCGCTTCAAGGCATGCAGGTGTCGCCCAATTTTTTCTCAGTGCTGGGGATCTCGCCCGCCTTGGGTAGGTCGTTCCTTCCCGATGAGGGTCGACCTGGTCACGAGCATGTGGCGGTTCTGAGCTTCGCGCTATGGCAATCACGATTCGGCGGCGATCCGGCGGTTGTCGGCCGAAAAATTATTGTAGACGGCGAGCCGAGCACGGTTATCGGCGTAATGCCGCGTGGATTCAGGCTACCGAAATACACGCCCGACATCTGGACGCCTCTCCCCATCGTCCGTTCGAAAGATTGGGAGAGTGGGCGATTCCTGCAGGTAATCGCGCGCCTAAAGCCCGGCGTCACTCTGGAGCAGGCCAGGCAAGACTTGCGGCGTGTTGCCTGGCAAAATGCGATCGAGCGGCCCGATTTTGATAAAGGATGGAGCGCCGAAGCCATACCAATGTTGTCGGATGCAACAGAAAACGTCCGGCTGCCTTTGCTCGTTCTGCTCGGCGCTGTAGGGCTCGTGCTGCTGATCGCGTGCGCGAACGTTGCCAACCTTCTCTTGATGCGCGCGGCCGGGCGACTGCGTGAGATCGCCATTCGCGCGGCCTTGGGCGCGGGCAGACGGCGTCTGCTACAGCAAATGCTTTCGGAAAGCCTGTTATTAGCTTTCCTCGCCTGTGCGGCCGGATTGGCGTTCGCGTATGTAGGGGTGAAAGCTTTAATCGCTATGATCCCGGCTCAGACGCAGTTCCCACGCTTAGACACGATCCATATAGACGGTTGGGTCTTGCTATTCGCCCTTGCTCTATCGATTGCGAGCGCCCTGATCTTCGGCCTGGCGCCTTCGTTCCAGGTTTCTCAGGTTGCCCCTCACGAGACGCTTCAGATCGGCGCGATCCGGACCGCGGCAAAAAGCGTTCTGCGACAGGCATTGGTCGTTGTAGAGATAGCAGTGTCTTTGATTCTGCTGTTCGGCGCCGGGCTGATGCTGCGCAGCTTTCACCGGCTGATTTCGGTTGACCCCGGCTTTGAGACGCGGCATATCCTCACCATGGGCATGTTCACATCGCCGGCGAAGTACTCGGACGATCACAAACGAGCTGACTACTTCACGCGGTTACTGGAGAACATCCGTGCTGTGCCAGGAGCGAAGGCGGCCGGATCTGTGCATTTTCTACCGCTGGAAGGAGCGATGTCAGGTTCCTGCTTCACCCGCGCGGAAGAGGGGCCACCCGTTCCCAGCACATCGCCGAGCGCCGATTTCCTGGTCGTCAGTCCCGGCTATTTTGAAGCGATAGGCACGCCTCTGGTGAGTGGCCGGTTCTTCGACACCCGAGATCACTTTGGCAAGCGCAGCGTCATTATGGTGAACCAGCAATTTGTGAAGCGGTTCCTGACCGGTCGCAATCCGATCGGCCAAGATCTGAACGTCTGCTGGACCGTCAAAAATCCTGCGGAAATCGTAGGGGTCGTTGCCGACGCGCGGCAGACCGAACTCCAGACTGCGCCGAAGCCAACGATTTTCGTGAACAATCTCCAGGCCCCGATGTATTTCGCTCAACTTGTCGTACGCACGACGGGCGATCCCGTCCGAATGACTCGTGCGATAGAGGGCGCAATTCATCGGGTCGATCCCGACCAACCTCTCACCCATATCGAGACCATGGATCAGGTGTTCTCGGACTCCGTAGCGCAACCTCGATTGCAACTGGTTCTCCTGCTGGTCTTCAGCGGAATCGCGGCGCTGCTCGCCATCGTGGGCGTTTACGGAGTGGTTGCATATTCGGTAGCGCAGCGTACGCGCGAGATCGGCATTCGTGTAGCGCTTGGAGCACAGCAAACAGACGTGGGCCGAATGGTGTTGCGGGAAGGCGCGATTCTAGCGGTAGCGGGATCAGTCATTGGCGCGGCAGGCGCGCTGGCGGCAGCACGAGTCATGCGCACGCTCCTCTTTGAAACAGCTCCGGCTGATCCACTGACGCTCGGAATAGTGGTGGTCGCCGTAATTGCCATCGCTCTGCTTGCGACGCTGATTCCAGCCCGGCGCGCTGCGCAAGTGGATCCAATGACGGCCTTGCGATACGAGTAATCAATCCATGTTTTGGCGACACCGCAAAGCTCGCGAACGGGATTTAGAACGCGAACTGCGTTCCGATCTTGAACTCGAGGCCGAAGAGCAACGGGAGAACGGCTTGTCTTCGGACGAGGCCGGTTATGAAGCGCGACGGAGATTAGGAAATGCGACGCGAGTTAAGGAGAACGTGCGCGAGATGTGGGGCTGGACATCTCTGGAGCGATTTTCTCAAGATTTGCGCTATGCCATCCGCACGCTTCGCAATGCGCCCGGCTTCTGCGCCGCCGCTGTCCTTACCATAGCGCTGGGGATCGGCGCAAATAGCGCGATCTTTTCGCTGATCAATGCTGTCCTCTTGCACACCTTACCGGTCAAAGACCCCAGACAACTTGTTCTATTCGGAACGGCCGAAGGTAATTTCGGTGGAGATTTTGCGCAAACAGGCGCGTGGGGAGCTTATTCGCTGCCGCTCTACCGTCAATTCAAAAATCAAAATCTCTATTTTCAGGATCTCTGCGCTTTCCAAAGTTACACCAGCCGTTTAAGCGTTCGTATCAACGGCTCTCCTGCACGCGTGGCGCTGGGAAAGGTCGTCTCCGGGAACTATTTTTCTGTGCTGGGCGTTTCTCCGTATTTAGGGAGGACCCTGCAAGCTGAAGACGATCGGGCTAACGGCATTCAACCTGCCGTCGTCAGCTATCGAGCGTGGGTCCGGTTGTTTGCAAGAGATGCAACGGTTATTGGCCATGCGATCGATGTAAACGGAACGTCGATCACTATCGTCGGAGTAACGCCACCGGAATTCTTCGGCGAAAAGATCGAGAACGAACCCGCCGATTTCTGGATGCCTCTTCGCCTGCAGCCGTTCACTATGCTGCAGTCTACCTTCCTCGAAGATCCCCAGATGAACTGGCTGAA
>JAICXK010000200.1 GCA_025980435.1 Bryobacteraceae bacterium
AAAGGTATCGGCATCGGGTGGAATTACGATCGACATGAGCCGCCGCGCCAGGCCCTCATAGCGAGTCGCGAGTGAGTCTGCCGTTTACTGTGCGCCAGATATTCCGTTCATTGGCGTTCCGCAGCTCGGGCGGCAGCAGTTCCTCCGGGAAGTTTTGATAACAGACCGGGCGCGCGAATCGGTAAATCGCGGTGGCCCCGACCGAGGTGAACTTCGCATCGGTAGTGGCCGGATACGGACCGCCGTGGTGCATTGCGTACCCAACCTCCACACCGGTCGGATATCCATTGAAAATGAGTCTACCGGCTTTCGTGCCGAGCACGTCCACAAGTTCGCGATGTCCGGCAAGCTCTTCGGGGCTGCCGTGGATGGTTGCTGTCAGACTGCCTTCCAAAGCGCGGCCGCATTCCACCAGGTCCGCATCTGACTCGCAGCCGACGATTACGGTCGCCGGGCCGAAAATCTCCTGGTGCAGTTCCGTATTCTTCAGCCACGTCGCCGCATTCGTCAACAGCAAACCTGGCCTCGCCTCGGTTCGCTGTGGGTCGACCGACCGCACGGAAACTGTCGAGTCGACACCGGCCACTGCCGCGGCAACTTTGAATCGCTCGGCAAATCCTTTACAGATTGACGAATTGAGCATGGTTCCGGGAACGCCCTCATCGAACATTTGCTTCAGACGCTGAACCAGGCCTCGGAATGCCTCGTCTTCGACCCCGAAGATCAAGCCCGGAGACGTGCAAAACTGGCCTACGCCGAGCAGCACAGAGCGATACAATCCTTCCGAAATCGCTTGCGTCCCCTCTTTCAACACCCCGGGAAGCACGAATACCGGATTTACGCTTCCCATTTCCGCGTACACTGGGATCGGTTCCGGCCGCGCTGCGCCTGCATCGAACAACGCGCGTCCGGCTCGCTGCGACCCCGTAAATGCGACGGCTTTTGTGTCGGGATGGGTCGCGAGCGCAATGCTCCCTTCCGTTCCTAAGCTATGCAGCATGGAGAACACGCCTTCCGGCATAGCCTTCTCCTTCGCTGCCCGGACAATCGCTGTAGCGACCAGTTCCGATGTTCCGGGATGGGCGGGGTGCGCCTTCACCACAACCGGATTACGGGCGGCAAAGGCGGAAATGGTATCGCCGCCCGCAACCGAAAAGGCCAGCGGGAAATTACTCGCGCCGAAAACGGCCACCGGCCCGATCGGTTCCAGCATCCGCCGGATATCCGGCCTTGGCAATGGCTTGCGATCGGGCAGGGCAGGATCGATGATGGCATCCACCCAGGAACCTTCAGACACAATCTCCGCGAATAATTTGATCTGGTTTACAGTCCGGTCGCGTTCACTGCGCAAGCGATCGGGGCCGAGTGCGGTCTCCGCATCCGCCCGTTCTATCAATTCATCGCCGAGCCCCAGAATCTCTTCCCGTATGGTTAACAGGAAACCTGCGACAGTCTCCGCATTGAGGGCCCTGAACAATGGCGCGGCGCGGCTGGCAAGTTCCATCGTGCGCTGCACTTCCGCGCTGGTCGTTTCGTGAAAAGCGGGCTCAAGCGACCGCCCCTGACGCGGATCATACGCCTGAAATGTCTTTTCACCCGCGGCCGAGAGGTCGGATCCAATGAAGTTCTTTCCGTGAAGTTTCATAGCCATGTCTTCTCCCTAACTTGCGCGAATCTCCCTTTTTGCGCTGGCCATGTCCTCGGCCGAGGGCAGCACGACATCCAATCGGGTAATTTCCAGCATTTTGCGCAGACCCGGACTGACCCCAATCAGCCGTACCGGGCAACCGCGTTTGCTCGCTACGGAGTAAAGCACCGTCAATTCCCCGAGTCCAGCGCTATCCACGGCGCTCACTTCAGCCATGTTGACAATCAGGCCGGCTAGCTTTGAATCGGTCAATACCTTTCGCCCGTTCTCCCTCAAATCACGCAAGGATGGCCCTAACGTCAACGTCCCCGCCAATTCCAGGATTCCGAACCCGTCTTCCATTTTGGAGATGAAGCTGATAGCCATGCGTTCGATTCGCACCCCATCGGTGCGGCTAACGCTATTATCTACTTCACCCTCTTCAAGTCCCGCGCCATTATCCGACTCGTGCCACGTTATCCAAAGGCATCCGGGAAGTTGGCGTAATCATTCCTGACTTATCAAGTGTTTAGCTGTGCATGTCGGAACGGCAGCAGAAATGCAAGGATCATTGTGCTCGCAGATGAAGTGGTGAGTTCGGAGGCTCACCACTTTTCAGCGAGGACACCCGCTCATTGTGTCGATTGGCAGCGCGTTCCTAGTCCGGGCGCGCTGTTTTTTTTTGCCGGCCTACTTTCGAACAGATTTAGCGGCTCTCTCCGTATGCTTCGAGAAAGCGTGCAATTGTTCTAATCCCCTCGTAGTAATTGCTGATGCGGTATTTTTCGTTTGGCGAATGCAGCCCGTCATCAGGCAGGCCGAAACCCATCAGTACCGTCGGGATTCCCAGATGGGTCGCAAACTCGCCCACGATCGGTATCGAACCGCCGCTGCGGATAAAAACGGTCGGCTTCCCAAAGACCTCGCTGAATACGCTTGCGGCAGTGTGGATGGCCGGGTGGTCCGGATTCACCGAAATAGCCGGACCGGCACTTAGAACCCCAACTTCCGTGTGAATGCCCTTTGGCGTATTCTCCTGGACCCATTGCTTGACCATGGCAAGCACTCGATCCGGCTGCTGCTTTGGAACAAGGCGGAGGCTGACTTTGGCGACAGCCTTAGCTGGAATTACGGTCTTCGCTCCCGCGCCGGTGAAACCTCCGGCTATTCCGTGGACCTCGAAAGTGGGCCGTGCCCAGGTGCGCGCCAGGACCGATTGACCCGGTTCGCCCGTAAGCTGAGTCGCGCCCACCTCATTTCGCCGAAAGTCCTCTTCGGAAAAAGGCAGGGCTTTCCAGCTTTCGATCTCGGCCGGCTCGGGAGAGGCCACATTATCATAAATTCCCGGAATCTGTATCCGGCCATCTGCGTCCTTGGCCTTGCTCAGCAGCTCAATCAACCCGTAAACGGCGTTTGGCGCCGCGCCCCCGTACATTCCGGAATGGAGATCGCGCGCTGGGCCTCGGGCTTCAATTTCCAGGTACACAAGCCCGCGCAGTCCGATGCACAAAGTCGGCACACCATCCGCAAATAGCTCGGTATCGGAAACCAGGGCCACATCGGCTTTCAATTTATCTTTGTGCTTGGGAACATACTCAGAAATCGATTCGCCGCCGACTTCCTCTTCCCCCTCGATCAGGAATTTGATATTCAACGGCAACGCGCCGCCATGCACGGCCCGCAGAGATTCGACCGCCTTGACGTGCATGTACATCTGCCCCTTGTCGTCGCATGCGCCGCGGGCATATATATTCCCGTCGCGGAGAGAGGGCTCAAACGGCGGCGATTCCCACAATTCCAGCGGATCGGGCGGCTGCACATCGTAATGACCGTAGCAGAGGACGGTTGGTTTGCCTGGCGCGTGAAGCCAGTCCGCGTACACCAGCGGGTGCTTCCGGGTTTGGATAATCTCTACATTCTGGAGTCCGGCGTGCCGCAGACTCTCCGCAACGAAACCAGCCGCTTGCGCAACATCACCTTTATGCTCAGGGAGCGTGCTGATGCTCGGGATGCGCAAAAATGCGAGTAATTCTTCCAGAAAACGACTTTCGTTCTGCCGGACATACGTATCGACGTTGGAAGGCACCATCCAAGTATAGGAGCCGTCGCGCCCCGCGAGTTCGCGCCCGATTCCTAGCGCACAATTAACGACGAAATCCGGTTATTCCACGTGTGGCCGCCACGAAAACGAGCGCGCCTGAGATCGGAAATGCTATTGCGAAATTCCTGGCTGCCGCCGGTGAAGTCGCGATCATTAAAGACGATTGCCCGCGCATTCCCGAATAGCCGGAGGGAGGAGATGTTATCGCCAAAGTTGGAGGGCAGCCGGCGCAAACGATCACCTCGCCTCACGCAAAAATGGTTTCCGCGGAAATCAGCGGTTGAAAAGAAGCAAGCTCCTGCCCGCGGGTTAGGACGGCGGTTCCAGGAGTTGTCCCATCTGCTGTTGTTGTCGTAATTCCACGGGTCGCGATTCTGGGCTTGGGCCACGACGGGCATCAGAATGGGGCAGATGAGCAGAAACGTAAGTAATAGGCGCAGTCCTCCGTGAATATTGTAAGCGTACTTACTTGTCGATTCCGGCTGCAACATACTGGGCAAGGATCCGCTCCAGCACAGGCTGATCCGGATACGGATGCACTTTGTAGTGCCGGAGGCCCTCGCCAAATGCCACTCCGGCCCTGGACCCGCAAGCGCGCGTCCACTCTTCCATTTGCTTCAGGTAATCATCCAGGCCGTGCTGCTGCTTAAGCCATGCGCGCTGGCTCTCGTGCTTTGCCAGCATGGCCGTTTTTGTATCGAAGGTCGAGCTGATATCGATCGTAAAGTCAGGAGTGACAATCTCGCCGTTTCTAGTCATCTGGGCGATCGGGTCCATAAAGTACAGCGACGGAATCGCACTAAGTGCCGATTGCGGCGCCGGGGTCAGATAGTTGCGAACCGATGCCGTGAAGCAGGCATCGCGAACCAGCCGGCTGGTGGCTTCGTGATCGCACAGATAGTCGCTGGGCGAAGCAGTCAGCACGATGTCGGGATGCAGCTCCCGCAGCAGCCCGGTTACTTTCCGTCGAGATTCGTCGTTTTCAAAAATGGATAGGTCGCGGAATTCCGCGCACCGATATTCGGCTTTGACCAGGGCGGCCGAGGATGCTGCTTCCGTCTTGCGAATGGCCGAGATCTCGTCCGAAGCAAGCGTGCCTGATCCGCAATCGCCGGCCGTCATGGTCACGATCGTGATCTGGTGCCCGAACTTCGCAAGTAGGGCGAGCGTACCTCCGGCAAGAATCTCCGCGTCGTCGGGATGTGCGTGAATACAGGCAATCCGCATAGGTCTGGTAGGGGCGGCAGGGATCGAACCTGCGACCCTCAGCTTAGAAGGCTGATGCTCTATCCAACTGAGCTACGCCCCCAACGTGGCGGATACGCTTCCAGTCTAACGGTGCCGGCCGGGTTCATTCAATCACCACCAGCAGATCGTGAGATTCTACTGTGTCCCTCGCTTTGACCGCAATCTCTTTCACAACTCCGCCGATCGGAGCGTAAATACTGGTTTGCATCTTCATGGCTTCGAGCACCAGCAGGCGGTCGCCCTTCTTAACTTCCTCACCCGGTTCAACGTGAAGTGTTGTTACCGCGCCCGGAATCGGCGCTCCGACTTCGCCAGGCTTTAACGGATCGGCCTTGCGGCGCGATGCGGCCTCCTGTTTGAACGACTTGTCCCGAACCTCGACCTCCCGCGGCTGGCCGTTTAACTCGAAAAATACCGTTCGCATGCCATCGGCCCTGACTTCACCGACGGTCAAAAGCCGGATGATGAGCGTTTTGCCTGGCTCGAGTTCGACTGTTACTTCGTTCCGTTCCGCCAGGCCGTAAAAGAATTGCGGCGTCGGCAACACTTCGAGTTCACCGTACTGCGAGCGTGCGGCCGCGAATTTCAAAAATACGTCCGGGTACATCAGGTAGCTCATCAGATCGGTGCGGCTGGTTGAGCCGGTCTGTTGCGCAACTTTAGAAGCTGTCTCCGTGAGATCGACCGCCGGAAGCTGCGCCCCCGGCCGCTCCTCAAACGGCTTTCTTCCATGCAACACGACCTGCTGCAGTTTAGGCGGCCAACCGCCTTCGGGCTGTCCCAGCGATCCCATGAACATATCGACGACCGAGTTCGGCAAGGCAAGCTGGCGATCCGGAGGCAGGTTCTCCAGATCATTCACGCTCAAATCATGACTGATGAGGTACAGCGCGAGATCGCCCACAACTTTACTGGAAGGCGTGACCTTAACGATATCGCCGAACGCCATGTTCACGTCCGCATACATGCGCGCAATCTCAGGCCAGCGGCCGCCGAGCCCCATCGCCTCAGCCTGCGCTTTCAGATTCGTATACTGCCCGCCAGGCATCTCGTGGATGTATACGTCCGCCGTGCCGGACTTCGGGGCCTGGTCAAAAGGAGTGTAGTAGGTCCGCACGGCTTCCCAGTAGTCCGAGCAGCGGTTCAACGCGTCGAAGTTGAGGCCGGTGTCGCGTTCGGTGTGCGCGAGCGCTGCGACGATCGAGTTGAGGTTCGGCTGGCTGGTCGTGCCGCTCATCGCCGAGATCGCCCCATCCGCAACATTCACTCCGGCTTCGGACGCCTTCAGAACAGTTGCCGCGTTTACCCCGCTCGTATCGTGCGTATGCAGGTGGATGGGAATCCCGACTTCCTCGCGTAGCGTCTTCACTAATTTGTAGGCGGCATACGGACGCAGCAAGCCGGCCATGTCTTTGATACCAAGGATGTGCGTCCCCATCCGCTCCAGTTCCTTGGCGAGCCGGACGTAATAGGCAAGTGAGTACTTGTCCCGCGATGGATCGAGTATGTCGCCGGTGTAGCAGATAGCTGCTTCACAGAGCCGCCCTGTGTTCAAGATCGTTTCCATAGCGACTTGCATATTCGGCAGCCAGTTAAGCGAATCGAAGATACGGAAGACATCGATACCTTGCGCGGCGGCTTCCCGGATGAACTCACGGACCACGTTATCCGGATAGGCTGTATAGCCGACCGCATTCGACGCCCGCAGCAGCATTTGAAAGCAGATGTTCGGAATTCGTTCCCGCAAGGCTTGCAGCCGCTTCCACGGATCCTCCAACAGAAACCGCATTGAAACATCGAATGTCGCACCGCCCCACATCTCCAGGCTGAAGAGGCGCGGCAGTTCTCTGGCGACGTATCCTGCGATGCGCAGTATGTCATAGGAGCGCACTCGCGTCGTCATCAGCGATTGATGCGCGTCGCGGAAAGTCGTATCCGTCATCAACAGCCCGCGCTGCTCGAGTATCCAGTCTGCAAACTTTCTGGGCCCAAACCGGTCGAGCAGTTGGCGTGTCCCTTCCGGAGGCTCAACGACGGACGAGTGTGGAACCGGCGGCTCGCGCAGGACCACGGGTCTGGGCTTGTGCGCCACCTCCGGATTCCCGTTCACGATCACGTCGGCGAGATACCGGAGGAGCTTCGTCGCGCGATCGCGCCGCGGCCGAAACCGGAAGAGACCCGGTGTTTCATCTAGAAAGGAAGTCGTGATTTGACCCGACTGGAAGCGCGGATCGTTGACCACGTTTTCGAGAAACGGGATGTTCGTCTTTACCCCGCGAATGCGAAACTCGCGCAAAGCTCGGTCCATGCGCTGGCAGGCCTGCTTGAAATTGCTTCCCCATGCCGTTACTTTGACTAGCAGTGAATCGTAGTAAGGCGAGATCACCGCGCCGCCATACGCCGACGCTCCATCCAGGCGGATGCCGAATCCCGCGGGCGACCGGTAGGTGTGGATCTTGCCGTAGTCCGGCATGAAGTTGTTGGCCGGATCTTCGGTCGTTACACGGCATTGCAGCGCGGTTCCGTGCAGCGGAATCTCGTTCTGCGCGGGCAATCCGATCTCTTCGCCGTGTAATCGCAAACCTTGCGCGACCTGGATCTGCGTGCGAACGATGTCGACTCCGGTGATCATTTCAGTCACCGTGTGCTCCACCTGGACCCGTGGATTCACTTCGATGAAAAACCATTCGAGCGTATCGGCGTCAACCAGAAACTCGACCGTGCCCGCGTTATAGTAGCCGGCGGCGCGCGCCAGTTTCACGGCCGCGTCCGCAAGCGCCTTGCGTACGGCATCAGGAAGGCCGATTGCCGGCGCGATCTCGACCACCTTCTGGTGACGCCGCTGGACCGAGCAATCCCGCTCGTATAAATGCAGGATGTCGCCTTCCTTATCGCCGATAACTTGCATTTCGACGTGCTTGGCCCGGCGTATGTAGCGTTCCAGGAAAACCGCGGGATTTCCGAAGGCGGCGCCCGCTTCCTGGCTGGCTTCGTGCAGTTTCGCTTTCAGGTCGGCAGGCGAATCGACCACGCGCATGCCGCGCCCGCCACCGCCGAATGCGGCCTTGATGATGAGCGGGAAGCCGACCTGGCCGGCGATCTGCTCGATTTCAGATCCGGCCGGATCAACCGGATCTTCGGTCCCGGGCACGACCGGAATTTCTGCGCGCTGAGCGATTTTCCGGGCTGCCGTCTTGTCGCCAAGCATCTGGAGAATCTCGGCGCTGGGGCCAACAAACGTGATGCCGGCGCGCTCGCAAGCCAGCGGAAGAGCGGGGTTCTCGGAAAGGAACCCATAGCCGGGATGAATGGCATCCACTTCCTTCTCGACTGCGAGCGAGACGATTCCGTCTACATCCAGGTAGGCTTGAACCGGACCTTTGCCCTCCCCGATGAGGTACGCTTCATCGGCTTTAAAACGGTGCAGACTGAGGCGATCTTCCTGCGAGTAAACGGCAACGGTTCGCAAGCCCAGCTCGTTTGCAGCTCTCAAAATTCGTATTGCGATTTCACCACGGTTTAAGGCAAGAAGTTTCCTCATCGGCAGGCGGGAAGCTAAAGGGTAGCATGCGGGTGGGCGCGAACCCGGGCGCGCGGAAGACTAGAATAGGAGCGTGAAAACCGTCGCCGCCCTGCTTCTCGCCGCAGCCGCGCTGCTGTCAGCGCAGCCCCAGCGGCGCGAAGGAAATTTTGTCATCCGTTTTGAACCGAAAGCCGTCCTGCAAACCGGAGCGGCCATTCCATTCCAGATCGATGTGACGGACGATCTTCATAAGCCCCTGATTCAGGCTAAGGTAACACTGCAAATTGAAACCGCGGAGCACACCGGTGTAAAGGTTTTCGACGCGCCCGCGGTAAGTCCGGGTGTTTACATCGCGAAACCGGTGTTTCCGGATGCCGGGCAATGGAACGTGTATGTGGAAGTGACGCGGGGCGGGGCCGTCAGCGCGCGGACTATTCAATTCTACGTGCCGGAGAGCGCGCAATAAGGAAAGGCAGACGACACAAACCGATGGTCTGGTGCTGAAGCAAACGTGCCATGCACGTCTGCCCCACCAGCTTCAGAACATGTAGAGAGGGGTTCCCACCGAGGGCGCCGCCTCTTCTATGTCGCCGGCCGCGACGGGTTGGCCTTCCAGATCGCCGACCTGGCGGC
>JAICXK010000109.1 GCA_025980435.1 Bryobacteraceae bacterium
CCGCGGCATGAAGTTCCCCGCGGGCTCAAGCCCATCCTCCTGGGTCAGGCGGCTGTCAGGAACGGCATTGATACGAGGCTCCGTGATGCGGGTGCTTCAGGGAACCGGCGAAGTTCGTCTGGAAACTGAAAAGCGCCGGTCAAGGTCCGGCCGCAACTCGCAGCCAAGGCCCGGCGCGTCGGCAACGCTAACGAAACCATCTTTCACCGTTGGAACCGCGGTCACCACTTCCGGATACCAGCCCTTATAAAAAGCGCGCACGGATTCCTGCACCAGGGCGTTCGTGGCGTTCAGCGACAGATGGGTCGAAGCGGTGAATACAACGGGTCCGGTGCAATCGTGTGGGGCTACGGGAAGGTGCCAAGCCTCCGCCATGGCGGCGATCTTTCGTGCTTCCGACAGGCCGCCGCACCATGACAGATCGAACATAATCACGCCGGCGGAATCGGTTTCCAGCAAATCGCGAAAAGCCCAGCGGGTACCCAGCGTTTCCGAAGCGCAGATCGGCGCCGGAGATGCCGCAGCGTAACGCCGCAAGCTCGCCAGGCTATCCATCTTGATCGGGTCTTCGTGCCAGAATGTTTCAAACGGCGCGAGAGCCTTCGCGATCTTTATAGCAGGCATGAGCTGCCATAGTGAATGGAACTCCACCATAATTTCCATTCGGTCGCCAACCCGGCTTCTGATCTTCTCGAAGGGCTGAAGCGCCGCCTTGAGGTCTTCTTTCGAGATGTACTGGCCGTGAGATTTCTCCGCGGCGGTATCGAACGGCCAAATCTTCATGGCGGTAATCCCTTCTGCAAGCAGCGATTCCGCCAGTTCGTCCGCGCGCGTCAGAAAGTCATTCAGATCATCGAAACCGCTGACCGGAGTGGACTGCGACTGACTTGCGATGCCCCAGTTCGCCGTGGACTGCGTTGCAGCCTGCCGCATGTATTGGGCTCCTGCGCAGGTGTTATACGTCCGAATTCGATCCCGCGTCCAACCGCCCAGCATTTGCACAACGGGCTTGCCGGCGGACTTGCCGAATAAATCCCAGAGTGCGATGTCGATGGCCGATGCCGCGCGCGCCTCCACGCCGGTCGACCGGAATCCTACATAGCCGACCAGGTCCCGGGAGATGGCGTCTATCGCCAGAGGGTCGCGGCCGATGAGGCGTTGCGCGAGATCGTCGTGGAGATACGCCTCCACGGAAGTTGCGTTGAAAAATGTTTCACCCAGTCCGATCAAGCCGTCGTCGGTATGGATGCGGACCCACAGGAATTGCGGGAATTCTGCGACGCGTATGCTTTCGATTTTTGTGATCTTCACGGTCAGTTTTCTATGTTAGACTCATGCTCGCCAGGGGCGTGCAGCCGTGCAGTGTGCCTCACGATTCGCGGTTTCCATCCTTTTCACTTGCGCCGTTATTCTGCGGGCTCAATCGCCCGATCATGAAGTGGATATTCGCGTCAATACCACGCTAGTCCTGATACCAGTGACGGTTACGGACGTTATGAATCGGTCCGTCCTGGGTCTGGACAAACAGGATTTCCGCGTTCTGGAGGATGGCAAGGAACAAACAGTGCGGCAGTTCTCCGGCGAAGACGCGCCGCTTTCGATTGGGCTCCTGGTCGATGTCAGCGGCAGCATGGGCGCGAAAATTGAAACGTCACGCCTCGCTGTGGCGCAGTTTTTGAAAACAATGGATTCGCAGGACGAGGCGTTTCTGATTGAGTTCAGTGATCGCGCGCAGCTTGTTGTGCCATTTGCCCGAAATCCCGACGAGATTCAGTCGCGGCTGGTTTCGGTAGAGCCGCAGGGGCTCACCGCTCTGCTCGATGCGGTCCACCTGGGAATTCGCGAAATGAAGAGCGCAAAGAATCCCCGCAAAGCGCTTCTGATCATCTCGGACGGCGGCGATAATAACAGCCGGTACAGCGCGGGCGAGATCAAAGACCTCATCCGCGAAGCCGACGTGCAGATCTATTCGATGGGTGTTTTCGAGCCGTTCGATTACCTGGCGCTCACGGCCGCGGAACTTTCCGGACCCAAGCTGCTTTCCGAGATTTCAGGCCAGACCGGTGGCCGTGCATTCGCGGCCTCCGACGCCACGGATCTGCCTAGTATCGCCACGCGCATTGGTATCGAACTTCGCAACCAATATGTTTTGGCGTACTATCCGGTGAATCAGGACCGAAACGGCAAATATCGCAAGGTGGAAGTAAAATTGGAGCCGCCGAAAGGGCTTCCCCCCCTGAAGGCACGCTGGCGGCTGGGCTACTACGCTCCGCAATGAAGCAGCGCGTGAGGATACTGGCCACACAAAACGATGGCCTGCACCACCGCCAATTTAACGGTGTCCGATAGGACGCGCGCCGAAACCGCCTCGGATTCCTACTCGCGGAGCTGTCACAGTAGAAGGACGAGAAATTGCCGGCCTTGGCGGAATGTAGGAGCGTGGCGCGGGCCGCGGCACAAATGCCGGCGGCCGGTACGCCTGATAACCCGGTAGCCTGGTGCGAATTGGAGGAATTGCGGTAGTACTGGGAGCCCAGTGGTTGGAATGAGGCTTGTCCGGCCATCTCGACGAGTGTACTCGTGAATAGCGATACCGGGGTATGACGACAAGGATGCCGTACGGGCCGTATGGAGAGTACGGGTCGAAGCCGTAGGGGGCGAACGGACTGAACGGATAAAGTGAACCATTCCCAAACGGACCAGGCGAACCGCCATAAACCGGCCCGCCGCCATAGACCGGCGTCGAAGGATCGGGCCCGGGACCCGGACCAATGGGCAGATTCATCCCGTTGTCGATGTCGCCCGGATCGGCAGAGTTCTGCGCCGCGGATCGATTATCGGCTGTAATCACATCGCCGCGGTCCTTCGCCCAGTCATAAAAGGCATCGAAGTTGCCATCGCCATACCTGGCGGTTTCCGTGCCGGCCATAAAGAAGAACTCATTCGAGGAATCGATAGCGGATGTTTTCCCGTCGTATTTCACTTCCGCCTCACCGCTGTAGACTTCCAGCAAGGGTGCGGGCTCCGAATCGAACCGGTAGACTCCAGGCTTGGGAAATCGAACTTCAGACGCCCAATACAGCAGCACAGGAGAATTGCCCGGCTGGGCCCCCGTCGAATCGAGAATGGCGGATCCCTTCAGGAATTCCACGCGAGTATCGGTCAGTGCAGCGTTAGCCATGCGGATCGCGCTGTTCTGATCGACGCGAAGAAACACGCCCGGTGTGAGCAGAATTTCGGCGCGGCCATCTCCGGTCCGAAATGTCGAACCTTCCTTGATGCTTGGAAAAGTTCCGAACTTATCCTGAAGGGGCTGGTCGTCCAGGAAAACCGAACCCTCGAAGAAATTGACTAAACCGGAGTGAACGGAAATTACGGATTGCCCGGACGCCGGTAGGCAGGCCAAAATCGAAATGGCGACCGGGAAGAGTACGCGCGAAGAGCGCATAAAAACCCCTTTCCCAAAGCATGTACCTACTTCAGGCGCTTGTCAATCGCTAAGTTCGCGTGGGTCGTATTAGCGCGCGTTCATCCCGCTCAGATCGAATCGGCCCAGCAGAAATGGTTTCGAGGTTGGCGGATTGGAATTCATAACGTCGACCGGATAAGGTTGGTCTACCGTCGTCGGATAACCCCAGACATTTCCATTCGTCAAATCGACGAATACTTTCCCCAAAACTTGTCTGCTTCCGTCGGGTGCCCGAAGCATTCGGACGCCGGGTTCAATATACACGTTGTCATTTGCGCCGGCAGGTTGAGCCCTTACCGGCGGCGCATTTATAAAGGAGCGAATCAGATTCGCGCTGAGCAAGCCCGCGATCAGAACGAGTAAGCCTTTGGTCAGATGGTCCGATTGCATCTCGCCATCATACTCGCGGGGAACTGGAAAAGCAGGGCGAGTCCGGACCTAACCGCCTTGCGCGGCCTTCTGCGTCGCCTGAGACATGGAAGCCTTCGCGCGCTTCTCCATTTCCTGGGGAGCCACATCTTCGACATGAGTAGCCAGTCCCCATAAATGGCCAAAGGGGTCAGTCAGCTTTCCGTAACGATCACCCCAAAACATATCGGCCGGGGGCATATCGCTCTTCGCGCCCGCTTTGACGGCGCGGTTGAAAACGGAATCGACATCGTCGACGTATATGAACAAGCTGACCGGGGAACCGCCCAAGGTTTGCGGCGACTTGTTCCCCATCATTTCATCGGAGAGCATGACGATGGAATCGCCAATCTTGATCTCCGCGTGGCCGATCTTTCCGTCCGGCGTAGCCATGCGAGCTAACTCCTGCGCGCCAAACGCTTGCTTGTAAAAGTCGATTGCCCGGCTCGCGTCGCTGAGAACGAGATAGGGCGTAACGGTGTGATAACCCGGCGGAATTGCGTTTACTTTAGCAGCCATTGATTGCCTCCCGAATCCCAGAGTTATCACATTTTCAGGAGCAGTTGGGGGCGATGGCGCGCGGCCATTGCCTTGAAGAGCTCCGGATGGCGGAAGCTAATGGGAGTCGAACCCACCCGTGACCGCATAAGGGCCGCACTCCGGTTTTGAAGACCGGGCCCTGCACCGGCAGAATCTAGCTTCCGACTGCGATTGTAGCGTTATCCGTTTGCCGGAACAGTTCCGCGCCGATCGCGTACCGCAGTTCATCGAGGCCGGTACCCACCGCGGCGGAGATGGCGTAGAAAGGCAAGCCGCGTTCCTGTGCCTTCGCTCTCACGGCATCGATGCGCGTTGTATCCTGACACGCATCGATTTTGTTGGCCGCCACGATCATCGGTTTTTCGGCTAATCTGCCTTCACCGAAACTGGCAAGTTCATCGAGGATCACGTCGAAATCGTGCGAAGGATCGCGGCCGCTAAAATCCGAAACGTCCACCAGATGTACCAGCAGACGCGTGCGTTCGATGTGCCGGAGGAACTGCGTGCCGAGGCCATGCCCCTCGTGAGCGCCTTCAATCAGACCTGGAATATCAGCCAGGACGAACGTGCGGCCGCCAGCATCCACGACGCCCAGGCTCGGCTCGAGCGTCGTGAACGGATAATCCGCGATTTTCGGTTTTGCCGCGGAGAGCCGCGAAATCAAAGTCGATTTGCCTACGTTCGGAAATCCGACCAGTCCTACGTCGGCGAGGAGTTTCAGTTCCAGGCGTAGTTTGAAAAACTCGCCCGGCCGGCCCTCTTCATGCTCCGTCGGCGCCTGATGCGTTGCTGTGGCGAAGCGCGCATTGCCGCGTCCCCCGCGTCCCCCGTGTGCCACAGTGAAGCGCTGCCCGGGCGCCGTGAAATCGAAAAGCCGGTCTCCTGTTTCGGTGTTGTAAACCACCGTGCCTACAGGGACGGGCAATTCAATCGGTGAACCGTCCCGGCCGGTTCGATTGCTGCCCTCGCCATGACGTCCCCGTTCCGCGGTGTGCTCCGGGTTATAGCGGAAGTGCAGCAGCGTGTTCTGGTGCTCGGTAGAAACCAGAATCACGTCACCACCGCAACCGCCATCACCGCCGCTGGGCCCGCCACGCGGAACAAATTTTTCCCGCCGGAACGCAAGGCATCCGTTTCCGCCGTCTCCGGCTTTCGCGGTAATGATTACTTCGTCTATGAACATGAGAGAACTGCGCGGCTAGGAGCCCCGCGCAGGCCAGAGGGCCTGCCCCACAATACTTCTCAGGCTGGAGGAATCTATGCTGCTAATTTTGGGCGGCGATTATGTTGACGAACTTGCCCAGCCGACCGCGATCGCGGAACTCAACCGTGCCCGGCACGGCCGCAAACAAAGTGTCATCCTTCCCAATACCGACGTTCTTGCCGGGCTTGTAGCGAGTTCCGCGCTGGCGGACTATGATGGAGCCACCCGTCACGAACTCGCCCGAGAACACTTTGATACCCAGGCGCTGGGAATTCGAATCGCGACCGTTTTTTGAACTGCCTAATCCTTTTTTGTGTGCCATGCCAAATCCGCGTTATGCCAAAATCTCCTGAACTTCCACGCGCGTATAGTTCTGCCGATGACCGATGGTGCGCTTATACTGCTTCTTGCGCTTGAACTTGAACACCAGCACTTTGTCTCCGCGACCGTGAGCCGCAATCTTGCCTCTCACCCGCGCGCTTTGCAAGGCATCGCCGAGCACCAGTTCGTTCGCATCGTTCGAAATCGCCAAAATCCGGTCGAATTCCACGTCTGCGCCAACCTCGCCGGCGATCGTGTCTACTTCTATTGTCTGGCCAGGCGCGACACGGTATTGCTTGCCGCCCGTCTCAATCACAGCGTACATGTATATGCCTTCGTTGATTTTACGGTTCCAGGAAATGTGAGTGGGCCGGCATCTCCGGACACACGAACAGTCTGCTACTGGATAAGATCCGAATCTCCTCTATCATACCGAATCGGTCTTTTGGGTGGCTACCGTCCCCGCTGGCTATAATCGTCTTTCCGCTCAGGCTATGCTCGCGCTGATTGCGATTGACTGGTTTCCACTCTGGCTCAGTTTGCGGGTGGCGGCCATCGCCACTGCGGGTGTGCTAACGCTCGGCACCCTGGTCTCTTACGTTCTCTCTCACAAGAGCTTTCGCGGAAAACATCTGCTCGATTCCCTGATCACCCTACCGCTGGTTCTGCCCCCCACCGTGCTCGGCTACTATCTCCTGGTCCTTGCCGGCCGCGCATCGCCGTTCGGACATGTTTACGAATCCATATTTGGCCAGCCGCTTGTCTTTACCTGGCAAGCCGCCGTAGTCGCTGCATTCCTTCACTCGGCGCCCATTTACATCAAGGCGGCGACCGCGGTGCTCGAGGCCGTGGATTACCGTTTCGAATGGGCCGCCCACAGCCTGGGCGCCTCCGAATGGCGCACCTTCTGGCGCGTTACTCTTCCGCTTGCCTGGCGCGGATTGGCCTCGCTCGCCGCGTTAAGCTTCGCTCGGGCGCTAGGCGACTTCGGTGTAACTATTATGCTTGCCGGCAACATACCCGGCCGAACCCAGACTCTTTCGGTGGCCATCTATGACGCCGTTGAGTCCGGTGACGGAACGCTTGCCCGTGTGCTGGTCGTGGTGGTCTCCGCTCTGGCCATCGCACTGCTTTGGCCCGCCGCCTATTTGTCGCGCAGAACGCGACCGGCGACGACCGCGTAACATCTATTTTCACTCAATGGATACGCCTGAATGAGCGTCGATGCCCGCCTGATCAAAAGGCTTCCGGCGATTGCCGACGCGGATTCGTTTGAATTGAATGTCCACCTGCGCGCCGAGGCCGGCATCACCGCCATTTTCGGCCCGAGCGGAGCAGGGAAGACCCTGATACTCAATTGCCTCGGGGGTTTCGCACGGCCCGATGAAGGCCGCATTCTCGTCGACGATCACCTCTTCTTCGACGCGGCGGCTGGTGTTCACCTTTCACCTCAAGAGCGCCGCTGCGGGTACATCTTCCAGGATCATGCCTTGTTTCCTCACATGTCCGTGCGCGAAAATCTGCGGTTCGCAGCCGCCTCCCGATTGTCCAAAACCGGCAGGCTGAACCGCCACCGCCGAATTAAAGATCTCCTCGAAGCGTTTGAGTTGACCGATCTGGCAGGCCGGAAGCCAATGCAGCTTTCAGGCGGCCAGAAGCAGCGGGCCGCACTCGCGCGCACGCTCGTGAACGAACCGCACCTGCTGCTTCTCGATGAGCCCGCGCGCGGTCTCGATTCCCGGCTGCGTGAAGGCTTTTATCAGGTGCTGCGCCGCACGCGCGACCAGTTGCAGATACCTATCCTGCTGGTCACACACGATCTCGAAGAGTGCTTCGAACTTGCCGATTTCATTTGCCTGATTGAAAACGGACGCTTTACCCAGGCCGGTTCCCGCGATGCCGTGTTCAAGCGCCCCGCGGGTACGGATATCGCACGGGCTCTTGGGATCTATAACATCCTGCCCGCTGAAATTGAGGCTCTCGACCCGGGACGCAATACCAGCCGGCTTCGTGTGTTTGAATTCGCGTTAGACGGGCCCTATCTCCCGGGCCGGTTGATCGGCGACCAGGGTTACTTGTGCGTTCCGAGTTCCGAATTCCGCGCCGGTCCGTTCGATAACCAGTCATCTTCGAACCGGCTCGTCCTTCGGCTGATCGGCCAAACACCTTCTTCACGCGGTATCCGTCTTCAGTTTGAGCACGGGGTGGCGGCCACTGTCACCGAATCGGAATACCGGAGTTTGCAAGGCAGCGACCGGCTGACGGTTGAGATTCCTCAATCCGCCGTATACTTCATCGGAAAATAGAGATCGAATGAAGCGCTATTACATCACGGACCGCAAATCGGTCGGCGGATTCCGCCCTTTGCTGGAAGTGATCCGCGACCAGATGCATTTGGGTGTCGACTTCATCCAGATCCGCGAAAAAGATATCAGCGCTCGCGAGCTGTTTGAATTCACTCTGGCGGTCCTCGAAGTACGCGCCAATGAGATCCGCACACCGCTGCCGGCCAAAATTCTTGTGAATTCGCGGATGGACGTGGCGCTCGCAACGGGAGCGGATGGCGTACACCTTCCCGCAAATGCGCCGCAGGAGACCCTTCCCGGCCTGGTGGTCGCCCGCTCCTGCCATGCCATCACCGAGATCCGGGCCGCGGATGCGGACTTTGTGACCTTCGGGCCGGTATTCGAAACTCCAGGAAAGGGGCCTGCATTGGGCCTGGATGCCCTTAAACTCGCTTGCCAGCTCGGCAAGCCAGTCTACGCCCTGGGCGGAGTCACTTGGGAGAACGCGGCTGAATGCATGCACGCAGGTGCGGAAGGAATCGCGGGAATCCGGTTGTTTCAAGATCCGGGACTGTAGCAAATTGCCGTCCCGCTACCATGCAGGTAGTGCTGAGTTCAGGAATTTGTGCTCTATTCGCGCTGCTGTTCGCGCCGGCATTAATTGCTGCTGAGGGAAGGCAGACGGCACCGCCTAAACCCGGACAACTCGCGCAGGCAGATCAAAACCCGCCAGGCAGCGCCCTTCCGAACACGATTTCCGCTCCGCCTTTCACTGTCGGCGAGAAGTTCGATTACCGCGTGGTCCAAAGTCTTGGGCTTCGCGGATTAGGCGGATCACTTATTGGCGCGGCGATCGGGCAGGCCCGTGACGCGCCGCACGAATGGGGGCAGGGAGTAAAAGGGTACGCCAGCAGGTACGGCTCCGGAGTTGCGGGGAATCTGTCACGGCAGACCTTTGCTTTCGTCCTGGAATCCGCGTTCCACGAAGATCCACGCTATTTTCCTTCGAAAGACAAGCGCAAAAAACAGCGCATGTGGAATGCAGCCAAGCAGGTGTTCCTTTGCAAAACGGATACCGGAGACTCGTCATTCGCTTACGGCAAGGTGGTCAGCCAGTTCGCCGGCGGCCAGTTCACAAACGTCTGGCAGCCGGCCAGCACCGGTTCGGTAACCGACGGTGTCGTGCGCGCGTTCATTGGTCTGGGCGCGGATGCGGCGTACAACTTCATGCAGGAGTTCCTGCCCTTCACCCGTCCGCACTCGCTGCGCCACCTGCACTAAAGAGAAGGGAAGCTTTTATTCCACCGTATGCGAACCTGTAAACAAAATGGCGGCAGACGAACCACTACCGGCAGTTGTGATCGTAGGGCGTCCTAACGTCGGAAAATCAACCCTTTTCAATGCGATCCTGGGGAACCGCCGCTCCATCGTTGGAGACGAGCCGGGCATAACACGCGATCGCATCTACGGCGAAGCGGACTACCGCGGAAAGCGCTTCGGCCTGATCGATACGGGCGGCATTATGCCGCACGATGCCGCGCTAATTCCCACGCAAATTCTCAAGCAGGCGCACGTTGCGCTGGACCTCGCTTCGCATATTCTTTATGTCATCGACGGCAGGACGGAGATTACCGCGGCGGACCGCGAACTGGCGAAGCTACTGCGGCCGCTGAATAAGCCGCTCACGCTTGTCGTAAACAAAATCGATACGAAGGCGCGCGAGAATCTGGTTCCGGAGTTTTATTCGCTGGGATTGGGCGATCCATTTCCTGTCTCCGCCGAGCACCGGTTGGGCCTCGACGAACTTCTGGATTACGTCACGGCTCCGTTCCCGAGGCCGGAGATCGAGGCAGAGGAAGAGCCGGAAAGCGGCAAGCGCCGGATCAAGGTCGCAATCATCGGCAGGCCCAATGTAGGTAAATCGACCATGCTCAACGCGCTGGTCGGGGCGGAGCGGGCCATTGTATCGCCGGTGGCCGGAACGACCCGCGATGCCGTCGATGAATCGGTGGAAGAAGGAAATACCATCTATCGGTTTGTCGATACGGCGGGCATCCGGCGCAAAGGCAAGACGGAGGAAATGACCGAAAAGCTAAGCGTTGTGATGGCCCGCCGCAACATTCGCATGGCCAACGTGGTGCTGCTGATGCTGGACGCGACCGAAGGCGTGGTCGGCTCCGATGCCACGATCGGCGGTTATGCTCACCAGGAAGGCCGCGCGGTCATTCTTGTCGTCAACAAATGGGATGCGGTGGATGACAAAGGCAAGCGCGCTTTTACCGAAGCGGTGCGCGATCAGCTCAAATTTCTCGACTATGCGCCGATCATCTTCGCGTCCGCTAAGAAGGGCGAAGGAATCCGGCGTATTATGAGCACGATCCGACGTTCTTTCGATGCTGCTTCGAAGCGCGTGACCACGGGCGAACTGAACCGGTTCGTTGAAACGCTCAAGTTCGAGAGCGACATTCGGATTTACTACATCACGCAGACATCGATCCGGCCGCCTACATTCGTGGTGTTTACCGACAAAGCCGGCGCCATGCACTTTTCCATAGAGAGAAATCTGATTAACCGGCTTCGCGAACAGTTTGGTTTTGAAGGCACACCCATCGTGATCCGGACAAAAAGACGCTAGGATAACCGTATGGCGACTACTGCTGTCCACGTTTCCCTCGCCGAGTATATGAATACGGCCTATGAGCCGGATTGCGACTATGTTGACGGTGTTGTGGAGGAGCGCAGTGTGGGGAAAAGGAAGCACAGTAGGACGCAAACTTTGCTTGCCGCCTGGCTTTTTTCGCGCGAGGGCGTTCACGGATGTCGGGTTCTCACAGAGCAGCGCGTTCAGATCTCCCGCTCGCGGGTCCGCATTCCGGACGTATGCCTTGCTGTGCGGGATGACAATGGCGAAGTCCTTCGGCGGCCGCCCGCACTCTGGATCGAAATTCTTTCGCCCCAAGACCGGTGGGGCCGGATTCAATCGCGCCTGAATGATGCCTTAGGTTTTGGCGTGCCCACCGTCTGGATCGTCGATCCGTATTCCAGAGAGGCATGGATCGCCACACCCGGACACGGAACGGTTGCTGTTGAAGACGGCATCTTGCGCTGCTCGAATCCAAACCTGGAAGTGGGCCTGGCGGAAATTCTTCCGGAAGATTAGCGGCTCCTGACCTGTTTCACCACGACGTTATCGTTCTCATCGAACACACGGATCGCAACGGTCCGGCCGGTCGGCACGCTGAACTTATAATTCAAACTCTGCGAATCTGTCACTCTCCCGACCGGCTGTACTAATACCCAATCAGCTCCATTCACGGAATATTCGGCCTTGTCGATCCAGCTCAGCGCGTCATGCGCGGTAAACGAGACCTCTAATTGCTTAGCACCGGGCGCGGCTGTAAGGTTGGTGATCTCGGGAGGAGTGTTGTCAATGGTAAACGGATCGCTTTCGAGCGAGCCAGTCAGCGCGTCGGCCGGAACATTGCCGGGCGCATCGCTCGCTGTTACGCGAATGGTGTAACGGCCGTCCGGGAGCGCCGCGGAATCGAAGGCATAGAAGCGGTCTTCGAGCTTATTTTTCAGGATCTGCCATTGCGAATCGTGATCGCCTTTGATCTCCAGCGTGTAGATGAGAGGATCGCCGTTCGCGTCGCTCGCGCTCCAGCGTGCGGTTACGAAGCCCTTGCTGTATTGGAGGGTCGCTGCTCCGGCTGTTTCCAGCAGAGGCGGAGTGATGGTCTTCTTCTGCCCCACCGCCGGCAGCGTGAGCGTGGCCGGAGAACCCGATTGTGTGACAGTTCTTTCCAGCATGGATGTGCTGGGCGCCTGCCGGTAGTTGAAGGGCGCAAGATCGATCTGCAGTACTTTCGGCGCAACGTTTTTCGAGAGATACGCAATGTCGATCGCGCTCAACTCCGGGGAATCGCCTGCGTCCGACCGGCTGACAGAGAGGCGGTATTGCAGGAACCGGGCCGGGGGCGACTCAATGGCGCCGCCGGTCGGCGTAAGCGCAACATTGGTCCAGGGGCTCCAGTCGTTTTCGGGATTGTTCAGGTTACCGCTGCGGGTTTCGAGCGCGATACCGCCGCCGCGCAGAGTGGAGCGGATGTGCGCTTTACCCCAATACGTGAAGCCGTCGGCATCCAATACTTCGCTTTCCAGCGTGCCCGTCCTCTGAAAGCCAGGGCCAATGGAGTAGAGATTCCCCACGTTGCCCGTTGCCGCGTAGACCACGCCCTTCCGGCCCTGCAAGAACGCAGTTACTTGCGTGGGGGGCGTGTTCAGCAATTCAGTAAAGAGCTGGTCAGAATCGATCCGGAAAATGATTCCTTTATTGCCCGTGCCAAGCAGCGGCTTTCCGGATTGGTCGAACGCAATTGCGTAGACGAGATCGGTCGAGGAATTCCAAATGCGTTCCGCGAAGCCGTCTTTTTGAATGCGATACACATCGGATCCGCCCGAAATGGTTGCCTTCAGAGACCCGATCGCCGGAGGCAGGCCGGGAGGCGGCGAGCCTGTTCGGGCCGTTCCTGCCGGTTTCACCGCGGGCGGTTTTGTGGACGATAAAACCGGGGCTGGACCGCTGACGGACGCGCTGACTGGCTTGGTTCCAATCGCGGCCGCATAAATCATGCCATCGTGCTCTCCGAGCGCCGTAATTTCGCGCTTATCCGCCTGGTAAAGGACAAAGCCTTTTCCTTCCGGCGTAACGCGAAGAATCAGTCCACCCGGCTCGGTCCCCACGATCAGATTGCCGGCGTTATCAATGATCATCGACCGCGCGTGTGTTTCGTTTGTCTCGAAGAACCTGGATCCACTGCCATCCGGGGCGACCTTGTAGATGAGCCCCGTATCACCGGTTGCCACGAACAGGTTTCCTGACCGGTCAAAGGCCATAGCCCAGACGTACTTGCACTTCGGGTCAAAAAAAAGCTGCGGCTTCCCGTCCTTACCGATGCGGTAAATTTTGGCATCCGGCAGCACCGCGGCGTAAAGGCGGTCCTGCGCATCCACAGCCAGTGCGTGTACTTCCAGGCCCGCCAGTTCCGCGAATACCCTTGGTTTCCCATTCGGCGTCAGCGTGAACACTTTCGCTGTCGCCCCGGTGGGCGCGCCGCCAGCATAGAACAGAGTTCCCTTCGAATCCTGCGCAATGGCCCAGAGATAAGGCACGCTGGTGCTGTCCAGTTCCTTAAATTCTGGGCCAAGCGTTACGTGCCCATCGCTCCGCAGCGCCAGGTGCTTGGAGGCGCCTCTTTCAAAATCGGCTTGATCCGCCTGCTCCCAGACATGAGTCTCGACGGCAAGGGAAAGAGCCGGCGCCGCCAGGAGACAAAGAATGGCCGCGGCCCGGTGTGAGACCGAGTAGTTTTGCATTGTATCTATGCGGGAGTCCTTCAGTTCACGAAAATCTTGAGCGAGTAGCTGCCGGTGACGACCACGTCGAATGGCACCGATGTTTCCTGATGTGCGCTTTCCGGAGAACTTACGAATTCGTGATTCGTTGCCCGTCCGCTCTGCATTACGTTCAGAACGGAAGCCGGGAGGCTCGGCAGAATCTTCTCGTCCGAATAGACGGTGGGCTGCGAATCGATAAGCGAAACGTAAAGCCGGTTGTTGCTGCGCTCTTCGTTCAGCAGCGCCACTGTTTGCGGGATATCTTCAATGCGGTTCAGCGAGCTGGCGATGTTCTGGAACCGGCTCAGAGTCTCGGCGTCGCTAAAAAGAATCTGGTGCTGGCCGCGCGACAGTCCCGCAGGAATCTTCAAGTTGATGGTTCGCTCTATGCGCTCTCCGTGATAGGGCTGAAGGAAGACTTTAACCGGAATTTCAGCGCCAGGCCGGACTTTGTTATCGGCTATCCAGGCCGATTCGATTTGGGCAATCCGGCGCTCGGGCAGCAGGTCCACGCTGACATTCACGGCATCTAGCTTCGGCATTTTGTCCGAATTAACAAACAGCCGGTTGAATTTATCTCCCCACCAACCGGCCAACAGCATCGGGGTCGGAACAGGCGTACCCGCCGGCGCCTGCATAGTAGTCAGCTCAATCGGGCGCTGCCCCTGGACCTGGAGCTCTCCGTGAAGGCGAAATGTTGCTTCTTCGGAAAAATCGTTGAGTTGCGAAAGCGAATTGAATAGCGTCGCCATCATCAGGTAAGGGGTCCACTTTTGATCGACAAAGACGCTGAAATGGAAATCGCGCGAGTTCCGCACCGTGTTGTTGCGGTTGTAGGAACGCACGCGCATACTGACCGGAATCATCTGCGCGGTTGCGCCGAGCTCGCCCTCTATGGCGCTATGGCGATCCTGGTGCAGAGCGCCCACCACTTCCGTTGCGTTCCCCATTTTGGTGGGCTGGTAAGAAGAAGCCAGGGTTGTAATGATCTCGTCCTTCGCAATCGGCATATCCACTGGACCCAGGTTGAACAGCGGGTGGCCAAATGCCAGCACTCGCTTGCCGTCGTTATAGGTAACGGTGCCGCCGCCGGTCATGGTCATGTCTCCTGCGACCAGCACGGCTGCAATACTCTCTCCGGGCTGCATGGAGCCGGCCCAATCTTTAGCCGGTTTCGCTGAATCGAGAGCCCCGCCGGCCCCGCCCTGAGCCACCGATAAGCCAAGCTGGTTGAAGATGGGGCTAAATTCCTTCACGGCATCATCGCTGAAACCGGACATGGTGATGGGCGTCGCAATCGGCGTCATCATCGGTGTTTCGGGCAAACTGCCCGATGAACCGGCGGCCATGACGCGCGCCAGCATATCGCCAGGAACCGGCAGAGAGGCGCGGGCTTGCTGGATCTTGTCAGGCGTTCGGGCATTCGCTGGGCGCCCCGTATCGAAAGACTTCACATCCAACATGAGCTGGATGGGTGTAATGCCGCAAATGGCGTCGGGCGAGAACACGCTAAGGCGCAGAGAAATAGCGCCAAGCAGCTTGCCGTCGATGTATACGGGGCTCCCGCTCATCCCGCCCGCGACATTCGTGCGCTCCGCTTTGCCGGTGAGTCTTGCAATGATGATGTCCTGTTTGGGTCCCCAGGCGTTCTGCCATACGCCGATGATTTCTACCGGCACCCGGTCCGGCTTGCTTCCCTGAAAAACCGTCCAGGCCACACCTTTCATCCCGGGCTTCAGCGCGCTTTCCGGGAAGAGGTCCACCTTGCCGGCTTTCGGCGGAACGGTCATGTTCGGGATGCCGTGCTCAGGCGTGGCGGCGACCAGCGAACAGGAGATAAACAAGGAGCAGAGAACGGCTCGGGGAAACATAGGCAAATCTTCCAGGCACACAAGCACACCGGATGTCCAACATTATGACGTAGTAAAGCCGAGCGCTGTTGGATGTCCAATCTAAGGTGAAGGTTCCGTAGCGTTAATCTCCCTTCATAGTTCCCCTTTTCGCTCTTCCGAACGATAAGCCGTGCGAAACGCGGTTGTAGACTGGAAACATCACACCGTCCGCGATCGTCTTAGCGGGAGAGAGTACATGACACGTCGAACATTTACATTTGCAAGTTCCTTCCTTCTTTGCGCGTCCATGACAGTTCACGC
>JAICXK010000310.1 GCA_025980435.1 Bryobacteraceae bacterium
CAGCGCGAAAATGACGAGCACAATAGCCACGAAGCGAGCACGCAGGCGGCGCGTCGCAGCAACCCCGAGCACAACCGGGCCGATCAGCAACCCGCCGGCTACATTCATCGCTGCAAGAATCGGCGCCACGGCCACACCGAAGGTTGCGAGCATCTGCCGGCGCAAGTGTTGAAGGAACGTCGCAGCCAGAAGGGCAACGATCGCTATCGCGAACGCCAGCACAAACGGGGTTTGAAAAGCCCAGGTTAGGTTCTCTTTCTGGTTGGGATGAAAAATAGAGAAAGCAAACAAGCCTTGCAGGGTCCGTTTCAGAGGCGTAGGGAAATCCGTGAAGCGCTCCAGTGCGTAACAGATGGCGGCCCACGCCAGGCCAAGGAATAGATAGGTTTCGATGAAAAGGGAGATGTTCCTGCCGTGGAACGCAGTCAGGTCGAGCCACACAAGAAGCCGCCCTATCGCGAGCCGATGTTCATTGTGCCGGCTCCATAACCACTGCCAGGAGGTTGGCCCGTTCCCTCGCGCGATATCGTCGAGAAAAAACCATTCATCGCCGAAGGGGCATGGCATGTAGGCCCGGACGGTCAGTGCAATCGAGATCAACGAAATCGAGAGCCCTAAGGCGAGTATGGTCTTGCCTAGGACGGACGATCGGGCAGCTTCACTCGCCTCTGAGTACTTCAAGCGGCCTTTGATCCAGAATACGCGCGCTCGCAAGCCATCCGGCGAGATTCGCCAGCAGCACGGTTCCGATCATCGCAATCAACACCGACAGCCAGTTGAAATCGAAGGACGCGTCGATGAACTTGTCTGCAATGATACGCGTGAAAACGTTGGCAAGGATCGCGCCGACCAGGCCGGAAACCGCGCCGAGAATGGAAAACTCAATAGAAAAAATACTCATAATGCGGCGTCTGGTTGCGCCCAGAGCTTTCAAGATGGCAACTTCGCGGACACGGCGATAACGTGTTCCAGCAACGCTCGATGAAAGAATAATAATCCCGGCCAGAATTGCGAACAAAGCAAGAAACCGAATCACCAGAGCCACCTGGTCCACCGCCTCCTGAATCCTTGTAAGCACTTCGGCCAGGTTCATCACAGTCACGGTTGGGAAGCTCTCAAAGACGGCTTCTTCCACATGTGGAATCTGCGCCGCGTTCACGTGTACCGCACCGTAGTACACAACAGGCAGACCGTTCAGTGCGCCTTCCGGAAAGACCAGGTCGTAACGCACCGAGGCGCGCTGTTCGCGCCGGAAAATCGCGACCAACGGAGCTTCGATGTTTCGTCCGGCAATTTGAAATTGAAGCCGGTCGCCCAGCTTCAGCTTGTAAGAGCGCTCTGAGTCCTCGGAAACCGCAAGCTGCGGCTCGACGCTCCCCGCCTTCCACCATTTGCCCTGCTTCAGGGCCAGGCCGACCGGAAGACCTTGCGCCGTCGTGATACGTACAGTCTGCAGGTCAGCTTTCCGCTCCTTACTCAAGGGAAGTTCGCTAGCCGGCACGCCGTTTTTAGACAGCATGCGCGAAACAATGTAGCCCACCAGTTGTACTTTGCTCGTCACACCCGGCTGCGATTCAATCAAGCGTGTGATTGCGGACGAATTGCGGATATCCAGCAGAAACAGATTGCCTTCGCGGCCGGGCCCCTGGCGGATCACCTCCTGCAGGACCGTACGCTGCAATAGATAGGTGCTCATGGTGAACATCACACCGATTCCCAGAGCCACCAGTACCGAGCGAGCCTGGCTGCCAGGCCGGTACAGGTTCGCAAACCCGTTCCGAAACGAGGAAGGCAGCCGCCTGTTCCACCTGTGCACAACCCAGCGCATGGCCAGAAGCAGCAGCGCCGCGATCCCGGCCAGCACAAGAATGCTTGCGGTCAGGCCGGCCATGAAATAGAGTCCCATCCGCCAGGATCCGCTAAGCCAGATGGCAATACCGCAAAAGCCAAACAAAATCAGGAGAGCGCCGGACCAGCCCGGAATCTTTTCCCGCCATCGCTTACGGCCCTCCACAGCCGCGTCGCTCATATTCCGGCGAAACACCAGGCTGGGGCGCACGTTGCGAATGCTCAACAAGGGAGGAACCGTGAACAACAACGTGGCCAGCACCCCCAGGCTCAGCCCCTGAATACTGAATGACCAATCCCAGGGTATCTGCGGCAAGAGGGCAAACACCCGATGGATCAGCCAGGGAAACGATTTTTGCACCAGCGCGCCAATGCAGACTCCGATCATGCCGCCGGCAAGGCCGAGCCAGAGGGTCTGAATCAGGTAGATCTTCATAACCTGACTCGCCCGCGCCCCCAGCGCCTTCATTACCGCAATCGTGTCCATGCGCTGCTGCAGGTGAGAATACATTGCCATGGCGACGCCAAGCGAGCCGACAATCAAGGCAATCAGACTGATGAGGCTAAGAAACGTGGTTGTGTTATCGATGGCCTTGCCCACGACCGGGCTGCCCTCGCGGTAATCGCTTATGAACACGCGGTGGATGATCTGTTTCAGGCGCGGCTTGATAACATCCAGATCGGCATCGGGTCTCAGCTTGAAGAGAAATCGCTGGGCAGCGCGGCTACCGTATTGAATCAGGCCCGTTCGCTCCAATCCAGAACGGCTGACGATCACGCGCATTCCCGGCCCGAAGCCCGATGCAAGCCGGTCGGGCTCGGATACGATCGTCCCGGCGATGCGGAATTCTTTACCTCCGAGTCGAATGCTGCCGCCCGGCTTGACCTTCAGTCGCAGCAGCAGTTCCGGAGTGACGACCGCGGACGAATCATTATCCAGCAACTTCGAGAGCGGTTTGGCCGGGTCCAGCTTCAACTTGCCGTAATACGGGTAGACCGAAGGATCCACGGCTTTCACCGAAACCATTTGCGGCACCCGCTGGTTCGCGGATCCCGCCATCGAGATCGTCTCGGTGACACGCGTCATCCATCCGTACTGATTGGCCATCGATTGAAGCTGATTGACCTGTTCCGGTGTGACGGCCCCCCACATCTGCGCCTGCAGATCCGCCGCAATGAGTTGCTTCGCGTTCCGCAGCAACATGCCCTTGAATGCGTACCCAAAGCCTTTTACGCCGCTGAGTGCGGCGACACCGACCGCCACCGCCAAAATAACGAAAACGAACTTAGCCGGAGCGGCATGCAACTCGCGCCAGGCGATCTTCGATGCGGTTCGAAGCCCGAATGAAGTCTTCGCCGCTGGGGGAAACGGGAGGGCTCCGGTCACGATGATGCTTCCACGGTCCGGGCCGCCATCTCATCGCTGAGCACCTTCCCGTCGCGCAGGGTGATAATGCGGTCTGCGTATTGGGCCAACTGGCGATCGTGCGTCACCAGAACCAGCGTGGCGCCCTCTTCACGGTTTAATCGCATCAATAGGTCCAGCACATGCTGCCCGTTTGCACTGTCCAGGTTGCCGGTCGGCTCATCCGCCATCAAAATGGGCGGCCGTGTAATAAATGCTCGCGCCAGGGCGACTCGCTGCTGCTCTCCGCCCGACAACTGAACCGGGTAATGCTGCGCGCGGTTGCCCAGCCCCACCCGCTCCAGCAATTCCTTCGCGCGGCGTCGCGGTTCGCCATTGTAGCCGCTCAGCTCGGCCGGAAGCAGGATGTTTTCTTCGGCGGTGAGCGTTGGAACCAGTTGATAGGACTGAAAAACGAACCCGATCTTCCGGCCTCGCAGCCGCGCCAGATCGTCCTCGCGCAAGTTCGTTATATCGGTACCGTCCAGGATTACGCGCCCGGAGGTGATGGTATCCAAGCCGGCGAGTAATCCCAGGAGCGTGCTCTTGCCGCTGCCGGATGCGCCCATAATGGCAAGAAATTGCCCGGCCGGAACCGAAAAGCTGATGTCGCGCAAAATCTCGACCCGGCTCGATGGGTTCTCGATCACTTTCCAGAGCTCGCGAACCTCGATTACGTCATTTGAGTGCATGTGATGCTGAGATTGTGGGGAACCGGCGATCTTTTTTCATTGTTGCAGCCTGCCTGACGGGGTTGGTTCTGGCCTCCTGCGGCAGAAACACCACTCCCCAATCAGAACAACGCACCGAAAGCGCTTCAAGTTCCACGCCTCCGCCCCCCGCTGCGACAACGGTCCGGGATACCCGCCCGGTGATCGTCGCTTTTGGTGACAGTCTGACGGCTGGAGTTGCCGGCCGGAGTTACCCCGATAATCTGCAGGACCTGCTCGACCAGAACGGCTACAGCTACCGTGTCGATAACCAGGGCGTTAGCGGCGATACGACCACGGATGGCCTGGCGCGCATCGACAACGTCCTGGCCGAGCATCCGGCGCTGGTGATTCTGGAATTCGGCGGCAACGACGGCTTGCGTGGAATTCCCGTCGAATCGACAAAGAAAAATCTCGACGAGATGATCGGGCGTATCAAGCAGGCCGGCATCCCGTTGGTGCTCCTTGGTATTACGCTGCCGCCGAATTACGGTCCGGATTACGTCAAGCCGTTCACCGCCATCTTTCCCGAGCTGGCAAAAATGTACCACCTGAGGTTCATGCCGTTTCTGCTGATCAATGTCTATCAGCATCCGGACATGATGCAGCCCGACGGTATTCATCCGAACGGGAAAGGGAACCAGGTGGTTGCCCGAGATGTGTTCCAGTTGATCCAGCCGTTACTGAATCGGCAGCGGAAATAGCTGCGCGGTTTCACAGCTCAACGAGCAGATTTTCTATCGGCATTGGATCCTATGAATCCGATATCATCGAAGTTCTAAATTCGCGACATTCAAACCGGATGATAAGCGCTGACCAACCAGCGGTGAGCGTCATGGAGGCGTATGGCAAGTACAACAGAAATCGCAAACAATGTGTTTCGGATATCCGTGTTCGTCCCAGAGATCAATCTGGAGTTCAGCCACTTCCTGGTAAGGGATGACGAACCGCTTCTCTTCCATGCCGGATTGCGCGGTATGTTCCCAGTAGTGCGCGAGCAGGTCTCGCGTCTCGTCGACATTTCGAAGATCCGGCACATCGGGTTCAGCCACTTTGAGTCAGATGAATGTGGAGCTTTGAATCATTGGCTCGAACTTGCGCCCCAGGCACAGCCGGTGTGCGGCTTAGTGGGCGCTCTGGTGAGTGTGAACGACTTTTCTATTCGGCCCGCCCGTGCTTTGACCCGGGACGATATCTTGCCGACCGGCCAGTACCGTTTTCGATTTATTCCGACACCGCACGTTCCACACGGTTGGGACGCAGGGGTTCTCTTTGAGGAATCAGAACGAACGTTGTTCTGCTCGGATCTTTTTCATCAATGGGGTCATCTCGAACCGGCAACTGCGGATAGCATAATGGACCGCTGCAGAGACGCGCTTCTTCAGGCTGAGGCTGGCCCGTTTGCGAACTACGTGCCCTATACGCACCATACCGGTCGCGTGCTCGAGAGTTTGGCAGAATATGGCCCGAAGACGCTCGCTGCCATGCATGGCTCGACATATTACGGTGACGGAGCACATGCCCTCCGGGATCTCGCGACCGTGATGCGCGACGTGCTCGGTCCCAAAGCGCAGGAGGGTGAAATCACGCCGATCG
>JAICXK010000355.1 GCA_025980435.1 Bryobacteraceae bacterium
CGCCAACAACCTGGAAGCTATGAGCGCTCAGTTTATCCAGCGTGTCCTGCGCGGTATGCCAATAGGCGCCATTGGGGCCGTAATCGAGGTCGATGATGTCGATTGCGTTCACGCCGGCATCCACGAATGGCTTGTGGTCGTCGTCAATTGCGCTGGGGTCATGGCGGAAGTATTTCGAGTCGCCGAGCCGACCGGCTATCTGCCAGACCTGATCTCTGAGCGACTGCGAAGAATTTTCGTCATCCGAAATATCAAGGTTCTTGTCCCCAATCATGTCGATGTTGATCAGGGCCTTAATCCGCGCCAGGGTCCCGTCGGCAAGCCACTTAGCAACCAGGTGACGGCTTCCGTAGCGGCTATCGCTTTCCGTCCAGTCCCGGCGGACGGCCTCTTCGCCATCGAAGAACACAACGTAAATGTCGTCCTGATGGGGCATGGCGGAGATCACCCTCGCAAACTCGATGAGAAAGCCCGTGGAGGATCCCGCATCGTTTGCGCCGACGAAATGGACCATGGGAATTTTCTTGGTGTCATAGTGACCACTAATAACCACTGCTTTACCGGACGTTCCAGAAAGTTTCAAAATAATGTTTGCCATTGGAACCGGACCGGCGGGCGTTTCTCCGGTGAACGAATCCACAGTCAAGTGGCCGGGGAGCGGTTTAAGTTCGGAAATGATCCAGTCGCGAAGGTGCACGAGGGCATCGGAGCCGGCCGGTCGCTCGCCGAATGAGGTAGCCCGGCGGGTGTATTGCAAGGCCGCGAGGCCGCTGAAAGCATGCTCCGCGGAAGAACGGGATTTGGCAGCCTGGCACCAGGCGGGCACGAGTACCAGAAGGAAAAGAAGTATTCGAAGTGGCACTTCAGTTAAAGTTTGAAGCGAATTGAGTCGATTAGGTTTGTACATTGCTCTAGCGAAAAAACTATGCAGGATTCGCGTTGAGTTCGGTAAGGAGAAGCGGCTGCGGGCCTACCGTCAGGGCTGTTGTATTATAGCCTTGCAGCAGACCAGAATGGGTCGCCTTAGGATTTATGCAGTCAGTCGGACAGAGACTCCGTGAAGCACGATTGGAGCTTGGACGCTCCTTGGAAGATGTGAGTGCCAGAACTCGCATTTCCCTCAAAGCCTTACGGGCGATCGAGGCGGACGAGGTGGAGACATTCGGCTCGCCGTTCTTCTATCGAAGCTTCGTGAGGCAGTTTGCAGATGCGCTGAATTTTCACGACAGCGAATTTATGAGCGATGTGCAGGCAGCATCCAACACCTTGCCGGAGCCTTTGATGCCCGGTCAGGGGGATGGCCCTTTTCCGGCCGTGAACGCCTTGCCGGTTCGCCGCGCGCGCAACTTCAAATGGGTATCGTCGCTGGCCTCCTTGATTGCGATGATGTTCGCTTGCTCCGCTGTGTACGCGATGTGGCAGAACTCAAGATCGAACCTGCACACCTCATTCCACAACCTATGGTCGAAACCGGGAGCGACGAGCACCGCGGCTTACAAGGCTGTGCGAACAGCGGGAGTTCGAGCAATTCCTCCGGCCGCGGCCCCGGACGCCACCTGGGAACCGGTTACAAGCGAAGCAGAGGGCGCATACCGGATTGAATTGTCAGCCATCGAACCGACCTGGTTATCGATAAACGAGGGCGGCCAGCAAACCTTCAGCGGTATCCTCGGGGCAACCGATACGAAAGTGCTAGACGCTCGCGAAAACGTCCGGATTCGGACGGGGAATGCCGGAGGAGTAAACGTGACCCTGAACGGAAAAGCGTTGGGCGCGATTGGCCCTCGCGGTCAAATTCGCACGGTCGTGTTTACCCAAAATGCCTACGAAGTGCTTCCTCCCGAGCCGCGCATGAGCCTGACCCAATTCAGCCCGAGTGGCGAATAGGTTCGGAGTGCTCCGCTTCGCCCTCGCGCTTGCGTTCGGCTCTTCGTAAACGCCGCTTCTGCCGTTCCATCTGGATCAATTCATGCCGGCGGCGAAGCTTGATGCTAGTGTCCACCTTTCGCCAGAATTTGCGGAAATAATCCACCGCTGAGGCGAGTCCGAAGATCACTACGGCCCACATCGCCGCCAAGGCGTAGGGCCGGAGTTTCGACCATCGGATGGACAGCATTACCAGGGCTACGCCGAGCACCTGAAACATCATTTTCGATTTGCCGAGTTCGCCGGCTTTGATGGGATATCCCTCCGCGGCGGCAATGCTGCGAAGACCCGATACTGCGAATTCGCGGCTGATGATTAAAATGACGAGCCAGCCGGGAAGCAGGCGGATTTCAACCAGTGAGATCAAAGCAGCGGAGATCAGCAGCTTGTCCGCCACCGGATCAAGTAAAGTGCCGACCGTGGTCACCTGCTTCCAACGTCGCGCCAGATATCCATCGAGGAGATCCGTCAGGGCTGCTGCCAGGAAAACGATCAAGGCGAAGAAGTCGTTGGCTACGAGCATCCGCCCGCCCCAATGAATACTAAAGTTCTGCTGTACCAGTGCGGCGACCAGCAGGGGCACAAGGAAGATCCTGAAAAGGGTTAGCAGATTGGGCAGATTCGTCAATCGTAATTAAAGTAGAGCACAATAAGACGCGCTCTGAGACATGGAAGTATCCGGCGAGCGCGTCAGGACCCGGGCGTGGGGACCGGAGCCGTCGAGTCTTTGTTAAGGGTAGGGGCGGGCGGCATGGCCGGTGTCGCGCCTGGCGGGGCGGTGATATTCGTCGCCCTGGGCTTATTTTCTCCACGAAGCCAGACCAGGAGCATCGCCTTCGGGGCTGGTGGACTGGGCAGGTTGATTGCTAAAGTTTCCCGCTGGCCCTGTCCTGGGATCGGTACCGGTAAGTCCGTGACCTGAATGCCGCCTGCGTCGTCCCATCCGGCTTTATCAATCATTTCGAGATTGCGCCCGGCGAGGGAAAATGCCTGCATGCCGTTTTGCGGCCCATTTGTTAGGTCGAAAGAATCGATGTGCGGCAGCCGGATGATATGAGCAAGAGTAAAGGGCTGCGACTTTCCGCTGCTTCTGCCGTCCAGCACCGCCTGCAAAGAACACCCAGCCGGGAGTTTGCTGGTATCCAAGAGCAGATAGAGTTCGTCCTGCGACAACTGCTGCAAGCTGGAGGTGGATGTCTGCTCGCCGAGGTGCAGGGACCCGCGCGGGCCCACTCCATCGGCGCATGCCAGCTTCAGACTGCTTCGCGGTTCGAGATTCTTGACGTCGAGCAGCGCTCCAAGGGTATACCCGGCAGGAAACTCAGCCGGTAGCAGCGAAATCCCGGTATCGGCGGGCAGCGATAATTTCGAGCTGGCGATGACGGGCAAAGGTCCGGTAATCTGGAGCCCATCGGATAAGGTGACGGGTGCGTTGCGATCCGAGAAAAACGCGCGCAGAGGGAACGTGGTCCCCGGCTGGGCATCGGATTTCAATTGCACCGTGACGTTCCGCTCCGTGCCCTTCGGAGCTTCAGAACCGAGACTTAGGGTTGCGCCTGGCGCTTCCAATTTTGAGATCAGGTTCAGGCGCTGGCCTTTCAGTTCATAATGCTGCTCAGCGGCGCCCTGATTGACGAGAATAGGGAGATTTTCAACCACGGGCAGCTCCTGGAGAACCCGGAAGCCGACGGGATGGCTCTTGCCGTCCTGCTGATAGACCAGCAGTTCGTATTTACCGGGATCGAGACTCGCGGTGTCGATCTGGACATCCATGCGGGGTTGCGGTCCCTCGCGAAGCCCTTTGGGCAGGAGGAACCGAAGCGGCTCCGCTGTAGCGAACTCGTCACCCAGCCTTTTGAATTCCACCTTGTCGGCGAATTCAAAATCGTCTCCGGTCACAGTCACGGGGATTTTGCCTCTTTTCGCGATAAGCCGGTCTTGCGATTCAGGGTCGAGTTGGGCATCTCTGAAATTGCTTAACGAGCGCACGTTAATTTCACCGTCGGCTTCAAAAGGAGTCCAATCCCAATTGCCTGAAAGCCGATAGGCGCCTGGTTGCAAGCTTGCTTTTTCAAGATCGATCTCAAGCGATTTCTGGTTCCCGAGCTTCAGAACTTTGACGGGCACGCGAACACCTTTCGAATCCCTCAAGCTCCAGCCGCGTGCCCGCTGCAAGTACTTCCATTGAAGATCCGGAACTTCAACGGGAATAGGCGCTTTTTCGTAAAGCGGAATGAAATTCGCCTTTCCGATGCGGATTGAGGGTGTGGGGGTGTTGGGAATCCGGCTGGCCCAAATATAGGCGACTCTGGTGTGCGGAGGCGCGGGGGCGCG
>JAICXK010000203.1 GCA_025980435.1 Bryobacteraceae bacterium
CGAGCAGGAACTGGCGAGCGGGCTGTATCGCATCTGGCCGGAGAAGCCGCTTACACCGGGCGAGTACGCTCTGGTGGAATACGCCGATACAGGCGACGTGAATGATGTCGAGTTACTGGTTTGGGATTTCGCGTACCGGCCGGGTGCCTAGCAAGTGGGGCGGGCCATCGCATTTTGTGGCCTGCCGTAGGGTCGAGGCATGCCTCGCCCGCTACCTCTGGAAGACCCCCTATGGTAGAATGCCTTCTAGAGGCAGCCATGTCCAAACACGATGCAACTGCAAACCGTATCGATCTCCTTCAGGGAACCCTCGATTTACTGATCCTCCAGACCCTGCAGTGGGGGCCGCAACACGGGCACGGTATCGGACAGGCAATCCGTATCAGCTCCCAGGACGCGCTTCAAGTGGAGCACGGATCGCTCTACCCCGCGCTGCACCGGCTTGAAAGCCGCGGCTGGCTCTCCTCCGATTGGAAAATGTCCGAGGCAAACCGGAGGGCAAAATACTACAAGCTCACGCCTCAGGGTAAGAAGCAGCTTCTTGAGGAGCAATCGAAATGGAAGCAGCTCGTGCGGGCGGTCGCGCGCACCATGAAACCGGTCCAGGAGTGAGCTATGCTTCGGCGCTTTTCTCGAAGGCGATCGGTTGAGCGGGAGCTTGATGACGAGCTGCAAGCGCATCTCGATATTGAGACAAAACTCCTGATGGATCGCGGCCTCAGCCGGGAGGAGGCAGAAATGCAAGCGCGCAGCTCATTCGGAAACCGGACTCGCATCGCGGAAGATGCGCGCCAGGCCTGGCACTGGATATGGCTCGACCGTTTTTCGCAAGACTTGCGATATGCCGCGAGAACGCTGCTCCGCAGCCCCGCCTTCACCGTTGCTTCAATCCTGTCGCTCGCGCTCGGAATCGGCGCCAGCACCGCTGTGTTCAGCATCGCGGACACGGTGCTTCTACGCCCGCTTCCCTACCCTCACCCGGATCAGCTCGTTTGGGTAGCAAACAGGTTTCCCGGTGCTGCGGGGCCGGAGTTCCTGGCGTCGCCGGATTACGTCGCATGGCGTCGCGACAATCACGTGTTTCAGCAGTTGGCCGCGACCCAGGCGCATGGCGGGGAAACCATGCTTCTCAATGGTTCCAAGCCTGCCGAAGTTCACGCCGTTCGTGTCTCGTCCAACTTCCTGAAGACATTCGGTGTGCATCCGGAACTCGGCCGCGATTTTATCCAAAACGAAGAGCTTCCGAACGGACCGAAGGCCGTTCTTCTTTCGGACCGTCTGTGGCGGAATCGGTTTCACGCTGACCGGAATCTGATCGGGCACAGCCTTACCTTGGATGGCCAGCCGTACACCGTTGCCGGCGTTCTGCCTGCCTCATTCGTGTATCCAATGGACGTGCGCGTGGATGTGATGACAACGCTGTCTGTATCGCCGACCGCGAGCCATCACGATCGCATGATGCAAATCTGGGCGGTGTACGGCCGGTTGAAGCCGGGCGTGACGACCGCACAAGCCCGGGCGGATCTCGGGCCGCTCTTTGCCAGGAGCAGGCAGGATATCCCGCTCATGTTTCGCAATGACACGAGCCGTGTGATCCAGCCGCTGCAGGAACATCGGGTGGGCGATGCCCAGGTGCTTCTGAAAATCCTCATCGGAGCCGTGATTTGCCTTCTCCTGATCGCGTGCGCGAACGTGTCGAATCTACTGCTGGCACGCTGGTCGGCGCGTTCCAGCGAATTTGCCGTGCGAGCGGCCATTGGAGCCGGACGCCGGCGCCTGGCACGCCAGCTATTTACCGAAGCGGGGCTTCTGACCGTGCTTGGCTGCGGGCTGGGGGCGGCTCTTGTCGTTGTGATGCTTCGAGGCTTCGTGCACTACGCTGCCGACGAACTGCCGCGCTTGAGTGAAGTCACAGTGGATGCCCGCGTGTTCGGCATCGCCATTGCCGTCTCCGTGCTGGTAACCCTGGTCTTTGCAGGTCTCCCAATAATTCGGGTCGGGCGCATGAACATTCAATCGGTGCTCCAGGAATCCGGGCGGCTGGGCATGTCAGCCGGTTTTCGGTTCACGAAACGCATCCTGGTGATCGCTGAAATTGCGCTCTCGTTGATATTACTTTGTGGCGCCGCGCTGCTGCTCCAGAGTTTATGGCATCTCAGAAACGATCACCTTGGGTTCAATCCGGAACACGTGTTGACTGTCTCCATTCCGCTCAAGGGAACAAAGCTCGGAACGATGAATCGCGATTCCCTGGCGGCTGAACTCGTCGACTTTGCGCGGCGCATTCCTGGAACCGAAGATGCCGCCCAAACCGAATGCACGCCACTCTCCGGCGGCCCTTTGATGGCTACATTTACGCGATCGGATCGGCCGTTGCCTGAAGCTTTCCATCGCGGTTATGACGCCCACGTGTGCGGCGCAGGCGCCGGCTATGCCCGAGCGTCAGGAATCCGTATCATTCGCGGGCGTTTCTTCACGAACGAAGATCTTCAGCATCCGAATACAGTCGCCGTGCTTAATGAAACCGCGGCGCGTACGTACTTTCCCGGCGAGGATCCCATCGGAAAACGGATTTTGCGAGACCCGCAGGGCAGATGGAAAACCGTGATCGGTATTGTTTCCGACGCAAAGAATCGCGGGCTCGATGCTACACCCGGTCCAGAAGCATTGATCAACGGCATCACCTGGCCGGATGCAACTCAACTGCAATTGATCGTCGGGAGCATAGCCGATCAGCACACACTCGAGCGAGCAATCACCGCGAAACTGCATTCACTCGATTCCGGAGCGATCGCTAAATTTGAGCCGCTCGACCAAACCATTACCGAGATGACCGCCGGACCACGCTTCAACAGCATTCTTGTGGCAAGTTTCGGAGCGATTGCTTTTCTGATGGCGATTGTGGGTGTTTACGGCGTTCTCTCCTACGCTGTTAGCCGGCGCACGCAGGAAATCGGCATACGAATGGCCCTGGGAGCTGAACCGGGCCTCATGCTCGGCATGATCCTGCGCGATGGAATCGCGCTCGTTCTGGCGGGAGTCATGGCCGGGTTGGGTGCCGTCATCGCGCTGACGCGCTATCTGCAGGCGATGCTCTATGACGTGAGTCCTACTGACCCTGTCACGTTCGCGGCGGTTGCAGTTCTTCTCATTGCGGCGGCTGTGATTGCGATGTGGATACCCGCTCAGAGGGCTGCTTGCGTGGACCCGATTGTGGCGCTCCGGCACAACTGATGGCATCAGCCCAACAAGCGTTTGCCGAGCCAAGACCGTGCCCTCATGGCCCCTCTGCCTCCGATAGCAATGAAAAAGCCATATGGGGCGCCCCCTGGCCCGCTAACTTAAAAGAACCTGGAAGGCCGGATACTGCCTCATATCACCTTCCGTGAAGCCGGCTTTTCAAGCACTGTAGGAAACAACGGCAAATGTTGTGTCCGGTGTCGCGATTACCGCGCCAGCGATTCCGCCGCCGATAATCGCGAAATCAAACGCCTCTCGCACGCTTCACCTCCGAGCTGTTCGGATGCGCATCCGGCTGCCGTTATTGCCTGCGCCAGAAATCGTCTTGCGTGATTGTCTCGCCCTTTGGATCGGGACCGGTGTAGTGAGCCGTAAAGGTCTGATGGTGCCTGGCTATCTTAACGTGACGCGTCGCTACCTCTTTCCCGTCCTTCGAGGCAACAAGATCGAAGGCTGTTGGACTGATGTACTTAAGAGTCACAGTATCAACCGAAGGGTTTGGCGGAGCACCTTTAATCTCGGCAGGCCCTCCCTTGATCGGTGCTGTCAATTCCATTTGAATCGGTGAACCATCCGCCGTTGTTCCGTTGAATGTAGCCACGCGATTGGCGCCTTGGTCCACGATAGTCATCGTTAGCTCCTTCGGCTTGGGGTGATTGCTGCTGTAAGTAGACTTGGCCAGGTCGAGTTTCCAGGTCCCAACAAATGGGTCGTCACCAGCCGCGATGAGCGCACCTCCAACGAGTGCAAGCCCGGCAAAAAGGTACATTGCTCTTCGAATCAACATTCTGCTTCCCTCTCGAGTGTGAATCATATACCAAAATGACTGCCTGCGCGCTTCATCCTCTTACCGCTGATGTGCATCGCCTAACGATCAGAAATGCCAGACCGCTCAGGAGCAATGCTGTCGATGCCGGCTCGGGGACCGCGGGAGCGTCCAGGGTTCCACTCCCCGAGGTGGTGAATCCCGTGGTTCCTATCAGGCCTCCGCCCGAGACCGATCCCGTAGCGCCGGCGAAATCGCCGGTTCCTCCTTTGAAAGTCAAAGTCTGCGTGAAGGGCCCGGTGTTGGTCGCCAGCACCGCGGAGTCGTTTTCAAAGAGTCCTCCGAACAGCGTGTCGCCGTTGGCGAAGGTCATGCTGAAGCTCCCGTTATTCAATCCATTGGTTAAGTCCACAACGTTGTGCGTATTGAATGTAACGGGATTCCACGCAGTATTCAGGGCTGAGTTGCCCGAAAGAACGGAGCCGCTAGCGGCGCCATCCACGGTCAGAGTCGTCCCCGTTATCACCGGAGCCCCGAGCGTATGTCCGGCAAAGCTGTAGGTAATGGCGATCGTGTCAGCCCGGGCTGTAATGCTTGTGCTGCAAGCGATCGCAAACGTGTAAGTGCTGATTGCGCATATTCTGCTGAAGTGTATTCTCATCAGATTTCCCTCCTGCCATATAAACCGCAAAACTCCGCTGGATTCCCTCACAAATTTTTACTGAGTTTCTTTCGTCCTTCGCTGCAGCTCGTCGAAAAAGTTCAGCAGCATGTTGACATTCGTCGGCGGCTTCGAAGCTCCTGTGTTCGCCGGAACCAGTACCGCAAACCGTTTGCCATCCGGCGCGGGATCGACGCTGCCTCTGGCCGTAAATTCAGGCGTCGTAACCGGCGCTTCAACCTGGAACTGCGACCACACCACCGGTTTTTCCGCTAGGAACGAGTCGCTGTGAGTCACGTAAGCGACCGTCATGATCCTGCGATCGTTCGATACGTAGTACAACTCGTGCCCGTTGGGCGACCACATCGGACAACTGCCGCCTTGGATCGAAATCTGAATCTTCGATTCTAATTGGGACGATATGTCCGGACGAAATGGCCGCACATATACTTGGTTCGCGCCTGACTCGTCTGACGTATAGGCCAGCCATTGTCCGTCCGGCGAAAACACAGCGTCGCCTTCAATCGCGGTTGTGCGTAAAAACGCCTCCGGCGTGCCGACCTTTAGATCTCCGGTGTCACTGCCGTGGATCGGCGCCGTCCAGATATCCGTATCCGAAGCAGGAGTGGTTTGTTCGAAAGCGATATGCGTCGCGCTGAAGGAAGTAGCGGATACCAGGCTGTTGGTCTGTATCAAACGCCGCGGTTCTTCCGAGCCATCACCGCCGATCCACCATACGCCAAATCCTCGTCCTGATTCGTAGGCCAAATACCGGCCGCTCAGACTCCAGACCGGCAGTTCATTCGCGCCGCCAAACGTGAGCCGGGTCATCGTTCCACGTTCGAGATCATAAACCCAGATATCGGGGCTGGCTGCCACATCCTTCACGATTGCCAACCGTTTGCCGTCGGGCGAGAGGCGAATCTCGTCGTAACTTCCGGGTGCACGAACGAGCGGTTCCAGCCTTCCGGATTTATCGAGCCACTCGACGGTGGACTGGCTCCGTGGCACTTCCGCTTGATAGATAAACAAACCGCTGCGGGAGCAATCGAAAGCAGCGCCGCCGTCACCGGCGCGGGTATCGACATCCCTTAGCACAGGAATAGGTGAGCTTGTGAGCACCAGCCGGTCCAAGTCCATGCGCGCGGCGAACAGGGTGCCCTGGTGCATGTAGACCAGATAGCCTCTCGGCAGATAGCGGCCATGGTATCCGCCCTTTAGCAGCGTCCGCTGTTGGCCCGTTTTGATCGAGAAGACGTCCACGCTGGCGTTCTCATAATTACCGGCCTGTGGGCTTGCCGTGAAAAGCACCGCCTTCGCACCGGGCAGCACCTGCGGCCAGCGGTGGCTGTTCTCGCCCGGTTTGAGGTGCGTCAACGGCTGCGGGGCTCCGCCGTTCTCGGGAATGCGCATCAGTCCAGTGCGTTCGGTAATAGCAGCGACGATTAAGCCGTCCTCGCCCCAGGATGCGCCGCGATCAAACGGTGCATCCGCCAGCGTAATCGGCGCGCCGCCCTGAACAGACACTTTCTTCAATTTGCCGCGCGTGCCGAATCCGATCCACTGCCCGTCGGGCGAGAAGAAGATCTTTTCTACACCCTCGGTTCCCTCCAATGCGGTCACTTCCGTCTGATCCAGTCTCCGCGTGCAAATACGCACGCTTCCACCCGCCGTTTCGCACGAAAACGCAATGCGCGTACCGTCCGGCGAAATCGCGAGCGCGTGCGTTCCCCGATCATTGATCAGCCGGGCTTCGGGTCCCAGATCCACATTCAGCCGCATCAGTGGCTTCAGCGCGGGCTTGGAGGGAGAGCGGAGGAATGCGATGGACGCCGCGAGAACAACGAGGCAGGCAGCCGCGACGACAATCCACCATTTCCGGGATGGAGGATGCGGAACCGGTTCGGCGTACGCATCTTGTAGCGCGAGCCGCACGTCGCCAATGTCCTGCCAGCGATTGCGTATGTCTTTACTGAGGCATCGGCCAACTACCGTGCGCACGAGCACGGGCAGTTTGTTCAAGTCCGGCTCTTCGCCGGCCACGGCGGCGAGCGTGCCGTCTGTGGTCTGCTTTTGGAATGGGCATTTGCCGGTGAGCATTTCGTAGAAGACTACGCCGAATGCCCAGATATCCGCGCGCTTGTCCACGCGTAAGCCGCGCGCCTGCTCCGGCGACATGTACGCGGGCGTGCCAATGATCGCTCCTGGGCGGCTTAGGGATTCGGTCGGCAGCGCCGAATCCGCAGGATCCTCGAGCGGCTTGTCAATTGCTTCCTTTTCCGCCAACCGCTTCGTGAGCCTCGCTAATCCGAAATCCAGCACTTTCACGGTGCCGTCGGCTTTCAGCATGATATTGGCGGGCTTGAGGTCCCGGTGCACAATGCCTCTCTCATGCGCTATCGCGAGGCCGTCGGCGATCTGCGCTCCCAAGCGTTTGGCCTGATCCAGCGGCAGAGGCCCACGTCGAAGGCGTTCGGCTAACGTCTTTCCCTCGACGTATTCCGTCGCGATGAACGGCTGGCCATCAAACTCGCCCGCCTCATACACAGCCATGATGTTCGGGTGATTGAGTACCGCTGCCGCGCGCGCCTCGGCTTCGAACAAGCGCAAACGCTGAGGATCTCGCTGAAAGGCGAGGGGAAGCAGTTTTAGCGCCACTTCGCGGCCAAGCTTGAGGTCCCGCGCAAGATACACCTCGCCCATTCCGCCGCGTCCGATTTCCCTGACGATCTGAAAATGGCTGAAGCGCCGACCCGCCAAGTCCCCATCCGTCTGCGCCGCATCAGCGATCACTTTGGCGATGCTTGAAGTGCCTCCCTCGGCGGCTGCAACAAGCGAAAGCACCTCATGCCTTACATCCGGCCTGATTATGTTTGCTACGAAAGCAGCGCGTTCGTTCGGCGGAAGCTGCATCGCCTCGTGTAGGAACCGCTCGACCTCCACCCACACGCCTGCGTTCATGCCGATCTCCGATTGGCGCGATCTTCTCGAAGCTCGCGGCGCAGCCAGAGCCGGGCGAAGTTCCACTCGCGCTCAACAGTAGCATGCGAAATCTTCAGGACCGCGGCTGTTTCGACGATTGTCAGCCCCGTCATGCACCGCAGCTCAACAATTCGGGCGTACCGCGGTTTGATTTCCGCGAGATGTGTCAGCGCTTCATCGACGATCAGAAAATCCAGGCATCTCGGCTGTTCGGATCCGTCGGCGTCACTAAGCGAGAGTGCAATCTGGGAGCCGCCGCGTTTCAGCGCGCGTCGTCGGCGCGATTGGTCGACCAAAATGTCGCGTATGAGCTTTGCTGCAAGCGCGTAAAATTGGGCGCGGCTTTCGAGGGAGAGTTGTTTTCCGACCAGCCGCAGCCATGCTTCGTGCACCAGCGCCGTCGGCTGCAGAACTGTCTCGCCCTGCCGGCCACGCAGCGCCGAACGTCCGAGGCGGCGCAACTCGGAGTAAACGAAGGGCATCAACTCAGCGAGAGCTGACTCGTCGCCCCTCCCCCAGCGCACCAACAATTGGCTGATGTCGTCAGGCACCGGATGCCTTCCCTTGGGAGACCCTATTGTACCCGTTTGCTGGTGGGCTCCTTACACGAGGCAAGTCGGAGAAAGACTTGCAAGCTGCAAGCCCATGTTAATGCCCAGACGACTCGCTGTGCTGATATAGTCCCGTTGGCTTTCCCCCAGTGAACATTAACTGGGGTTGTCGTACAGTTGCAAAAGTGCGAAGCTCGACGGAAGTAGAGCCTTTAGCGCATCCTCAACGGAGTAGCTTGTGCCTACTTTTCCATAGGAAATTCGAAATACAAAATGTCTCGTCCCGAGCGAGCGTCGCGCAATCCGTTGAGGTACAGCTTATCGCCGGGCTCGCTACGCGCTTCGAAATAGAAGAAGCCGCTGGCGGAATCGCCGGGTGGAAGCATCTTCACGCTAAAAGCCCGGGTGACAATTTCCGGCGCGTTCAGCGGATTCTTTTTCTTCGGCAGAGGAATCCGTACGGGCGACATGCCAGGGTGCTTCCCCGCCGTTCCCAGGTAAGGCACATCCTCCGGACTGACCGCTGCCACGTGTCTTCCGTCCATGCCAACAAGACTTACTTCCATATCGCGCAGGTCCAGCGCCTCGCTGCGCTTGTTTTCAATCACCACAAGTACGGGAAGAACGCCGTATTTCAGCAGGTCGGCCTTTTTGCCGAATGGCGCCGCGGTCAATTCCTGAGTGTTGTAAGGCTTGGCGCCTACGATTACTTGATCCGATGACTGATGGGCATAGTCTGCCGCCGGGCCGGCTTGAAAACCTTTCTCTGCGGCAAGCGCGGCAAGCGCCGAAATTCCCATTACGAACGCTATACTCGGTATCACGAATCGAGTTTTTGGCATCACTCGCAATCTTCTCCTATACCGTTTTCTCCAGCTTGTAACATTCCCGATTGTCGCGCTGTACTTTGC
>JAICXK010000406.1 GCA_025980435.1 Bryobacteraceae bacterium
CATTCAAGTTCGGCGCTGATCGCAGCCGCTTTCGCCACCACTAGGTTCACGCGATCGCCTAGAAGCTTGCCGAGGGCCCCCTTCGCCTCATCCGCAGGCGCGGAGCGCAACGCGTTCAACTGCTCCAACTGCTGTTCTATTTTGCGGCTCGGCATTAACGGAGCGATTACGAGGCCAGGCCTTTGCGCAGTACTGCCATCACCTCGTCTTGTTTCATCTTCTCTGCCCACGCCTCCGGTGTTGCCCACGGTTCGGCGTCTGGCTCCTTGACCGGCGCTCCGCGTGCGATCAGCAGTTCAACCAGTTTCGGCCGGCCCCAGCGGCACGCCCAGCCCAGCGGCGTCGACTGAAGCAGATCATCCCGCACGTCAACCCTGGCGCCATGATCGAGCAGCATGGATGCGAATCGCGCCCGGTCCGCATCGCCGACACTGCCATGGTGCGCCGCCGCAAAATGAAGCACAGTTGCGCCGAATCTCCGCACATTCGGATCAACCCCGTGCCGCAGCAGCACCGCGAGGCTGGCAAAGTGTCCTTCGTTGCGCGCCGGATCGCCTCCCGCTCCGCGGATCGGCTGGATCAGGACCCAATGCCACCTCGGATCATCGGGCCGCCAAGTGAGCCGCGGGAGCGCCTGCTCGATAATCGCCGGGCATCCATGGTCCGCGGCCGACCATGCTAATTCCTGCGCCAGTTCCTCGCTGGTCTCCGCTTCCAGCAGCCGCTCGGCTTCGGCAACATCGTGCGCTTCGGCGATCATGTAGGGCTGCCGCTTAGCCCCGCGCTCCAGCAGCAGCCGCTTCACAGAATCGTCCTTATGGTTCCAGGCATTCCGGAGCGGCCAACCGGACGCATACACGTTCGCATTCGGATCAGCGCCGCGATCGAGCAGCAGCTCGGTGATGTCGCTCCGCGCCGCGAGTGCAGCATGCCACAGTGGCGCGCCCCAACTTAAGGTGGGCTCTTCCAATTCGAGGAGCAAGGTGCGCTCATCCACGTCGGCTCCCAGGTCAAGCAGCACGCGAACCACCTCAATGTGCCCGTGCTTAACCGCCAGCGTGAGCAAGCCGCCTTTCCGCCAGTCAACCTTACGCGTTAGTACGCCAGGATCGGCGGTCACCAGTTCCCGAACCCGCGCTACATCCCCGCGCGCAACGGCGTCGCTGACTTCATCTTTAATGGACGGAGCCGCTGCTTCTGGAGAGGTCTCTTCCTCACCTCGCTGCCGCTCCACTTCTTCGATCACCGCGACAATTTCGTTATACTCGCGGTCCCTCGCGATGACCAGCGCGGAGGTCGCATCCCGGTGCGGCCAGATGCCCTTGCGTGCATTGGCGCCTGCCTCCATCAGCAGCCGCACCATCGCTGCATCCCGTCGTAGAACCGCGTAATGCAAGGCCCGGTGCTCGTTGCTGCCGCTGATATCCATGCCGATCAACTCCGGCCGCGCGTTCAGCAAATTTCGCGCTTGCACCAGATCGCCATTGTTGACAGCCTCAGCGAGGCTCGCGACGCCCGGCATGCCCACCCACTATACCGCCGCAGTGCCTATGTCATCCCTTGCCCGGCGCCTTTCACGACCACCGTCCCGGTCATCATGGGATGTATTTTGCAGAAATAGGGATAAGCGCCCGGTTCTTTGAACGTGAAAGAAAACTTTTGATCTGTGTCCAGTACCGGCGAGGCGAACTTCTTTTCTGTGCTCACCACGTTGTGCGGAACATCGTCCTGATTCGTCCAGGTGATTGTGGAGCCTGCGTTCACCGTAATCGCTTTCGGTGAAAACGCGAAGTTATCAATTTTGACTTCGGATGTGCTGCCCGCATTGCGCGGCATAGCGGCGGAATCACTGGCCAGATTTGCATCTACTACGGCAAGCGCCTCGTTTCCGGGAATGTATGTAACGTGTGTTATGCCTAGTAGGCTGCGCAACTGCTCGGCCGGTACTTTTAGCGGCCCCGGAGAAGCAGCCTTTCCGGGAGCCGGCTGCGGAAAGGCCGTTGAAGCGGCCGTATGGAAACTGACGTTCCCCTCCACCTTGCGCATCGTCTGATGGATGTGCCCGTTGAGCACCGTGACCGACCCAAACCGTCTGACATACGATAAGGCCTTCGCCCCGTCTCCCGTTCCCCAGCCCCATTCCGGATAAACCGTCCACAGCGGAATATGCGCGAAGATGACGATGGGAGTGCTGCTGGATCGGCCCGCTAGATCCTTCTCAAGCCAGCTCAACTGTTCCGCGCCCAGCGTTCCCAACCCCCCGGCTTTCAAATCGACGACGTTCACCAGCCCGACGAAGTGAACTCCCTTGTGATCGAACGAATACCAGCCCGCGCCCTTGCTGCCTTTTCCGAAGCGCTGCAAATATTGCTGGCCGTTATCGGTGAGTACGTCGTGTTCGCCCGGGACAAAGAAACTTTGTTTTGTTCTGGCGCGTTTCAGAACCTGGTCAAGCACGTCAAATTCGGACGGCTTCGATAGATGGCTCAGGTCGCCGGTGTGGATGAGGAAGTCGGGCGCGCCGTCCAGAGCGTTGATCCGGCGTATGGCTTCCTCCAAAGTTCCAGTCACGTCTTTATTCGCTTCCTTGTTGAAACCGATATGACTATCGCTAATCTGGACAAAGCTGAAGCTGCCACCGCCAGAACCCGCGGACGCTCTGGCAAAATCTTGCGAAACCAGCACACCGCCGCTTACTGTCCAGACCATGCCCGTTCCAGCCCATGCCATGCATTTCAGAAACCCGCGGCGATCCACGCCGTCCTTGCTGATATTTACTTTGATTCGATCTGACAAACCGCTTCCTGGAAAGCCGCAAAAAACCGGACACTAAGTGGGGCAGACCCTCGGGCCAATGTCATTTAGTTTTCCCATAAGTGAGACAGCAAGGTGGGGCGGATCGCCTGATCCGCGCCGGACGGCCACGTCCGGCTCTTGAGATTTCAACAATATCGCAACAGCGCCCCAGAGGGGAGCGCGCAGACGAAGCGTC
>JAICXK010000090.1 GCA_025980435.1 Bryobacteraceae bacterium
AAACTAAATGACATTGGCCAATCGTGGCTGCCGCCGCCTCCATGCGGCGCAAGCCGACCAAGGGGTTGGCTGCGGAACTGGGGTTCGGCCCCACAATCCACATTTACATCGCGCGTCCGCGACACCCGTATTCGTGATTGTTCACTTTCCCCGCTGAGCCCGAGATTTCTCTTCCAGAACCGTTCACAATATAGATGTTGTCCAAACAGATGCTTTCGAAAATGGTTAGCCGACTCTCTACGCCGGGTGCCATGGCCGTCGCCGCCGCCGCGATTGGCATGGCAGCCTGGGCCGGTTCCGCGCCCGTTCCCGACTGGAAGATCACCGGGCCTTTCGGCGGAACAGCGACGGCCGTCGCTCTCGACCCGAGCAATAGCCAGGTTTTGCTTTCGGGTGGATTGAATTCGCTGCTCTTCCGTAGCCAGGATGCGGGCGCGAACTGGGAACTGATGGATTTCCCCAGGTTGAGCTTGAGCGAAATTACCTCGGCGCTCGTGGATCCGGCCGATTCAAAGCACTATTTTGTGGGCGTGATCGCAGCGGAAGGCGGCGGGCTATTTGAAACCCAAGATGCCGGCAAGAGTTGGCATACCGTCAAGGAACTCCGCAATGTCGGTGTCCGCGCGCTGGCCGCGGCGCCCAGCAAACCGTCGCGCTTTGTCGCGGCAACCCTGCAAGGAGTTTGGCTGAGCGACGATTGCGGAAAAACCTGGAGCCGCATTTCCGATCTTCAAAACCTGGAGATGGTGGGAGTGAGCGCCATTGCTATCGATACGCAGGATCCGAACATCATCTACGCCGGCACGTCCCATTTGCCATGGAAAACCATGGACGGGGGCAAAACGTGGCAATCGATCAGCACGGGAATGATCGATGACTCGGATGTTTTCTCGATCTTTGTCGATCCGCATAACCCAAGCTCGGTTTTTGCCAGCGCCTGCAGCGGCATTTACTCAACCGACAATCGCGGCGATAAGTGGCGCAAGTTAATGGGGATTCCGAACACATCGCGCCGTACGCATGTGGTGCGGCAGGATCCTTCGAACGAGAGTGTTCTTTATGCCGGTACAACTACGGGCCTGTTTAAGACAATCAATCGCGGGGTTAGCTGGAAGAGCTTAACGGATACGCAAGTCAACTCCATGGCCTTGGATCCGGCGGATCCCAGCCGCATCTATCTCGCCCTCAAAGATGACGGAATCGGCAAGAGCAATAACGGCGGCCAGCAAATCAATCTCACGAACAGCGGATTTGTCGATCGAACGATTAGCGGAATAACCCGCTCGGGCAACCGGTTCGTTGCCGTGGAAAGCCAGAACCGGGCGACCAGCGGCCTTTTCGTAAGCGCCGACCGTGGAGAGACCTGGTCGCAATTGCAAGGGGTGCGGGGACTGGCCGGAGTACACCTCACGACGTTAGCGGGCATGCAGAGCGAAGATCGCATTCTGCTGGGTGCCAGCTCTCACCAGTTGTACAAATCCATCGACGGCGGCATGATCTGGAAAGCGATTCCCGTGCGGCTCATCGTCCCGCCTCCGCCCCAGCCGCCCGCGAGCAAGGCGGAAGCGACTCGCCGGACTACGAGGGGCAGGAAGGTTGCGCGCCGGACTGTGCGACCCGTGAAGCCCGCCGTCAAGATCCGCGAGCTAAATCCTTCCGAGGTCTATGCGCTGTATTCGGCTCGGAACGGCATCAAAGACCTGATGTTTGCGGCTACCAACCTGGGCCTGTTTCGAAGTGAGGATGCAGGAGAGCGATGGACGCAAGCGGATGTCGCCGGCGCGGCGGGCATAAATGCGCTCTACTTCGCGCCGAACTTCGATGGCCGCATCATTGCGCGCTCCCCCGGCGGACTTTTCGCCTCGAACGATTTCGGCGATCACTGGATGGAAGTGCGCTTCCCGCTGCCGCCCTCGGATATCAACGATGTGGCCATCCCCGCCGATCCCGGCGCTCCGCTGTTAATCGCAACCCGGCTCGGGCTCTATTCTTCACCGGACGGAGGCGCGAAGTGGTTCGCAAACCTCGGCGGCATTCCGGCCTCGACCGTTGCCGCCGTCCTCTATGCGGGAGCAAATCAGACCGCGTACGCTGTCGAATACGGACGTTTATTTGAATCCAGTGGAGCGGGCGCCTCCTGGCAGCAGGTCCCCTCTTCAATTCCGAACTTGCAAATCCGGCAGCTCTGGATGCCCGATATCGCCTCCGGCCGTTTGTACGGAATTACCAGCCATCTCGGAATTATTTTTCGCGAATAGATCTGCTATCGGCTAAGATCAGCTATTTGGGGTCACTTACAACTCGCAAGCACGTTAAAGCTGTCACGCTGATCGCTGCTTTGTGCCTCGGTAACTTGGCGTTCGCTCAGAAAACAAGCTCCAACACGGCGGACGAATATCCCGACCTGGTGGAACTGGACCCGTTCGGCGGCATTAGCCTTTGGGGTACCGTTAATCACGGACTGCAGGAAGCTTTGGTCCCCGGCGGTACCGCGGGCGGTCGCGTGGCTTTCAATGTTACGCGGTACATCGGCCTCGAGCTGGGATACAACTTCATGGTGAATAATGTTCGCCTGATGACGCCAATTGGACCCGGCCTTGCGAGTTACACATTTGGCAACCAGATTCACTATCTTGCCTTGAACCCGGTCTTTAATTTTAAGCCGCGGGGATCGCGATTCCAGCCATATCTCACCGTGGGCGTTGGCGCGGCGCAATTCACACCTACCGATGCCGCAAAGAAGACGGCCAGGGATCCGGCCATAGATGCCATTTACCACTCAGCCAATCTGAATGACAACCTGCAGCCTGCATTGAATTACGGCGGCGGCGTGAAATGGCATCTCAGCCCGCACGTCGGGTTGCGTTTGGACGCGCGCGGATTCTGGTCGCGGAATCCAACCTTTGGTCTGCCGAACTACCCAACGGGTGGAATCTACATTCCCGCGCGAGATCACATCAATGGCTTTCAGGGGACGCTCGGGCTTGTATTGTATGTAGGTCAGACTCAATGTCCGCCGTTACCGGCTCCGCCTGTTCCGGTTACGCTGCCGCAGCCGGTCATTAGCGGGGCTGAGGGTACTCTGTGCCAAGGCAAGCCCATTACTCTGCATGCCGATATGAACGGCGCACCCAGTGGGCATAAGCTGACGTACTCCTGGACCGTAGACGGGCAAGCCCAGAGTGCGAGCGGCCCCGACCTTACCATTACGCCTAACAACGGTGGAACTTTTAAAGTGCAAGTGACGGTAACGGACACAACGCCGGCTCCGACAGTAAACCGGCCGCCGGATATCCCGGAGCGCTGCTGGACTCAACCCGTAGTTCAGCCAGTGGCGCCGGTGACGACGACCGCTGCGCTAACAGTAAAGGAGTATGAGCAGCCACAAATCACAAGCGTGGCGGCAACGCCCGGTGTGTTGAGTTGCCCGGCCGATACGAACGGCGCACATTCAGCGGCACTCTCCGTCGAAGCCACCGGTTCTGCGTGCGGCGGAAATTTGAAATATCAATGGACGGCCAGCGAAGGCAGTATCAGCAATAACACCAGCTCGACCGCCACATTCGACGCTTCATCGCTAAACTTTGAAGCCGCCAACCAGGGGCAGAGCAAGGCAGTGACCGCGACGGTCACGGTAACGGATGAAGCGGGCAAATCGGTGGCGCGGAGCACGACGATTACGGTGAACTGCCCGCCGCAATTCAAGCGCCTCCCCGATATTGTCTTTGCAAAGAACAACGCCCGCGTGAACAACTGCGGCAAACGCATTCTTATCGATCAAGCCGCTCAGCAGGCGGGAACCACCTACGAAATTGTTCTGGTGGGGCATCGGGCAAGCGACGAAATGAACGCCGCCGTCAAGAGCCGGCGCGTTCGCGGGCGGTCCACTCCCGCACGGAGTCTCGACGAACAGCGCGTCCTCAACGCGGCTGCAGTGTTAACAGGCGATAATGCAACGTGCGCTAATATGGACCCGTCGCAGATCAAGATTGACTGGGTGGGTACCGATCAAACCTCGACGCCTGAGCCCGGACTCTGCGGCACATCAAACCTGCCGGCAGTAAAAGAACGGACCAGTTCGCGGGTGACGCAGGCCGATCAGGAGCGGCGCGTCGAGGTCTACCTGGTACCCAAAGGAACGCAGATTATGCCTCCCGCAGTAAAGAATTTGAAGCCGGTTCCTGAAACGATAATCAAAGATCTCGGTTGCCCGAAGTGAGTCAGTAGTAGTACACCTATAAAAGGGCCGCCTCATTTGGGCAAGCTCTTTGTACTATTTCTTACGTATCTACATTCGTTTCACAATAGATACGTAATAAAAGGTGGGCAGGCAACATCAAATTGCGTTGTGGGTTACAACTCTCGTTTTGGAGGAGCAGGATGAAATCTCGGCTAAAATGGAAGCCGATCGGTTCGATAGTCTTCTGCGGAGCGCTGTGCTTTTCAACAGCAGCTTTTGCACAGGACACGAACTCCGCTAACAATAATTCAGCAAATCAAACAGCAAATCAAACCGCCGATCAAACGGCGAACCAGCCGGCTAATCAAGCAGCGAATCAAACAGCGAAAGCAGCCAAATCGTCAGGGGAAGACGAGTATCCCGATATTGTGGAAATCGACCCCTTTGGGGGCATCAGCACTTACGGGAACGTGGCGCGAGGCTTGAATACCAAGCTGGCAAACGGCGGGTTGGGCGGCATTCGCGTTGCCGTCAACCCGAGCAAGTATTTTGGAATCGAACTGTGGGCCGATTACGACGTGGCGAATGTGAGATTTTTGCTCTCGCCCGGACTGTATCCAGCCGGCAATCCGTTGGCTGGAACGCCCATTCCGCCTTACGGCTTTGGAGCGCGGAACTGGTTCTTCGGACTGAATCCGGTACTCAATTTGAAGCCCCGAGGCTCCAAGGTACAGCCCTATTTGACGGTTGGCGTCAATGGCATCCAGTTCACGCCGACGAATCGGGCCAAGGCGATGGCACGCGATCCAGCAGTAAACTCGCTGTACGGTTCCGCCAACCTGAACGACAATCTGCAGGTAGGTTTGAACTACGGCGGAGGCGTGAAATTCCACTTGAGCGATCATTTCGGGCTGCGGTTCGATGCCCGTGGCTTCTGGTCGCGGAACCCCACTTACGGCCTGCCGAATTATCCGAATGGCGGCATCTATATTCCCGCGCGAGACAAGATAAACGGTTTCCAGGGAACCGTGGGTCTGGTTTTCTACCTGGGCCAGAGCAAGTGCCCGCCCATGCCGCCGGCTCCGGCGCCACCGCCGCCGCTTCCGACACCGACGATAAGCGGTGCTGAAGGCACCATCTGCCAGGGCAAACCGGTCGCCTTGCATGCAAATCTGACAGGCGCTCCGACGGGCCACAATCTGACTTATGCATGGACCGTAAATGGCCAGCCGCAAGGCAGCAACAGCCCCGACCTGACCTTTACGCCGAACAACACCGGCACCTTCAATGTACAAGTGACTGTCACCGACACGACTCCTCCGCCTCCTCCAATGGAGCGCCCGAAGAAGTTCCCGGTCCGGTGCTGGGTACAACCTCCGACGCCTCCGCCTGCCGCCCCGGTGAACGCGACCGCCACTCTGACGGTGAACGAGACGGCCCCGACGATCAGCGGAGTAACAGCTACTCCGACAGCGTTGAGCTGCGCGGCCGATAAGAACGGCCAGCATACAGCTAACCTAACCGTAACGGCCACGCCTTCCGCGTGCGGCGGCAACTTGACATACAAGTGGACCGTCAGCGAAGGAAGCGTATCGAACGACAGCAGCGCGAACGCAACCTTCGATTCTTCGACGCTGAACTTCGAAGGCGGCGCGCAGGCGCAGACTAAGACCGTCACAGCAACCGTAACAGTGACGGACGAAGCCGGCAAGACGGCCTCGCAAACCGCCACGATCACCGTCAACTGCCCGGCGCAGTTCGTCCGGCTGGATGATGTGATCTTCGCAAAGAACAACGCGCGCGTGAACAACTGCGGCAAGCGTGTCCTGATCGACAATGCTGCTCCGCAGGTTGCCAGCGGCGATTACGATATCGTTCTGGTTGGTCATCGCGATACCGATGAACATGAGACCCTTCCGAAGTCGCGGCGCCGGCGTGGAGCCCCGCCCGAATCCGGCATGGCTCTGGATGAAGCGCGCGCGCTCAACGCCGCCGGCGTGCTGAGCGGTGGAACCGCTACGTGCGCGAACGTTGATCCTTCCCGCATCAAGATCGATTGGGTGGGAACCGATCAGACGTCCGAATCCAAGCCCGGACTTTGCGGCACCTCGAACATCAAGGAACGCAAAGGTCAGACGACCACCGAGGCGGACAAGAACCGCCGCGTGGAGGTCTACCTGGTGCCTCACAACAGCACCAGCATGCCTCCCGCCATCAAGAACGCGAGACCGCTACCCGCGGACACCATGAAAGCGATCGGCTGCCCGAAATAAACCGGCAACCAGCCGAGCACAACGAAAGGCCAGGCGAGAAATCGCTTGGCCTTTTTTTCGCGCCCGCGGCAGGATCCGATGCAGGTTCGCATAGGATAGTAGGTTGTCGGAAAATTTACCGGGACTTCCATGAAACTGCTGGCGCGCTTTAATTTGATATTTATTCTGATTTTCGGTGTAGGCACCATAGTCGCGGTGTGGGTCGCCTACGGGTTTCTCAGAGATGAGGCCGTACAGCAAGTGCGGGAGCAGGCGCGTCTGATGATGGAGACCACGCTCGCGATACGGGCATATACCGCCGATCAGATCAAGCCGCTGCTACAAAAAGTGCAGGCACGAGACTCGGTTTTTCTGGCCCAGACCGTGCCGGCATACTCAGCCACGCAAGTGTTCGACAACATCCACAAACGCAATCCTGACTATTCGTACAAAGAGGCTACGCTGAATCCGACTAACCCGATCGATCGCGCCACCGATTGGGAGGCCGACGTGGTCAACCGTTTCCGCGACGATCCCAAGCAGAAAGAGATTTATGGCGAGAGGCTCACTCCTGTGGGGAAATCGCTCTTTCTGGCTCATCCGCTGCAGGTGAACGACGCCGCGTGTCTCGAATGCCACAGCACACCGGCGGTCGCGCCGAAGACCATGATCCGCCAGTACGGATCCGATAACGGCTTCGGCTGGAAGATGAACGAAATCATCGGCGCGCAGATCGTTTCGGTTCCGGAGACGCTTCCCATCCAGATCGCCGATCGCGGTCTAAAAACCCTGATTGCCTATCTTGTGATCATTGCGTTGGTTGCCCTGCTTGTTCTCGATTTCGTGTTGGTCGCGACCGTCATCCGGCCAGTGGCGAGGCTTTCCCGCGTGGCGGATGAGATCAGCCAGGGCAAAGTGGACGTGGAGGACATTCCGGTGAAGGGCCGCGATGAAATCTCGACACTGGCTGCTTCTTTCAACAGAATGCAGCGCAGCCTGGCGCGAGCCATGCGATTGCTGGAATCGGAAGAGCCGGGCGAGCGTTAATTAAAGCGTCGCGGCGCATTATGCGCCACGCCGATCCAATTACCGGAAGTTTTCCGCAAGCATGATGTCCGCTTCCATGGAATCGACTTGGGTGTAAACCAAATGCCGGCCGTCGCGCGATACAGCTATCGTGGGGGTCGCGACCTGCACTGGATAGGGGAGAATTGCGAGTTCCCGCGTCCGGCGTTCCGCAATATCGAACATCTTTAAATGAACCCGGGCAGCGGAATCGGGCAGTTCAAGGAAATAGACAACTCCTGCTGCCAGAGTCCACCATCCCCACTCCTGAACGGAATTCAGAACAGGTTCTTCTTTACCGCCCGAACCATTCCAAAGACTCCGCCTCCACAAGCCGGGCGTGCCGCGTCCTTTCGTGTAGTAAAGGTACTTGCCGTCGGAGGATTCAAAAGCCCGGAATCCGCCTCCGCGCGTGATCTGAACTGCCGGGTTGGACCGTGTTTCACCGGTTGCAGCAAGAACCTTCCAGATCTGAAATTGGCCACTCCTGCTGGATGCAAAATACACGAATTTGCCGTCTTGCGACCACGAAGGCACGCAATTGTCGCCGGTATTTGGAGTGATGCGTCGCGGCATGCCGCCATCAGCCGATATGGCAAAAATTGCGGTGCCCTCCGGCTGTTCCGAATCGAATGCGATTTCGAGGCCATCTGGAGACCAGCTCGGAGAGCCTGTCGGCGGGCCTCCAAAATGAGTCAACTGTATCGAAGTATGTGCATCCGTGTCGCTGACCCAAATTTCCTGAGAGCCGCTTCGGTCCGAATGGTATGCGATTTTGTGTCCATCCGCTGAAAACGCGGGATCCGACTGAATGCGAGTGGACCAAGCGATGCGCCTGGCGCCGGTAGCGTTAACAGGCATTGATGACTCGATGTCCAGCTCCACAAGGTCGATGTTCTGTCGGGAGAGCACATAAGCTAACTGATTCCTCTGACGGGAAACGGCCGGTAGCTGAGCGTCCTCTTCGCCTGAAGTGAGAGCTATTGATGTGGTCCCCCTGGTGTTGTAGCGCCACAGGCGATAACCGCCAGTCCGAATTGCCGACACGATAATTGCGTCGCCCGAAGGCGTCCAGGTAAGTCCTTCGGGCCAATTGCCCTGCAAAGGCCAACAGTGGGCTCTGTTTTCAGTGAGAGGCGTGAAGCAAACATCCACTAGGTCAGTGTCCTTGAAGCGGAGGAATGCGAGTGTCTTTTCATCGGGCGAAATAGCAGGCCAGGTATCTCCCAGAGTTCCAACGGGCGGGGACGTAATTGGTCGTTGCTCACCTGTATCCAAAGAGATGTCGATGAGCGGCGATGAATGCGATCCCTCAGAAAAGTGCGACACGAGCAGGTGGCGGCCATCGGGAAGCCATGCAATTCCCGCAGTTTCTCCTTCTTCACTGGTGATTCGCCGTTCCTGCCCTCCTAAAGCTGAGACAAGATAGAGGCCTGATGCTCCCGGTTCAACTCTATAAAAAGCGATATATTGCCCGTCGGGCGACCATGTCGGGTAGTAATCGGCGCCCGGATGATTGGTGAGCCGGAGCTCTGTTGCCGCTCCCACCAGCTTTGTATAAATATTGGCTTGGCCCACTTCCCGGTGCCAGAGGTGTAGCAGGAAGGGATCGTGCTCGGCGCGCACATAAGCAATTTCCTTTCCATCGGGCGAGAAGGCCGGCATGGTTTCAACTCCCGGATAGCTGGTAAACCGGGAAAGCTGCATCTCGGGAGTTTCATCGCGGTCGCGAACCCAAGCACGCCAAAGCACAACGCCGGCCGCGACAAGAGCGAGGATAACGACGGCTCCGAACGCGAGGATGCGACGCCGCGGCCGGAACATCTTCGATTGTTTGGGGTGAGTTTCGACGGCACTGTCTGTTGGGTTCGTGCTTGATTCTATGACCGGCGCTACAAACTGGTATCCGCGACCGGCAACGGTCGCGATGTAGCGGTGATCCTTCGGGCTGTCTCCCAGAACTTTGCGGACCGTAAAAATGGTCTGGGTCAGGTTCGCTTCTTCCACCACGCTGCCGGCCCAGACCCGGGATAACAGTTCGTCTTTGTCGACCAGTCGCCCCCGGTTCTCGACCAGAACGACTAGCGTGTCGAGAGTCTTCGCCGCGACGGGGACTGGTTCGCCCTCCCGGCGCAGGAGGCGACTCTCCGGATCAAGCTCGAACGGGCCGAAGCGATAGTGCAGCATCGATTTTCAACCATTGAGAGTGCAACTAAGAAGCTTTGAGGCGGTTTTGAGAACGCTTGAGCCGCGGCACAGGAGTTTGATGCCCTTCCGGCCCGATGATCCACGGCATGTACTGCCGCAAAATGACCCTGGTTGCTTCTCTTTCGGTCCTGTTTTCTCTGGCTCTGAACGCTTCCGCCAAGGGACACCCCCGATTAGGTTTTCAGTCTACACCCACATTAGAGGTATTTGTCTATGGTTTTCCCGGGCTTTCAACCTCGCTTCTGCAGGAAGCAGAAGCTGAAACGGACCGCATACTGACTCCCGTGTCGATCCGGCTGGATTGGATCAACTGCATCTCGCGAGCGGCCACACCTCAGTGCTTTTTGCCCCAGCTTGCAACGGACATCACTGTTCGATTCCTTCCGAAGGCGTTGCCCCAGGCGGCGGCTACGGCGTTGGGGTTCGCCAATTCTTCAGCCGATTCCGCCGCGGCGTTCCTGTTCTACGACCGCATCGCGGCGTTGCGGACCGAGAGGCGCTTGCTATTTCCGATGTTCGGGCGCGTACTCGCGCATGAGATTACGCATTTACTGCTGCCAAACGAGGCCCACTCGGATTCCGGGCTCATGCGCGGGTTGTGGAGCACGTCCGATCTGACCGTTACGAGCACCGCCTGCCTCTTCCTGTCTGCCCGGTCCGTTCAGTTGATGTATGGGGAAGCGCTGCGCCGGGTGCGGATCAAAGATCGTGCGAGGGGAAGGTAACCTGAAGGGATATTTCTTGCTAGTCCTTAAACCGGTCTCTTTGACAAAAACCGTTTCCGTTCCTGGCCTTCGGGCACCTCGGAGCCAAGCAGGTCGTAAAGCTGTTTCCACGAAGTAGCTTTCTTGGCGGCGCGGCTCACCAGCAGTTTGGCCATGGGTCCGACATATGTAGCCAGTTCGCGCGTGATGCGGTCCAGACGGTCCGGATCAAACTGCATAGCCCGGCTGGCCGAACCTTCGCGGGCGCTTGGCGTGGGTGTCGCGGGCTGGGGTGGCGGCGTCGGCGTTTGCACCAGCACAGGCGACACGGGCGAAGCCGCAGGTTGGTGGGCCAGTTCGGTCGCCTGGAAGCCCAATGGCCGCGGCGCCGTGAGAACCGGGTTGGCGAAACCGTGCGGCACGCGATTGAGCACCATTTTCAAGATGCCGGAAAACTCGTCCGCGCTCTGGTACCGGTCAGCCGGATTCTTCTCGATGGCTTTCAGAATTGCAAGAGAAAGAGCCGGCGGCAGATTGGGATTCACTACATTCGGGGCGCTCGGTACATGATGAAGATGCCCATTCATAACCGCCCATGACGATTCACCGGTGATGGGCCTGATGCCGGTCACCATTTCGTACAGCAGAATGCCTACCGAGTAAAGATCGGAGCGCGCATCGACCTCGGCTCCTTGCACTTGTTCGGGGGACATGTAGTACACGCTCCCGACCGCGGCGCCGGCCCGCGTCAGATGCTGATCGGTTAGCGAACGGGCGATTCCGAAATCCATCAGCTTCGCCGTCCCGCCGCTAGTGAACATCACATTGGCGGGCTTGATATCGCGGTGTACGACGCCTTGCGCGTGAGCATAAGCCAGCGCGCTGAGCACCTGGAGGATGATGTCGATGCTAGCGGTGGGCTCAATGCCGCCCTGCCGCAGCCGCGCATGCAGCGTGCTGCCGTCGATATACTCCATCACCATCAAAAACCGGTTGTCCAGCCGCAGAGCGTTGTGCAGAGAAGCGATGTTCGGATGGCTGAGGCGCGCCTGGACTTTAATTTCCCGGATGAATCGATCGGCCAGCTCGGGCGAGTCGATCAGCTCGGGCAGAACCACTTTCATCGCCTCTATACGGTCGGAGATGAGGTGCTGCACCTTGTAGACCGTACCCATGCCACCCGCCCCGATGACATCGATGATGCGGTACTCGCCCACCGTCTGCCCTATGCTAAGCGCCACTTCGCTCCCCAGAATAACAGTAAGAAAACCTGCCACTTCCGCGTGACAGAATGGTGAATCTGGCTATGAGACTCGCCGCAATTGCGTTCCTAAAGCTTATCGTCTGTTTCGGACTGGTTGGTGAGGCATATTCGGCAGATGGATCGTTTAGCATCCGCCAGGTAATGAGCGCTCCGTTTGCAAGCGAACTGATCGCCGCGCCAACCGGCGGCAGGGTTGCCTGGATGCTGAACGAACAGGGCCGCCGGAACATCTGGGTAGCGAGCGAACCCGATTGGAAAGGCCACAAAGTTACCGCTTTCAACCAGGATGATGGCCAGGACATCGCGGATTTAGCCTGGGCGACGGACGGAAGCTATCTGCTGTTCGCGCACGGCGGCGATTTCGAGACGGGAGGCGATAACCCCGATCCGGAGCTGAGCCCGGAAAAGCCGGAGCAGGCGATCTGGTACGTGGCCATGGACGGATCGGCTCCGAAAAAGTTGACCGAAGGTCACGCGCCGGCCGTTTCGCCGAAGGGTGATCAAATCGCATTTCTGCGCGCCGGCCAGATCTGGATGATGAAACCATCGGGACAGGATGTGCGGAACGTAGTCACGCAGAAAGGCGAACAGTCCGATCTGCGATGGTCGCCCGATGGATCCATGCTGGCGTTCGTAAGCGAGCGCCGCGACCACAGCTTCATCGGAATCTACACGCCGGCAGGCAAGAGCCTGCGCTACCTGGATGCAAGCGTCGATCGGGATCAATACCCGGTCTGGTCGCCGGACGGAGCGCGAATCGCATACGTTCGCATTCCCGCAACGGCGCGCGCGGCGTTTTTCTCGGCGCGAAGAGAAGGCCAGCCGTGGTCGATTCGCGTTACCGATCTCAAGGCCGGCGCCGCCCGCGAGGTATTTCACGCAAAGCAGGGCCCCGGCAGCTTGTTTCATGGAATCGAAGCGGATCACCAGATTTTTTGGGCGGCCGATAACAAGTTGATCTTTCCCTGGGAACAGACGGGCTGGTGCCATCTCTACCAAATGGCGGTTTCCGGCGGTACTCCCGTGGAGCTGACGCCAGGCGAAGGCGAGGCAGAGCATGTTGCGATTTCGCATGACGGCCAGCGGATCTATTACTCCACAAACATCACCGACACCGATCGCAGACACATCTGGAGCGTAAATACATCCGGTAACGAGAAGCCTGAACCCATTACCAAAGGGGAAGGCATTGAAGTGACTCCCGCGCCCGCAGCGGACGGCAGCGCCCTTGCGTTCCTCGGTGCGAGTTACAACGAGAGCGAGCAAGCGATGGTCCGCACCGCAAAGGGAGAACTGAAGCCGCTCGCGCCCGAAGCAACTCCGGCCGATTTTCCCGCAGCACAACTCGTAAAGCCGCAACCCGTGATGATCACGGCGGCGGATGGCATGGCGATCCACGGACAGATCTTCCTGCCACCGAAAGATAATGACGGCGTACGGCACCCGGCGTTAGTGTTCTTTCACGGCGGATCGAGGCGTCAGATGCTGCTTGGGTTTCATTACATGGACTACTACTCGAACGCTTATTCGCTGAACCAGTATTTTGCGAATCAAGGGTACGTGGTCCTTTCGGTGAACTACCGGAGCGGAATCGGATACGGGTTGAACTTCCGGGAAGCGATTCATTACGGATCGCGAGGCGCGAGCGAATTCAACGATGTCATCGGGGCGGGCCTGTACCTGAAATCGCGCCCGGATGTCGATCCGAAGCGGATCGGTGTTTGGGGCGGATCGTATGGCGGCTATTTAACGGCCCTGGCTCTGGCGCGCGCCTCGGACCTGTTCGCCGCTGGAGTGGATTTCCACGGCGTACACGACTGGAGCACGCTGCGCGAAGGTCCGTTCTCTTCTCCGGGCGGCGATCCGAACGACATCCGCGAGCGCCAGGAAGCCGCGAGAATTGCGTTCGAATCTTCGCCGATGGCCTCGGTGGATACCTGGAGATCGCCGGTCCTTCTGATCCACGGTGACGACGATCGAAACGTGCCGTTTTCTCAGACCGTCACGCTGGTGGAGGCGCTGCGCAAGCGCAACGTTCCGTTCGAAGAGTTGATCATTCCGAATGAGATCCACGGATTCCTGATGCACCGCCATTGGGTGGAAGCCTACCAGGCGAGTGCGGATTTCTTCGCGCGTAAGCTGCGTCCCGAGAGCGCGGAAACGGTTCGAGCAACGCAATAGCGAGTCAGCGGACGATTACCGGTGCCGGCCGCCGCCGTGAACAGCTACGCTGCCGCCGCCGTGACCGTGCCCGATAGCGCCGCGGCTCACGAAATCGCGTCCACCGGCGTGGCCGCGGACCTCCCAACCGCGTCCATAGTAGCCGTGTCGGTACCCGCGGCCGCCCCACCAGAATCCCGGGCTGTAGTAGAACGAAAACGAAGGTCCCCAATAGGGATATCCGTAACCGTAGCCGTAATAGTTGTACGGATAGCCGTATCCGTATCCGGCATACGGGCCATATCCATAATATGGCGGGGGCGGAGGTGCGGCGCTGCCGTATGCACCCGGCCCGTAAGCCGGACCGTTATCGGAAGGACGATCGTATTCGTTCGGCTGGATGTAGCGAAAAGCCTGCTGCCCATGCTCGGTTGAGATCGTTACGGGCGCTTCCAGGCGGAAGGTCAGTACCTGTTCGGGATAAATAATGCTCGCGTGATTGCGCGTCACCAGCACGCCGATCAGTCCCGCGGCGGCGCCTGCTCCGGCCCCGATCGCTGCGCCCGTTCCCCATCCGGCGGCCGCGCCGATCGCCGCTCCGATCCCCGTAGTGGTCGCCACGGTGCCAACCTGCTGGCCGCCCGACGTCGTTCCGCCACGCCGGCTGACGAATTGCGTTCGTATGGGAATTTGCTGGCCATCCACCAGAGTCATATTCGTGAGTTGAATCCCGAGCCGCCCCGAACTTCCGGCGTGGTGTCTCTCAGCCGTGACAACACTCCCGCCAATGGTTTGGCCCGGTTCCGCCACAACCACGCCATTTACCACTACCGGTTGTTCCAGCGTTGCCGTGAAGGCATCGCCTGGCTGGTTCTTATCGGATGAGAGCATTTGATTTACACGCGCGGTCACATAAGTGCCCTGCTGAATAGTTAACGACGCCGGAACCGGAGGTGGGGGTGGCGCCTGATTATTTTGCTGGTTGTAGTTGGGCTGCTGGTTATAGTTGGGCTGCTGGTTGTACGCCGGTTGGGGCGGAGGCGGAGGCTCGTTCGGATCGCCGGACTGGTCCTGCGCATACTGCGGGTATTGATTCGCGTTCGTGTTTTGATTGGGCGTATAGGTCTGGACACTTCCAACGCGCTTCCAGCCGCCTTGATTGGCGGCTGACGATGAGCCGGCATCTTGTGCGGGTTCCTGACCGGGATTCTGCGCGAAGGCGAAAGTAGAAGCGGCTAAAAAACCGACCGACAGGTAGCGGGCCGCCGAGCGAAGGAGCCTAACATTTGTACCGTGCATAACTGCCTCGTTAATTCGGACGGCATGGCTAGAGCACGCGTTTCTCCATCCGGGCTAACCAGTTACAAACACACGTTTTGCGCACGGCGCGTTCGGCTGGAAAGAACCGGATCTGGTGGATTTGAGCCACCTGTCGTTTTCGGCAGCTTACCGAGCCGCGGCCGCTAGGGAGTACTCGATGTCATGCCGATACCGAGCCGGAAGCGTAAGCGACCCCAGTTCGGAACCCCGAGCACCAGCGAGGAGCCGCGTCTTCAACGGAGTATCCATGGCCCTTAGTGCCGCAGATAACAATGAAGGCGCTGCCCCATCTCGATGTCATGCCGATACCGAGCCGGAAGCGTAAGCGACCCAGTTCGGAACCCCGAGCACCAGCGAGGAGCCGCGTCTTCAACGGAGCCGTCTTAAACATTCAACACGAACTTGGGGCTGGCCCTCGCCTGTTTTGCTGTAAATTGAGGAGATGCTACTTTCCCTGCGTTTGGGTGTTGCGTGCCTGATGAGTTGCGGCCTGCTGATGCAGGCGCATCCGGGGCAATCCGATTCATCGGATGCGCGGCTACGCGGGAGCTTTCGAAAACCGGCTGACGCGGGCTGGACTTTCGTTCATCTGGAGGGCAGCCCTTCCACAATCGGATTTCAACACGGCTATCTGCTAAGCGCCGAGATTGAAGATGCGAAGCGCGCCATCGAGTTGAGCGCCACGCATGAGGTCGAGCATTCGTGGCAGGACTTGCGGACCGTGGCGGAAACCATTTTCTGGCCCAAGATACCGCAGGAATACCGCGAAGAACTGCAGGGTATTGCAGACGGACTGAAGGCGCGCGGATCGAAGCTCGACGTGATCGACCTGGTGGCAATGAACGGGTGGATGGAGTTTCCTTACTATTACGACGATCTCAAGCGGCGTGCCGGGACTCCGGTGAAGAGCGCGGTTCCCGAGCACTGCAGCGCGTTTGTCGCGACGGGAAGCTATACGAAGGACGGGCGGATTGTAATTGGCCACAACAATTGGACCGATTATCTGACCGGGACCCGCTGGGACATTATCTTCGACATCGTTCCGTCTTCCGGGCGCCACCTGATTATGGACGGCGTTCCCGGGCTGATCCACAGCGCGGACGATTTCGGAATCAACGATGCCGGAATCATGATCACCGAAACAACTATTGGCAGCTTTCATGGTTTCGACGAAAAAGGCGTGCCTGAATTTGTTCGCGCGCGCAAGGCGATGCAGTATTCGGGATCGATTGACGACTTCGCGCGCATCATGGAGGACGGCAACAACGGAGGATACGCGAACACCTGGCTGGTTGGCGACCGGAAGACGAACGAGATCGGCCGGCTGGAACTCGGGCTCAAGTATGTAACGCTGGAGCGCACGAAGGATGGCTACTTTGTGGGATCGAATTTTCCCATTAATCCCAAGCTCGTTGCCGAGGAGACCGATTTTCCGATTAACGACCCGAACACTCCGAACCTTGTCCGCCGGAGCCGCTGGAATCAGCTTATGGCAGAGAACAAGGGCAAGATCGACGTCGAAACAGGAAAGAAGTTCGAGACCGATCATTACGACATGATTACGAAGGAGATTGATCCGAACGAGCGCACGCTCTGCGGGCACATCGACCGCTCCAGCAGAGGCATGAAGCCCTGGCAGGGTCCTTACGGGCCGGCCGGAACCGCCGAAGCCAAAGTATCGGATAGCGCCATGGCGGAGAAGATGTCGTTCGTTGCGGGATCCGGGCATCCGTGCGGAGTGGAGTTCCACGCGAAAGAATTTCTGAAAGCGCACCCGGAATATGCGTGGCAAGCGGGCGCGCTGGAAGATCTGAAAGCGAATCCGTGGATTGTGGTTTCAGCGGCGCAGGCGGGACAATAGTTCGGGCGCTGGGCTCTGGCGTTTGCGGACCATCCCGCCGCTCGATCACAGCCCGAACAAATATTCTTATTCCCTTCCGTTTCCTCGCTTTACCGCATTTTCGCCGCCCGCCTCGATCCGTTTTCCGCTTTCGCCATGCTAGCTTCAGGCAGCCTATGTCTACCCAATCTCAAATCGCCGCCAATCAGAAGAACGCGCTGCTCTCGACCGGTCCCACATCCGAAGCCGGCAAAGCCAAATCGTCATTGAATGCTGTCAAGACAGGTCTCACCGGCCGGACTGTCCTGCTCCCCGGCGATGATGCTGCTCTCTACGAAACGCATGTTGCCGAATTCTTCGCAGGTTTCCAGCCGGTCGGCGACGACGAACGCAATCTCGTGCAATCCCTGGCCGATACGGAATGGCGCTTGTTGCGCATCCCGTCACTCGAAATGGGTATCTATGC